>NZ_JBHUCN010000008.1:101359-171236 GCF_042677725.1 Rothia amarae
TAGCTTCTTCTTCATCGTAAAGTTGGTCAGCACCTCACCGCGAAGGGGCACTTGGTTTTCTTGCTTAACTTTGAATCCGTGCCGCTCAAAGAAAGCTCGCGTCGTTTTACTAGCCTGGACGACGAGCGCGGTGGCTCCACGCGTCCTTGCCTCTTCTTGCACCTGGGCAAGCAGAGCGCTGGCAATCCCCTGCCCCTGATAAGGCGGGCGCACAAAGAGCATCTCGATGAGAATCTCTCCCAACAGGGTCTGTCCCGAGCCTTCAATGAGATCAGCAAAACCCGCGCTAATACCATCCACGGTAGCCACAAAGGTATCTGCTTTAGAACGCTGAGCCGCCCACTGCGGCAGGTTATAGTCAACCGGCGCCCAGGCATCGAGCTGCGCCGGCGAATAATCGTTAGTAGCGAGTTCGTGAATAGACTGGTAGAAAATAGCGCGCGTGACCGCGGCATCGGCGGCGGTGAACGGGCGAATGACGAGCTTCATGTTTCCCTCTCGAAAGGTTTCTCCCTTGATTCTCTCTCACGATGACCGCTGCCCCTGCGGAACCGGCGAAATTTTCGGCGCATGTTGCGGTAGATTCCACCAGGCTTTTGCCGAGGGCGCTGGCATCGCTGCTCCAACCCCTGAAGCGTTGATGCGCTCACGCTTTACTGCTTTTGCAACGGGAAACGAGCCTTATCTGCTCGCCACTTGGCACCCCAGCACCCGCCCGGCGTCACTGGAGTTAGACCCTACTTTGTGCTGGTACCGCCTAGACATTCTGGCTACCTCAGGCGGCGTCTTCGACTCCACAGGCACGGTCGAGTTCGCCGCCCACTACCGCTCGCAGCCGGGTACGCCCGAGGACAAGCGCGTACGCGGCGTCCAGCGGGAGAACTCGCGTTTTGAACGGGTCAGCGGGGAATGGATGTACGTGGATGGAGAGGTTTTGTAAAGAAACAGACCAGACAGAAATTAATCTGCACAGGTGAACATTTCCGCAAGGGTCGTACTCTTTCGAAAGAGTACCTCATATGAAGTACTAGAAAAGTTCACGAGGTATCGTCTCAAAACGGTACCTCGTGAACTTTTCTGGTATCTCGCGCGGGAAAGGCAAACCCACGCAACGAACCTCTTTCTTAACTCTTCGCAGACCGAACCGGCAACTCCTCATACGCAAATTTCGCACCCGGGCACGCTTCTTCGGCTACCTCCACCAAGTTCTCAGCGGCTATTTCTAGGGACGACATGGCGTCCTCTCCTGCCGATTCCAGCACCACGCGCATAGGCGTCTGAGTGAGGGACTCGGCGCTCAAAAGGCAAAGGCTCGCTCCGCCGTCAAAATAAATGTAGGCATAACCGCGTACGGCGGCGTCCTCGGGAGAAGAGCTCTGCAAACTCTCAAAATAAGAACGCAAAGCAGTAGAAAGCGCACTCTCCTGCTCCTGGGGCACCGTAATCTCAGCGCCCACACGGCCCACGGCGTCCTGCCGGAAAATTTCGTGGGCGTATTCCTCACTACCGGCATATAAATTACTCATTGCTCACCCTTTCGTAAGTCTTCGTCAAGAGCTTTCAAATCCACGAGATCCACGCCGTCCCTACGCGGACGCGCGCCGCGAGCAAAGTTTCGCACCCACGCGTCGTCCTTGTATTGGGCGGGCACGCCGCCACCGAGAAGGCGTTTGGTAATCTGCGCTGTGATGTTCTCGCCCGTCACGGGTAGCGGAGCATGAGAGCCAGCGATGATGACGTTACCGCGACGTCGACCCTTGAACATCGCCGAATCGGCCACAGCGCAGGTATGCTCAAAAACTTCAGCAATCGCAGCAGCTTCAGCGCGAGCGCCCGCCAGATCCCGGTTGTCGCCGCAGTTAATGATGTAAAGCCCCTCCGGCGAGAGCGCTTCAGAAACTATCTGCGTAAATTCCAGAGTGGTCAGCGGAGTGGGGGTCACGTAGCCGGCAAAAACGTCGCGAATAATAATGTCCCGGGAGGACGGCGCGAACGTCTCAGTCACTTCACGAGCTTCCCCCACACGAATCTTGACCCGCGGCGCTTTAGGCAGCTCGAACCATTCGCGCACCAGCTCGGCAAGTTTGCCGTCGAGCTCAACCACGGTATTGCGGGAGTTCGGGTAAACATCGGCGAGATAACGCGCCATCGAACAGGCACCTCCGCCCAGGTGGGTGATGCGGAGTTTATCGGGGTCAAGCGTGGTTTCAACGTGCGCCTCGACTACAGCAACCAACCAGCGCATGTACTCAAAATCGAGTTCGCGCGGACACCCCACCACTACGTGCGACGATTCCATGCCATTGATTTCGAGTACCCAGCCGTCGGAGGTGTAGTCGTCAGCAATCAGCTCGGCAACTCCGGTTGAAATCTCGTATTTGCCCTCTTGAAGAGCGCTATTTTCTGGTTGCACCTTGGGTGTTTTTCTGCGTTTAGCCACGGTTTCTAGGGTACTTCAGGTTAGCGTGGAACTAGATACTTGCAGATGAGAGGGAGAATTATGGGTTTTGTGTGCAACGGGCGGTACGTGCTGGAACCGGCATCTGCCGACGACGCCGAAAAGTACGTGAATCTTCTGCACGATTGTATGGAGGAAACCTACTCAGCTATGGCAGATCCAGGGTTTATGGTGCGCCGCCGCGCTGCTAGAGACGAATCCATTGAGGAATTCATGGAAGAGGTCAATGGCCCCGGCGTGCGCTGTTTTCTCGCCTACGAAGTACCCAGTTGGACAAGCCAGGGCGGTCTTTCCTGTGCTGTAGGCGCTGATATTGAGTGGGACGCGCCCGTCGGGCTGGCGCTGTCTTCTTTAGGACCCCAGGAGTGGGAATCTGAGATGCCCGTTGTGCCGGTGGTAGCGGGAACTCGCGATTTGAGCCAGCTCTACACCCGCGCGTCTACCCACGGAACGGGGCTAGGTGAGGCGCTCTTGCGGGCGGTGCTTGCAGACGACGAGCCGGCTTACCTCTGGTACATCGGCGGTAACGAGCGTGCCAAGAGATTCTACGAAAAGTTCGGCTTCCAGGACGAAGGTATCTTTGGTGAATGCGGCGGCACCTGGGGCGTGCCCGACGGCGAACCCGGGCAGCCGTTGCAGACCGCGCGGATGTTCCGCGGCGACGTCGTCCTTCAGTAACCCCGCCACCTCCGCCGAGTTTGTATTAAACTTTCCTAACACACGCTCTCTATTCGCTTCCTGAAAGCGGCACACTCAAATCAAAAGCAAACACCACTGCTCTAGCCAGTTGCTTCTCCTGCACTGGGGTAAGGTAACCGACGGTTCGCCCCAACGCTGCGACGGGAATCGTCAATGTATTATCAATCGATACCGCACACTCGTGGTCGAGCCCATTGCGGGCGTCCAAAATGACTTCGCTCGAAAGCCCCTTAATAGTTGAGGTAATAGGGGCAATGGTTACTTTAGACATCACAAAGCGAGTGGGCTCACGAGTCAAGACGAGCGCGGGGCGAGTTTTGTCCACATGAACCAGGCATATTTCGCGCATTAGTCGCCCCATGGCTTTTGCCGGGCGCTCCACGCAACCAGGTCATCAAGGTCGTCTTCGGTACCGGCTTCTCCGAGCAGACGTACGTCGTGGATAGCTGCTTGACGGCGCCGTTCTGCTTCGAGGGCTTCAGTAACTATTGCTGCTCGGCTAGGAGCATCACCGTGGGAAACTGTTTTATCGAGAAATTCAACCAGGTCATCGGGTAACCGTACGGCAATTTGAGTAGTCATACCGAAAGAATACCATTTTGGGATTCACTCAAATAGAGCCCCACAGAGTTTGTATCAAACTTTCCCCGCTGTACTACGAAAATCCTGGTAGACAGCTAAAAGTTTGATACAAACTCCGAAGGTACAGAGAATCCAGAACCCTAGTCGCGCTCTTCCAGCGCCTTGTTCAAGCGTTCAACCTTGCCTGTAATCTCACCGGAATCATGGCCGGGACGGATGTCTGCCTTCAAAACCAGAGCGACGCGCGGGCCGTGCTTCGCGACCGCAAAGGTGGCGCGCTTGATGACATCCATGCACTCGTCCCATTCACCCTCGATAGTGGTGAACATAGAGTTAGTTTCGTTCGGCAAACCCGAATCTTGAACAATCTTCACGGCATCTGCAACCGCGTTGTGTACTGAACCGTCTTCGGGGCCGCCGCCTGTGGGCGCAATAGAAAATGCAAATAACATGTTTTTAGCCTATCGGCTCAAATCGCCTTGTGAACAGGGTAAGGGTCAAAATTACCTTCTGATTCACACTCGATATTCACTGTGAGTTATCAGACATACCACCCTATACGGTACAAAACCTGCCTCTAAAACACATAAAATCGCACATGTAGCCACGGCCAAATGCCGCGCCACCCACGCACAGCTGGGTGCCAGCCCAAAGATAAGTAGAAACGCATATGACTACCGGTATCTACCTTTCCGCAATGACCCAAAATTCAGGCAAATCCCTAGTTGCCCTGGGTCTGGCAGACTCCCTGATTAAGCGAACTGACCGCGTGGGTTACTTCCGCACCATTTTCAAGGGTGATTCAGAAGCTAACGATCCCATGCTGCAGCTTATTCGCCGTAATTTCGGCTTGAGCGCTCTTCAGGCGCGCGGCGGTGTTTCGCTAGAACGCTGCCGCGAGTTGCTGGCCGAAGGCAAGCATGACGAAATGTCCTCCACGATGGTTTCTGTCTACTCTGAGATGACTGATAACTGCGATGTCATCATCGTAGATGGAACCGACTTGCTGGCGCATAACGCCGCAACCGTAGAGTTTGACCTCAACGCACAGTTTGCCCGTGACCTAGGCATTCCCGTAGTGGCTATCATTGGCGCACAGGACTCCACCGTGAACGATGCCGTCAATGCAGTAGATGTTGCCCGCACCGAACTCACCGGCGCCAAGGTAGATACCATGGCGCTTATCGTGAACCGCTGCGCACCTGAGCAGCGCGAGGAGTTGCTGAACTCAGTCAAACGTGGGCCTTCGCAGCGCCCTGTGTACGTTATCCCTGAGATTCCTGAGCTGGCTGTCCCTTCGGTCAGCGAAGTAGTAGATGCCCTTGATCTCAACGCAGAAGGCGTAAATAGCGACAAGCTCAACCGCGACATTCACGACATGAAGATTGCTGCTATGACTGTCAGCAACTTCCTCGACCAGTTTGCTGACGGCGACTTCGTCATCGTTCCCGGCGACCGCGCCGACGTCGTTGTAGCATCGCTGGCCTCTGCACTTTCACCGAGCTTCCCTGCCCCTTCCGGCATGTTGCTGACCGGCGGTTTTGAGAGCATTTCGGGTTCGGTCATTGGCTCGCTGATTGAGCGCTCGCCCTTCCCCGTTTTCGATACTCCCCTCGATACTTTCAAAGCAGGACGCGCAGTTTCCCGCGTTACTAGCGCGCTCTCTAATGGCAACCCCCGTAAGGTGGCGGCTGCCCTGGGCGAATGGTCCCGCTCTGTTGATGCCGGCGAGTTGCTTGAACGTATGGAACTCGAACGCCCTGCGTCGATGACTCCCCTGCGTTTCTTGCACAACCTCATCGAAAAGGCACGCTCGGACCGTCGCACCATCGTGCTCCCTGAGGGTTACGACGTCCGTATCCTACGCGCAGCAGAAATTATCGCCCGCCGCGACTTCTGCAACTTGGTGTTGTTGGGCAACCCTGAAAAGATTGCCGAAATCTGCCAGAACGAAGGCATCACACTACCCACCGGTGAAGATGGCAAGTCATCGATTCGTATTATCGACCTCGATAACAATGAGTACGTCGAAGACTTCGCTTCCACTTACGCTGAGTTGCGTGCACACAAGGGCGTCACCATCGAAGCCGCTCGTGCCCGTATGCATGACGATCCCTCGTACTTTGGCACCATGCTCGTGTACAAGGGCATCGTGGACGGTATGGTTTCCGGCGCTGTCAACACCACCGCCAACACTATCCGCCCCTCACTGGAATTCGTCAAGACCCGCCCCGGTGTCAAGATTGTTTCCTCTGTGTTCCTTATGCTCATGGAAGACCGCGTTCTAATCTTCGGTGACTGCGCTGTGAACCCCAACCCCAACGCCGAGCAGCTCGCAGACATTGCCCGTGCATCGGCAGAAACCGCACGTCAGTTCGGTGTTGAACCCAAGGTCGCCATGCTCTCCTACTCCACCGGTTCCTCAGGTGCTGGCGAGGATGTCGAGGTTGTTCGCGAGGCAACCGAAATTGTCAAGAATTCAGAGCACGACTTCGCCGTTGAAGGTCCTATCCAGTTCGACGCCGCATCCAACATGTCCATCGCATCTTCCAAGATGCCCGATTCTGAGGTGGCAGGCCAGGCGTCAGTCTTCATCTTCCCCGACCTCAACACCGGCAACAACACTTACAAGGCTGTGCAGCAGACTTCCGGCGCTGTGGCTGTTGGTCCGGTCCTGCAGGGACTGCGTAAGCCTGTGAACGACCTTTCCCGTGGCTGCACCGTTGATGACATCATCAACACCGTAGCCATCACGGCAATTCAGGCGCAGACCCTCTAACTCTGACCGCGGCAAAAGAATACCGCCGCGTATGGCTTCTCAACAGACACACTCCAAACAAAGGAAAGTATCATGCTAGTTCTTGTTATCAACTGCGGATCTTCATCCGTAAAGTACCAGGTTCGAGATACCGATCAGCAAGGCGAAGGCAACCAGGTAATTGCCAAGGGCCTTATTGAAAACGTAGGAACCAAAATTCCTGACCACACTGCAGCGCTTGCCATCATGGCAGAGGAACTCAAGACGCCTTTGCACGGTAAGACTATCGACTCTATTGGTCACCGTGTAGTCCAGGGCGGCGACGTCTTTACTGAGCCTGTATTGATCGACGATCAGGTGCTTCAGCAGATCGACGACCTTTCGCCTTTGGCTCCTTTGCACAACCCTGCGCACGTCTTGGGCATTAAGGCTGCTACCGAAACCTATCCCGGTGTGCCTCAGGTTGCTGTTTTCGATAACGCTTTCCACTCCACCATGCCCGAGTACGTGTACCGCTATGCTGTGCCCGAGGAATTGGTAGAGAAGTACGGCGTTCGCCGCTACGGTGCGCACGGCACCAGCCACGATTATGTAACCGGTGTTGCCGCTGAATACCTCGGTGTGGAGCGCGATCAGTTCAACGCTGTAGTTGCTCACCTGGGTAACGGTGCGTCCATTACCGCTGTTGAGGGTGGCAAGTGCCTGGATACTTCTATGGGCTACACTCCCCTCGCCGGTCTGATTATGGGTACTCGTTCAGGCGATATTGATCCTTCAGTTTTGACCAACCTGATGATGCGCGACCCCGAGCTCACTCCTGAGCGCATGGACCAGATGCTCAACAAAGAATCCGGCCTACTAGCTATTGCGGGCAACAACGACATGCGTGCAGTAGTTGAAGCTATGGAGGGCGGCGACGAGCGCGCCAAGCTAGCTTTGGACATGGCGTCCTACCGCTTGGCTAAGTACATTGGTGGTTACCATGTTGCTGTGGGCGGCATGCAGGCGCTGATTTTCACCGCGGGTATTGGTGAAAACTCCTCGCCGTTCCGCGAGCTGACCGTGAGCCGTTTGGGTGCTTTGGGCATCAAGCTCGATATGGCAGCAAACCAGGTGCGCAGCGATGAGCCCCACCTAATTTCTACCGAAGATTCAGCGATTCCTGTACTGGTTGTTCCTACCAACGAAGAAAAGGCTATTGCTGAGGCAACCGAAGTTATCGTAGCTGGCTAAGGTTCACGAAGTACAAAATAAAGCCCGTTGGGGGCTAAGCTGGTGTAGAAGAATCACAACCGTCATCATCAAGGATGGTTCATGAGCGACACCCCCAACGGCAATTTTCCACCCGGCCCACCGCCACCCCCTCCGCAGCCGGAACAGCAGGGGCAGCCTGGACAATCTGGGCCGCAGAACTTTGGTTCTGTAGATCTACACCAGCCTCTACCGGATGATCTTTCGCAAGGCTGGCTACCGGAGGACATGCGTCAGCACCCGGTCTCACCCTTTCCTGAGCCCAGGCTTTTCCGCTTTCAGAGCCTCTTGCCGTTCAAGTTCATCAACGCGCTACGGCATCCGGGGGAAATTCCCTGGCTCCTAGCCGCCTACATGGTCACGCTCTTTGTGTACCTCGCTGGAGCTCTTTATCTGATTACCTTGTTTATCGCGATTTTTACCGTGGATGACTATGTGTTCTCTCCCGGTGAGCTTGTTCAGCAGTTGTTAGTGATTGGTCTTTATCTGCCCCTAGCTATTTTTTGGGTTCGAGCCCTGATGTACGCGCAGATGCGCATTACCGGCGTCCGTATTTCACCCACGCAGTTCCCTGAGGCGTACCAGATGCTGGTAGATGCCGCCCGTGCAGCAGGTTTACGCCGTGTGCCCGATGCCTACGTCGTGGTAGGTAACGGCCAGATTAACGCGTTCGCTTCTGGCCACGGCCACCGTCGTTTTATTGTAGTTTTCTCTGACCTATTCGAAATCGGCGGCAAGGCGCGTAACCCTGAGGCCCTTAAGTTCATTATTGGTCACGAGGTAGGGCATATCGCCGCAGGTCATGTGGGTTATTTCCGGTTGATTTTTACATCTTTTTTCCAGCAGATTCCTTACCTGGGTGCTACGCTTTCACGCGCACAGGAGTACACCGCAGACAATTTTGGTTTCCGCTTGGCTCCTGGCGGAGCTATGCAGACCATGGGCGTGCTTTCTGCAGGCAAGTACCTGGTCAATGAGGTTAATACTGACGAGCTGGCTAACCGCGCCGTCTTTGAGGATGGTTTCTTTACGTGGCTTGCGAATTTGAATATGTCTCATCCAGCGACGACGTGGCGTGCCCATGCACTGCGCGATCGTTCGGAACCCGGCCGTCTGGTGTGGCGTCCTAAGTTCAATCCGCCGTACCCACTGTCCATGATCCCTGCGGCTGAACCTGCTGCGGCATGGGCTGATCCGCTACAGGCAAGTGATTTCATGGCGACCTACCCTGAGCGCCCGGGCAATAATAACCACTTCGGCATCGTGGTCACCGACCAGAAACCTCCCGCACGCGAGAGGGACCGCCGTGTGGGCGATACGCTCTTCAACGGCTGGATTCCTCCGCAGATGCGCGGATTCTGGAACACCGGCGGTTCGCCACTGCCTCCGCCCCATGAGGATGGCGCGGGGCAGAACTCCCAGCACTCGATTTAGTGCCTTCCCGTTTGCTTCGTTCCATCAGCTACTTCCCGGACGCCAACACGGCTCCCCAGTGGATTACCCTGCTGGTATGGTGCGCGGTTGGTTTGGCTCTAGCCTTTGCCGGTTACGCAATCGCGAAGAAGAACAAGCACAAGGCTGAACCGATGGTGGTTGAGGTTTAGGGCTGAGTCAGCCCCCGACCCCTAACTGCTAGTCAAAGTGGGGTTCTGAAGTGTAAAAATGCACCCTAGAACGCCACTTTGGCTGTATCTAGGGGTAGAGATCGCGGGGATTCGTATAATGTAAGCCATGTTACTCGACAGAATTGGGGTTCTTCATGTTTTTGCGGTGGTGGCGACCGGACGATGCCGAGGCTCTGCTTGAAATTTATCGGCAAAATTCTGATATGAAACGCCAGATGTCAGCTTTGGATTCTCTCGCCGATGCCGAAAAATTTATTCAGCACCACTATCTTCCCGCCGAGAATCATGCGGTTTTCTGTCTCGACGATGGAGGAAAACCTGCAGGTTGTGTAGCCGTTAAATTTACTGCTCGCAATGACGACGGCGCGTGGGACCGCGGCTGGGTTTCTTACTGGAATGCGCCATTAGTGCGGAGCCGCGGGCTCATGAAAATAGCAGTGCGCGCGGTATGCGATTGGGCGTTAGGAGAATATTCAGCTGATTCTGATTCAACTCTGGTCGATACTGAGCTACTGTGCGAACTTAATTCGCCCCAGCTCCGTCGTCTGGAATTGGGGTAGCGAACAAATAATCCGGCGTCGGGCAAGGTCGCCGAAGCAGCCGGCTTTACGATGGAAGGCATCGAACGCGAAAAGTTCTTCTACGACGGGCAGACCTTCGACGCGGTCAACGCGGCGCGACTGCGTGGGGACATCTTACGGGTGAACAACCAGAAAAACGCTTTGGATAGTGTGCCTGTGGCATCGAGCGTTATGGTTCATCACGTGGAACTGTGGACCGCTGATTTTGAGAGTGTCCTTGCCGAATGGTCACCGCTGATGAATGCATTAGGGGCAAGGGTGGACGCCGAGTGGGAGAAGGGCATTTCGTGGAAAGGTACGGATGGCTCCTACCTTGTTTTGGAAGAATCCCCGGACGTGCGGGGCGGTCTGTGCCGCTCTAATCCGGGTATGAATCATCTGGCGCTAAATGTTGGGAGCCGCAAAAAGCTGGACGAAATCCGCCAAAATGCACTTGGTTGGGGTTGGCAGGAATCGTTCGCAGAAAAATACCCGCATGCCGGCGGGGATGAGCATACTGCCCTTTACCTTGAAAATTCAGAGGGTTTCGAGGTGGAGCTTGTAGTGGAAAATTAGGTTCTGGCGTCCTGCCATTCACCCCTAAAGTACAGTCAACGTGGCGTTCTGAAGTGTAAAAATGCACCCCAGAACGCCACTTTGGCTGTGCTTATCGGGGATTGCGCCAAGCAAAGTTAACTGGACGCGCGGCGTGCAACCCGCCGGTCGTCCCAGCGCCGTCATCAAGTAGAACCCGCGGTCTTATCCTACAACTTAGCCCCGAAGGAGATCATGAATACTTTTACAGTTACATTAGAGGGGCTCACCTCGGAAGCGCTAACGAGACGTCTTGAATCAGCGGGAATTCAGCCCAATACGCACGCTCAAACGCTTTTGGAACCGAAGTTTTTTGATTTCTCTAAGACCGGTAAATATCGGGTTCAGCTAGTCACGGTAGCGGACCTGGGATTTACTGAGCCTGCAAATTTGCCTGCAATCTATCGGCGCATCAGGGAACGTGGATTCGCATTATGTCCTCTTGAGCTCGCACCGTATTTACGCCTATCGTGGCGCACCCAGCCGACCAGTAGAAACTCGGCGCTGACGGGGCAACATAAGTCTCCAGATTCCGCGGTGAATGTCTCCACACCGCCACTTTCCTCCGATCCCTACGTGCCCAAGGGGTTCTACCTCCGCAACGTGGATGGCACACTATGGCTACGCGGTTATATTTGCGACGACGAACATGAGAATGCCTTGGACACGGTATTCGCAGTCTTAGCTACCTAGATGTTCATTTCGTCCCGGACGCGCCGGAAGGGAAACGTACACTCATTCGGTTGAATGCTCATCTTTTTGAGCGAGCATTCAACGTTTTGAGTGTACGCAGCCAGTACCCCTAAACCCTCTCCCCCGTCCTCTCCTCAAACTCTGCAGCGGTGGCGTAGGAGGTCTGTGTGCCTAGCCGGGTCACCGAATCGCCGGCGTACACGTTCGCCACGCGGATTGCCTCAGCGATGTCGCCATTTTTCATCCAGCTGTGACTGAAGCAGCCGATGAATGCGTCGCCCGCGCCGGTAGTGTCTTTGGCGTCCACTTTGCTTGCTTCGATGAGCCGCTCGTCCTCCTGGCTAATCCACAGCACGCCGCGAGCGCCGAGCGTCACGATTACGTTCTTGATACCTACGTTCAGGAGGACGTGCGCGGCGTTCGAGATATCGTCGAGGCTCTCCACGGGCATTCCCGAAAGTAATGAAAGTTCAGTCTCATTAGGCACGATGAACTCCACACCCTTCACTCGTTCAAGAGAAAGTTCGGGGGTTGCAGGTGCAGGGTTCAACAGGACGGGGATGCCTAGCTCCTCCCCCAACTCGACGACCGCGTACACAGTTTCGAGCGAAATTTCGAGTTGCAACACTATCAGCTGGCATTGGGCGATGTCCTCGCGGGCGTTCTCTAAATCCTCGCGCGAAAGCAGGGCGTTAGCGCCCTTGACGATGATAATTGAGTTGTTCGATTTTTCGTCCACGAAGATGGGCGCGACGCCGGAGGTTGCCTCGGTGCGCAGGATGTATTTGTCGTCGATACCGTTAGCGCGGAAGTTTTCGATGGTGTTTTCGGCAAAAATGTCGTTACCTACGCGCGTTACCATCAGCACTTCGGAGCCAAGACGCGCGGCAGCAACCGCCTGGTTCGCGCCTTTGCCGCCGCATCCGAGACGAAAATCGGGTGCCTCGATGGTTTCGCCGAGCTCTGGCATGCGGTGGATGTAGGAAATCAGATCGACGTTGTTTGATCCGATGACGGCAATTTTCATGATGTTTCCTCTCAGCTTTTCTCCCAATATCCTTCTTTGTGCGTTGAGGTGCAAGAAAGGGCCAACTTTTTTGCCGAAAAGTTGACCCTTTCTTGCGCCTCAACGCGCGAAGGAGCTAATCCCCACACCGATACACTGGTGTACATGCCCTTTCGCCTTCCTCAATTGAAGCTAGACCCGCTCATCGCGCTGATTCTCACCGCCGTGGTGATTGCAATCTTTTTCCCTGCGCGCGGGGATTTCGCCGAAGGGTTCTCGGTCGCCACTAAAATCGCTATCGCCTTCCTGTTTTTTCTTTACGGGGCGAGGCTTTCCCCGCAGGAGGCTGTCGCCGGTTTCAAACATTGGAAGCTGCACGCCACAATCCTCAGTTTTACCTACCTGGTGTTCCCCCTTGTCGGGCTGGCGCTGTTCCCGCTGAAATACCTTCTGGGCAACGAGCTTTACCTGGGTCTGCTGTACCTCATGCTGGTGCCCTCCACCGTGCAGTCATCGGTAGCGTTCACCTCTATTGCCCGCGGAAACGTACCCGGTGCGATTGTGTCAGCCTCGGCATCGAACCTGCTAGGAATTGTAATTACACCTTTGCTGGTCATGCTGCTGATGGGTTCTGGCGGCATAAAAATTAGCGGCAACGTGTTTCTCGATATCGCCATTCAACTCTTGTTGCCCTTCGTCCTGGGGCAACTGACCCGCCGCTTCACCGCGTCATTTGCCAAGAATCACCTGGTCAAACAGATAGATCGACTCTCCATCGCGATGGTTGTTTATGCGGCGTTTTCAGAAGGAATGGTGGACGGCATTTGGACGCGCGTGAGCTGGTGGCAGATTATTTTCCTGGTTGCTTTGGCGGTCGCACTGGTTGAAGCCATGCTTTGGTTCACCGGGTTTGCAGGCAAAAAGCTGGGCTTCACTCGCGAAGACTGCATAGCTATCCAGTTCTGTGGCACAAAGAAGTCGCTGGCGACGGGGCTGCCGATGGCCGCCGTCATTTTTGGTGGCGCAGGAGTAGGTTTACTGATTCTGCCGCTCATGGTTTTCCATCAGGTTCAGTTGATGATTTGCGCCGTTCGCGCCTCGAAATACGCGCGAGAATCAGCCTAAAAACTCCTAAATCCCCAGCGCCTGCACCGCCCGCACCAGCGCAATATGCGCCAGAGTATGCGGGAAGTTACCCGTCTGGCGATTTTCCACGAACGAATACTCGGAGCTCATCAGACCTAAATCGTTAGCGGCACTCAGGACAGTATCGAGAAGGGCACGACCGTCAGCCTCTCTGCCTGAACGAATGTAGTGTTCCGCCAACCAGAGGGATGCGGCAAAATGCAGGTTATCTTGATCTTCGAAACCGTCAAACCCACGCACGTTGATATAACGATAAATCATGCCCGATTCATGCTGAAGCTCGCGTTCAATGCGTGCGACGGTGCCCATCATGCGGGGGTCGTCCCATGTCACCATACCTATTTGCGCCAGTTGCAACAGCGAAGCATCGACGTGCGTACCCCCGTAGGTTTGCACAAACGAGTTCAGTTCAGTGTTGAAACCGTGCGAAAGAATATCCTCTGCAAGCCGGTCGCGGCACTGAGCCCAGAGTTCGACGTCGCCGTCCAACCCGTGCTCTTGCACCGCCGAAATTCCCGCATTGAAAGCCGCCCAGAGCATTGCCTGTGAGTGGGTAAATACATGGGGGTCACCCTTGATTTCCCACATGGACTGGTCAGGTTGGCCAATTCGTTCAGACGCCGAATTTAGGAGGGCTTTTTGAAGCGACCAGGACAGTTGGTCCTCTCCCACACCGTTTTCGCGAAGATGCGCAAAAGTGACGAGCACCTGCCCTAGCGCATCACCCTGGAAGCGGTCATCTGAGCCATTACCTGCGCGAACCGGCTGCGAATTTTCATAGCCTGGCAAGGCAAGACGGCGTTCCAAGTCGTCTTTCTCACCCGCCACGCCGTAAACCGAATGTAGGTTATAGGGGCTATTTGCCACCGCCCGCATAATCCAGTTACGCAACTGAGCAGTTTCACGTTCGTGACCGTGGGCAAGCGTTACTTCCATTGCCATGGCAACATCGCGCAACCAGGAAAAGCGGAAGTCCCAGTTGCGGCGTCCACCGACAGTTTCGGGCAGCGACGTCGTTGCAGCCGCCACCAAACCGCCGGTTTCGCGGGAAATCAGGGCGCGTAGCACCAGCAGTGAGCGCAGGCGAGCTTCGCGGTATGACTCATCATTTTGCGTTTGAATCTGCTCGGGGGTGCTGGGCACAATCGGATGCATAGCGGTCTGCGCCAGCTCGTGATAGGTGGCAAGGTCAATTTCGGGAAGCTGCGTATTGGTGATGGCTTCGCCTTCGCGATTTGTCGACGGGAGTCCGATGCTGGACGACGTCGTGCTTTCGGCACTTATCCCTTCATTCGGCACGGTGCGGGTGGCTGAAATCTCGTTTTCGGTTGCCTCTGCAATGGCTGGCGGAACATAGAGGTCTGACCATTCGGTCCACTGCGCGGTGGTGTAGGTGATGGCTGTGGAGTAGTCGATGGGTGCCGGCGGGTTGTGGTTGGAAGCAAAATAATTCAGCGAAAAAACGTAGTTCTGACCTGCTGAAACAGTGAAGGTATCGGTGTGGTTGCCGTACTGACCTTCTGGGATAGTGTCTCCGCGGAAGACTAGTGCGTGAGGCCCTGCCATACCTACCAGCATGGATTGGGAGACATCAACAGCGCCGGTGGAGTCTGCGGGGCCGTCATACTGGGTCACCCACGGCGTCGTCTTTCCACTATCGAATCGCATGTTTAGCTCTTGGAGCATGGTGACTTCGCCGGTGAGTCCTTCCACACTGCGAACAATCGCGGTTCCGCCGGCAAGGGGCATGAAATCTGTGACTCGCACGCTCGCTTCGCCCACGTGCCACACGGTTTGCAAGATAAAAGTGTTTTCGCGGTAGGAGCGTTCAGTACGGACTTCTTCTACAGGGGAAGGATTGACTGATTCCAGGGGTGCCAGAAGCCAACGTCCGTTTTCGCGATCGCCCAACAGGGAGGCGAAGACTGCCCCCGAGTCAAAGCGGGGTGCGCAGAACCAGTCGATTGATCCTGCGCGAGACACGAGCGCGGCAGTGTTCATGTCTGAAAGCAGGGCGTAATCCTCGATAAAAGAAGCCATGCTTTAACACTAACGTAACCCTAAAAGTAACTCGACTTAGTTTTAAAGATGAACGATGCGAAATCACCCCTTGAAATATACCCCCTAGGGGTATATGTTTAACACAGAACGACGAAAGGCAACAATGACCATCGAATCTCCCGACGCAATCGTCCCCGATTCCTGCGACTGCTGCGCCGAAGGCAATCACGGCTACTCCGCCAGCAAAGAGGCATATCTCAAACGCCTCCGCCGCATCGAAGGCCAAGTTCGTGGGATTCAGCGAATGGTTGATGAAGATAAATACTGCATCGACATCCTCACCCAGATTTCCGCTATCAATAAGGCAATGCACGCGGTATCCATCGGGCTCCTCGAAGAACACATCGCCCACTGCGTCGTCAACGCCGCCAACGAATCACGCGATACCGGCAACCCAGAAATTGTCCAAGACAAGGTCATCGAAGCCACCGCCGCCATCTCAAGACTTCTCCGCAGCTAACCTGCGCGGAGCACCCCAAAAATACAACAACCAAGGAGAAACACCATGTCAGCAACCGTTGTACACGCCACCGGACTCACCTGCGAACACTGCGCAGCATCCGTCACCGAAGAAGTTCAAGAAATCGAAAACGTCAACGAAGTCAACGTAGAAGTAGTCAAGGATGGGCAGTCCACCATCACCATCGACCACGACGGAGAGCTGGACGACGCCAAGGTTGAGGCTGCGATTGCCGAAGCCGGATACGAGCTCGTCAAGTAGGCGTTGCCCCCTAGCAGTAGCTCGCGCTGGGAATTGGGCGCCACGGGCGCTGTAACGAACTGCCGCTTAACGAGCAAGGCGCCCCAGCGCCGTAGCGAGTTTTCTAAGGCAGTTCGTCAGCGGCAGGGCACGGGCTAAGGCGTTCTGTGATACCCATGGCGCCCGATTCACACCGCCAAATCTTCACGAAAGGATCCACACATGCAAACCCAGGCCCCCGAATCTGAACGCATCCTCAATCTCGATATTAGCGGGATGACATGCGCATCCTGTGTTGGCCGCGTGGAACGTAAGTTGCGCAAGATCGAGGGTGTGGATCCTTCGGTGAACCTTCCCCTGGAGTCGGCGCGTGTGATTGTGCCGGCAAATGTCTCTGATGAGCAAATTATTGAGACCGTGAAAAATGCCGGTTATGAGGCGAAACTTCAGTCAGCCGAGGGCACCGCGGATAAGGAAGAAGCAGAGACTGGTCTTCGGTCTCTTTCTTCGTTCCGCAAGCGCATTTGGTTCACGCTTGTTTTTGCGGTTCCGGTTTTTCTGATTTCGATGTTTAGCACGTTCCAGTTTCCGCACTGGGGCTGGGTTGTAGCATTGTTGGCGTTGCCGGTGGCAACGTGGGCGTCTTGGCCATTCCACAAGTCGGCTCTAACCAACTTGAGGCACGGCAGTTTTACGATGGACACGCTCATTTCTTTAGGCGTGGCGTCGAGTTATCTTTTCTCGTTGTGGCAGCTTCTTACTGATCCGATGATGACCGTGCACGCCGGGATGGGCGGTCATGGCATGGATCATCTGCTTTATTTTGATTCGACCACCATGATTGCGCTGTTTCTGCTGATTGGTCGCTATATTGAGGCGCGTACTCAGCGGCAGTCGTCGGAGGCATTGCGTAAGCTTCTGAATCTTGGGGCGAAGAACGCCACTGTTATCCAGAATGGTCGCGAAATTAGTATCCCGGTGAAAGATTTGCGGCCCGACGACGAGTTCGTCGTTCGTCCTGGCGAAAAAATCGCTACCGACGGCGTCGTCATTTCTGGTCGTTCCGCCATCGATACTTCTCTGCTAACCGGGGAATCTGTGCCGGTAGAGGTGGCAGAGGGCGATACCGTTACCGGCGCCACGATTAATACATCGGGTGCGCTCACGGTGAAGGCAACTCGGGTGGGATCCGAAACCACGCTGGCACAGATGGGCCGCATGGTTGCTGAAGCGCAGTCGACCAAGGCGCCTATTGCCCGTCTGGCAGATAGAATCTCAGCGGTTTTCGTACCCGTGGTAATCGCTATTGCTCTTGCAACTTTCGTTGGCTGGTGGGTGTTCACTGGCGATACTAATGCGGCTTTTGTGGCAGCGGTATCCGTTATCGTTATTGCCTGCCCCTGCGCGCTCGGGCTCGCAACTCCTACCGCACTGTTGGCCGGTACCAGTCGTGGTTCGCAACTCGGTATTTTGATCCGTTCGGCGCAGGTTCTTGAAGACACGCGCGGGGTGAACACTATCGTTATGGATAAAACCGGTACTGTCACCGAGGGAAAACTTGAGGTGGTCGACGCCGTAGAATTCTCCGATAACCGCAATTTAATGGTTCGCGCGGCAGCGGCTGTCGAAGCTCGTTCGGAACACCCGATTGCGCAGGCTATCGCTACTTTTGGTCAAAAATCTGGCTCCCTCCCTGCTGTACAGAACTTTGAGTCCGCTCCCGGCGGCGGGGTACGTGGCAACGTTGAGCTAGACGGTGCAACCCACACCGTAGTGGTAGGTCAGCAGTCCTTCTTGGAAGCCGAAGGTATTTCACTCACTTCTGACCAGCAGGGGAAACTTCGCACCCAGCAAGAGCGCGGCTTCACCACGGTCATTGTGGCACTAGACGGTAATGTAGCCGGATTGCTTTGCCTGCAAGATACGCCTAAGTCAGACGCCATTTCAGCGATTGAAAAGCTCAAGGGCCAGGGATTACGCCCGGTTCTCTTGACGGGCGACGCCGAGCCGGTTGCGCGCGCCGTCGCCACCCAGGTGGGCATTGATCCGCACGATGTTTTCGCCGGCGTCTCCCCTGAGGACAAGGTGGAGAAAATTAAGCAGCTTCAGAGCGAGGGACGCGTTGTGGCAATGGTGGGTGATGGCGTGAACGACGCCGCCGCTCTTGCTCGCGCAGACCTCGGCATCGCGATGGGTTCAGGCACCGATGTTGCGATGGAAGCCGCCGACCTCACCATCATGCGCTCTGATTTGGAATCAATCCCCACTTCTATCCGTCTTTCAAAAGCAACCCTCAAGTTGATTAAGTCCAACCTGTTCTGGGCATTTGGTTATAACGTTGTCGCTATTCCTGTGGCGGCTGCAGGCTTACTCAACCCCATGATTGCCGCTGCGGCAATGGCGTTTAGCTCGGTCTTCGTAGTGCTGAACTCCATGCGCTTGAACCGTTTCGAGCGGAATTAGCCACCGCGCGTCGTCCACCGGGGTTTCTCTCGGAAAAGATTTTTAAAAAAGTTTTAAGAATTTCGTGAGGAACCCGGTGCCACCCCCCGTCTTATTCGTGACGGTACCCTTTTGACGCTTCGACCAATTACCTCATTAGAGGTACCGTCACCCTAAACTTCGCAGTATGAACCCCTGAGGAGCAACGGTTTGATAGATTATCGCTTCCCTAAAAGCGAATCATCGAGGAGCCGTAGCGAACATGCTGGTGGCACCACAACCATCTCATCGCAGGCACTCACACAAATAGCGAGCCTAGCTATCGACAACACTCACAATATTTCTTCTCCTCATCCCTATCCCGGTCAAGAAATCAACTCTCCGCTCCCGTTTCAGATTGAGACAGAGGGGCAGACCCGCGAAATCATCATTGTTATAGATGAGGGTACGAGCGAGCGCACCGTTGCTTTGCCCGTGGAAATCCATGATGATGAGCAACTACCCCAAGAACTTGAAAACGAGGTCAAACAGAAAATTCGCCAGACCCTAGAAACCACAGCTGGCGTCAAGGTATCAGACATAAAAATTGTTCAAACCATCCCGAACCATTAAATAAGTTCCCCTCTCTATGTAAAAATTGTGTAGATACGTATCGCAGGGTTAACCTGCCGGTACTGTGCACTTATCACGACTCAGGGAAAGGGGATGGGTGGCACCTTTTACTCGCGAAGTTTCTCACCTCTCGGACGCCATTCTTTGCGAACGCGCTGCCACCGGCGATTCAGCTGCTTTTCAGAGCCTGATTCGCCGCTATGCTCCTCTCATGCGAGCGTATGCGAT
Source organism: Rothia amarae (assembly GCF_042677725.1). Lineage (NCBI taxonomy): Bacteria > Bacillati > Actinomycetota > Actinomycetes > Micrococcales > Micrococcaceae > Rothia > Rothia amarae. The sequence continues at coordinate 120,775 of NZ_JBHUCN010000008.1, forward strand.
TAGGCTGACCGGTAGCGCCTCTGATACTGACGACGTACTCCAAGAAACTTTCATTAAAGCGTGGGAGAAGATAGATACTCTTCAGAATCCCGAGAAGGTCAAAAGCTGGCTGATGACTCTCACCAGTCGTAAAGCTATTGACCTGATGAGAACCCGCAAGTTAACCGTTGATTTAGATTCAGCGGCAAATACCGCACATCCTGGGATAAACCCTGAGGATAACGCCATTACAGACTCGCAGATTGTTCATTTAAGTGAGCTGCTCAAAACATTGCCGCTAGAGCAGCAGCAGGTATGGGTCATGCGTGAAATAGGTGGCTCTACTTATAAAGAAATTTCTGAAACGTTGAAGATTTCCGAAGGAACCGTACGAGGAAGATTAGCGCGCGCACGTGCAGCTTTAGTCAAAGGAATGGAGGGATGGAACTAATGAATAACGATGAACCCACCCTCGATACTTTGAGCATGTGGTTGCAGGACCAGCAAGACGGGGTGCAGACCCCTGAGCACCGCGAACTCACCCGGCATATCAACGAGTGCCCTTCATGTTCTCAGCGGATTGCTGCCCTCAAACGGGTGGATCAGGTCAGCGCTGATTTGGTATCAACAGAGGTTGCCGTTCAGAAAAAAGATACGACGTGGCTTGATGACCTCATGGCTAACCTCGTATTTGAGACTTTGGCAGGTCGTTCCATCCCCTTAAGTGCGGAGTACGACGTCGATAATTTCTCGATTACCGAAGGCGCTATCCTTGCGGCAATCCGCGGCGTTGCAGATTCTATGGAGAATCTCATTATTGGTCGCTGCCGTTTAGTGGGCGATGTTGAAGAGCCCACTTCACCGATTATTGTTCAAGTGAGTGCTACTGTGCGTTACGGTGCAGTGATTGCTGAGGTAACAGATCGACTGCGGGAACTCATCACAGCTGAGGTTCACCGTGTATGCGAGCTGAATATCGAAGCAATCGACATTGAAGTACAGGATATTTTTGGCAGCCCTCTAGAAGCAGGCGAATAATGACTTCCACTCATCTGGTAATTGGGCCTGGTTCAGGCGAGGACGCAGAGGACTCCGCAGAGCTTTCGCCGTTGCGGCAAGCCATTTTAGCGACTGAGGGTGTGGCACGCATCTACCCTCCTGCCAATGTACCGAGCAAGATTGTGCGCGCGGTGGGGGTCGCGGCATCGAGCGTACGCGCGGTAATCGAAGACTTTTTGCCTTCTGCGGAGGAGGACGCCGTGGCACACCGTAGTGTTGCTGTAGCTGAGAATGATGAAGGTTCCTCGGAGATTCGCGATGAAAAAATCCTAGACTCTGCGAGCTCCGAAGTAACCAGCATCTCGGTACGAATTGGCACCACTGCGCAGGCAAATGTGCCGCAGACAGTGCGTGCAGTGGCTCAGGCATTACGCAAAATCCACGGTGAACATGTAGCTGTCACCGTGGACGTAGTGCATATCTAAAGGCGGGTCTTAGTCCCTGCGTTACTGCTTGGGGCGGGATTCCTTCTCACCAGTGTTAGCGGCGTCTTCAGCTTTTTGCTGACGAGCTTGTGCCTCGCGGCGTGCTTTTGCCTCAGCATAAAGCTTGGAGGACGAGCGGTTGATGCCGGTGCCCTGACCTAATTCGGGGCTGTTAGGCTTTTCCACCAGGATGAGCGTGGCGCACACTACCAAAGTCACCACAAAGACACCGCCGGCGAAAGTGAGCGCCAGAAGCACGTTGGGTTGGTTGTTGGTACCGCCGGTAGCGGTAATAAAGGTTCCCAAGAAAGTGATGATTGCCAGAACAGCTGCAATAATCAACGGGGCGGTTACCTGTTCTTTGAAACCACTCGGACGCTTTTCAGCCACTAAATCTCCTCCTGAAACATGTTCCGTACCAGTCTACGCGCCACGCCTGAATTCGGGCAGGGGTTGAGCCGGGGGCGGGTGCTAATTATCTGTGGTGTTGGGCGCTTTTGTGTGATTGCCCCGGAGCGTAATCGCGCCAATGAGCAGAAATACTCCGGCAATGATTGCTCCCCCACCGAGGGTGCCGAGGATTGCTTTATCGCCAATTTCGCCAATAACGACGAGCGCCACGGCAGAAATAGTCATAACCAGACCTTCAAGCTGCCAGTCTTTCCCCAGGTCCAAGATGTGTTTGGTGCGCATACCGAGCAAAATTTTCAGAATACTCGCAACCCCCAACGCCAAGGCAACAATCACAATGAACATGAATTCACTCTGGGCAATGAGCAAAAGAAGAACGGCAGCTCCCGCCAGCACCAAACCTGCCGAGGTCAGCGATTGCCCAGCAGCGGCATCGAAAAATCGAATCTTCTGCGCGGTAAATACCTGCGCCAGCCCAAGCGCCAGCAAAAAACCACCGGTCAGGATTTTCAGCGTGCCCAGCGTTGGCTCCTGTACGAACACGGTGATCAGACCAAAAATCAGGTAAATCGCAGCGGTAACGAATGCTGGCATAGCGAGCGCACGATGAGCACCTTGTTGATCTCCCGGCTGGACGCGCGGCGTAACTCCCGCATGCGGGGAAGAGACGTGTGCACGAGAGCGGTCTGAAGGAGTGGGGGTTTCTGAAAAATTATCTTGCGGTGAAGTCACAGGTTCTACCCTAGCGAAGAAAGCTGATGGTCTAAAAGGTAGAGGGCTTATTTATGAAGCTTAGCTTTCCCGCCTGGCACAGGCAGTCGAAATGTTTTATAAAAAGCCAAAATGTGTCTTTTCAGGTTCTCTTAACGTAAAGTTCAGTCTTTTTCCAGAAACATATTGCCCCTTGTGGGATAAACCACTTAGATAAGAGTAGTTGGGTTTTGAAATACTCAATTCACGCATATCAGCTAGTAAGGAACCCAGATGAAAACATCAGCTCTTTTCTCCCCTGCCCGCACCTGCAAAGCAGGCGTAGCGCTCTTCGGAACCACCGCAGTCCTCGCCGCCGGCGTCATCGGTTTGGCACCTGCGCAGGCAGAAGAAACGCCCGCCGCGCCAGTTGCCACCGCTACCGCAGAACCTACCGTGGTTGAATCAGCACCCCCCGTTGCCGAGCAGACCGTCGTAGCCACCGAAGCTCCTGCTGCAGCAGAAACTCCTGTAGCTCTCGAGGCCCCCGCAGCTCCTACCGCCGCAGAGCCCACTGCAACTGCTACGCCCGCTGAGTCCACCCCTGCAGCAGAAGCACCTGTCAAAGACGCCGCTGCAGCTACCGCGGCAGACCAGTTCAATCCTTCCTGGGCTCCCATAACCATTGCAGCAGGTGGAACCGGGACTGCCGCTTACACCGGCGATAACATTACCGTTCCTGCAGTTGCTCTCGCCGCCAAGCCTGAAGGCTGGCAGGGTTCCTACGACGACGCCAACAAGTCTTTCTCCTTCACCGTTCCCGCAGATTTGGCACCCGGTGAGTACACCGTGCCAGTAGCAGTGGGTTATGGGGACGGCAGCGTGGATAAAACCTCCATCGTTGTGACCGTAACCGGCGCTGCAGCAGCTACATCCGACAGCGAGAAGTACTCTCCCTCATGGGATAAAGGCACCATCACCCCCGGAGGAACTACCACTCTCAAGTACACTGGCGACGAAATTCTGACCCAGGCAGAAGCTAACGGTCAGATTCCTCAGGGCTGGAGCATTACCCGCGCTCCCGATAGCCGCGATTTCATTGTGACTGCCCCTGCCGATGTTCAACCTGGCTTTCAGCTGGTTCTGCCCATCACCGTAACCTATGGCGATGGCACCACTGACAGCGCAACCCTCACCGTAGACGTCGTCGCGGATGCCGTTGCACCTGCCCCCGTTGAGACTGAGCAGCCCGCCCCTGCCCCCGTTGAAACTGAGCAACCTGCAGCGCCTGTAGCTCATGAGACTTCTGCGCCCACTCAGCCGGCAGCTCCCGTAACTGAAACCCCTGCCGCACCAGCTCCTGCGCCTACCCAGGCAGCTCCTGCTGTTGCAACTCCCGCGCCGGCTCCCGCCCCCGCGCTTGCCCACACCGGCGCAACCAGCATTGCAGTTCTCTCCGGTGCCGGTCTGCTACTGCTAGTCGGCGGCGCGGCACTGCTGTGGGGACGTCGTCGTTCGGCATAAGCTAGTTGGCTCTTGCACCCAACACAGCATCGGGCAATGAGCTCATGTAGAAGTCTCCCAGGTAGCTGAACCTCCCCGCGAGGTTTAGCTCCTGCGTTTAAGCGCCGAGATCAGCAACAGGAGCCCGCGTTGGAGCGCCCGATCGCTGGCGGCGCCAAACCCCACCACAATACCGAATGCTCGTTCTTTTTCACTGGTTCCCGTATGCGACCAGTAGTCCCCCAGCGCGGCCGCTTTCACGCCGGACTCCTCCAGAATCTCTAACACTGCACGCTCGTCTGCCTCGGTTGCATAATCGCCAGAGAACTCCAGCACCACATGCAAACCGCCATCCATGGGGAGCACCTGCACCCAGGCGGGCATATCCCCGGTTGATAACGTGTCCAGGAGCAGATTCCGGCGCCCCTTATAGAGCCTCCGCATCCGCCCGATGTGGCGGCGCACCCCGCCATCGAGCATAAACTCAGCCATCGCGTCCTGCACCATGGCAGAGACGGGTGAGCCTAAATCTTCCCGCAGTTCCCACAGCGGACCGGTCAACGCATCGGGCGCAATCATGAATCCCAGCCCCAGCCCGGGGCTAATAGTTTTAGCGAACGACCCGAGGGTAATGACGCGGTCGAGCGCACCGGCACTTTCGCCGGCATCGCGGGCAAGAGCTGCAAGGGCAGGGAGGGGATCGCCCACGTAGCGCAGTTCCGAATCATAGTCGTCTTCCACAATGAAGGCGTCATTTTCTGCGGCCCAGTTCAGCAGTTCCAGACGGCGCGCCACAGGCATCGAGGCTCCCAGGGGGTACTGGTGGCTGGGGGCAACCAGTACGAGGTCAGGGCGATTTTCTGCTGGTAAATAGGCAGGATTCAGACCGTGATCATCTACAGGAATCGGCATAATTTCATGGTCAAAGGCCGCAGGAATTCGATGTAACGAAGGGTAGCCGGGGTTCTCCACAGCAATGCGTAGCGGGCGGTCATGAATTTCCCGTCGCAGGGCAGAGAGCACCAGGCGGAAAGCGTCACGAGCACCGGCAGTCACCATAATCGAGGCAGGTTCGCGCACCACCGACCGCATGAGCCGCAGGTGCTCGGCAAGCTGATATTGAAGTTCGGGGGAACCAGCCGCCGGGTGGGTTCGACCGGGGAGAGCAGCTGTATGGCGCCACGCCGATCGCCATGCCGAGGTAGCCAGCTGTGAGGTGTCGGGAATGCCCGGCCTCAGGTCAATGAACTGTCTCGTTGGCATAGTTTTGGGAATGGGACGGACACGCGGACTAGGAGACGGTTCCGGCATTGTGGGGCTCGTGGGTCGGGGTGGTGCGGAGGAATCAAACGCCACACTCACCGTGGTGCCGCCTTTTCCCGTAGACACATAGCCTTCACCCGCTAACTGCTCATATGCAGCGACCACCGAACCGCGCGAAACACCTAACCGCGCCGCCAGCGTGCGCGTGGCGGGCAGGGAGTCTCCTCCAGCTAACGTTTGGCTAACAATGAGCGCGCGAATTTGTTCCGCAATCTGAGAAGGCAGAGAAACAGTTGAATTTTTGTTGATCTGGAGCGGCAGTTCTGCCGAGGTGGATGAGCGAGCCATATCCTCAACCTACCGCGAGGGCGGGCGGGGCGTCGTCGTCTTTTCTGATGTTCACTCTCGGGTGGTCTAAAATTTTTATTGCTTTTTGGCTCTTTATTAGACCAATTTTTAGCGGCACTGTGGTGGTATGACTGAAAATAACAACGAAGTAACCGGATCCCCCCTCGTCAAGCGTGGCTTGGCAGACATGCTCAAGGGCGGCGTCATCATGGACGTCGTCACCCCAGAACAGGCAAAAATTGCCGAGGATGCCGGCGCAGTAGCCGTCATGGCACTCGAACGAGTTCCCGCAGATATTCGCGCACAGGGCGGCGTGGCACGCATGTCCGACCCAGACATGATTGAAGGCATCATCGACGCCGTTTCCATTCCCGTGATGGCAAAGGCACGCATCGGTCACTTTGTTGAAGCGCAGGTTCTCGAAGCGCTCAAAGTCGACTACATCGACGAATCAGAGGTGCTATCCCCTGCTGACTACGTCAACCACATCGATAAGCAGAACTTCAAAGTTCCTTTCGTTTGCGGTGCAACCAATCTCGGCGAAGCACTACGCCGCATCGCCGAAGGTGCCGCTATGATTCGCTCCAAGGGTGAAGCCGGCACCGGCGACGTTTCCGAAGCTACCAAGCATATTCGCACTATCAAGTCACAGATTGCTGAGCTTCAGGCGCTCTACGCAGTTTCCCCCGATTTGCTCTACGTCAAGGCCAAAGAACTCGCCGCGCCCTACGACATCGTGCTCGAAGTAGCCAAAACCGGCAAGTTGCCCGTCGTCCTCTTCACCGCAGGAGGCGTAGCAACCCCCGCCGACGCAGCCATGATGATGCAACTCGGCGCCGACGGCGTGTTCGTAGGCTCCGGCATCTTTAAGTCCGGAAACCCCGAAGCACGCGCCAAAGCAATCGTCAAAGCAGTTGCACAGTACGACGACGCCCTCGCAGTTGCCGACGCGTCCCGCGGCCTGGGCGAAGCAATGGTCGGCATCAACGTAGCTGACCTGCCTGCGCCTCACCGCCTTGCTGAGCGTGGTTGGTAAATTTCGCGGGTGCGAGCTAGCGAGCACGCAAAGAGCGGAATTTACCTGCGAGCATAGCGAAGCGGCGAGCAGTAAGAAACTGTGAGCGAAGCGAACTCCTATCTTGGGCTATGAGAAAGGGTTCGGGAGGGACTGCTCTCTTGCTCGGTTGGGTTATAGCTTTGTAGGTCATGCAGGCGCGGGAGTGCTCCCTTGCTCGCGCTGGGCGCTCACTGCGGACAGAGCCCTCGCTGACCTATTTCCCTTTGCAATTTTTACAGCGGCACGTTTCGTAACACCCTGCTCCTCAAACGCAGCATTGAGCTACGTTTTTTGTAATTACACAATTTTCTGCATTGAAGGTCCTTCACATGAGCAAACTTACCGGCGCCGGCAAGACCGTGGGCGTTCTCGCACTTCAAGGCGGGGTTTCCGAGCACGCTGAACTGTTGCAAGCTCTCGGTGCGGACGTGTTTTTGGTGAAAAAGGCTTCTCAGTTAGAGGGCTTGGATGCGCTGGTTCTTCCCGGCGGAGAGTCCTCCACGATTGATCGTTTGACGCGCATTTTGGGACTGCGCGATGCACTTATCGATGCTATTTCTGGAGGACTGCCCACGCTTGGAACGTGCGCCGGGCTGATTATGCTCTCGCGCGAAATCACTGACCCTGCGCCCGGTCAGCAGTCCCTGGGACTATTGAACGTGACCGTTGACCGCAATGCCTTTGGCTCGCAGGTTGCTTCTGCCGAAACAGTGCTCAATTGGAAGAGTCCCTCTGGCAAATCGCACCCCGTCAAGGCGGCGTTCATTCGGGCACCGCGCGTCGTTTCTGCAGGTGAGAGCGTAGAAATTACCGCCCACTACAACGGTGAGATTGTGGGCGTGCGCCAGGGCAATCTGCTGGGCATTTCGTTCCACCCCGAACTGTGCAATGAGACGGCGGTGCATGAGGAGTTGCTGGGGTTGATAAAGTAGGGACCTGCTCCCTGCTGTAGCTCCTATCGACGTTGCGCTACGCCCCGAGCTTGTATCAAACTCCGCGCCAGCCAGTTTTTCAGCAGTTTGTGCCAAATTAATGAAAGCGCACCGCACGTCATACGGTCTGTTTTTACATTTCTGGTTCGAACTTTTGGGGTGCAGTTAGAAGACGACAGAAATCCCCTCCCCGCTGCCCCGCAGAAATAATAGGACTTGTGTCTGCGTTCTGTGTGCAATGTAAAATCATTCAGTTCAAAACCGTAGGAGTGTTATGCATACTATCCTTCGATGTCTGGGGATTATTAAGACAGGATATTTTCAGAGGTTTGGTCATTGATTTTCGGTTATTTTCTATATCTCCTTATGAATAATTCTCATTTTGGGCAAGCCTCTATTAGCTATTCCTGAAATTCTTTGTGTAAGAACAAAAAATAATCAAGATTATAATAAAACTCGATGCAGTTACATGGACTTCTTCTCACTGGACCATAAGTTTTCAACCTGATCTTCTATCAGTTTCCAAAGGGTCAAAAAATCAGGGTCAATGTAGGACTCGAACGAACGCTCTTCCAATTTTAGATCGAAAAAATCAGGAATATTTTCATCTTTTTGAATTAGATCAATTTCAGGCTTACCAGATATCAAACGGTTTTTGTTTATATGACAAATCGCACTATTCACCGTATTTACTATTTCAAAATATGTATTCCTAGTAAGAGAAAATTTATCATCATCACCCACTAAGCCAGTAAATTGCTGCCTATTTGACAAGAAGTCTGGAATTTCACTATATTTTGAAGTAATTATATCGAATTCATCTACACCGCGAGTTGCCCATCCCGCACCGCCTTCGAATAAACAAAATGAACTCTTGTTAAAATTAGGTGAGGTAAAATACATCAAACGAGTCTTAGAATCTACAATTACAGATTTAATGACTTCTCTCAACTCGCTGACAGGCTTCTTATCTATTTTAGTTTGATCTCTACTTGTATAAAATATCTCATTCTCATGAACCCCTTTTTTGAGGAGTAATTTATAGACAAAATCTACAAATAATTTATCCGCCCCGGCATGTGACATAAATATTTTGTGATCCGTCTTCACCTCTACATCGCGTGAACTAGATTTTAGCTTTAAAGAAGCAGAACGGATGAAGTCATCGCGGACATCCTGAGGAGTCTGACTAAATTTATTTATCTCTTCATTTAATTCATTAATGAAAATTTTATTTGCCTGTGAAGATTTTCTTTTATTTTCTTTATCTATTTTATTAACTAAAGTTTCTCTCTTTCCAATTAAATCCCTAACCATTTGACGCACCTTTTCTAGCAAAAGGGTAAATCTCTTGTCATCTTCATCAAAACCTTGTCTATTAGTTGTTGCAATATCAGGTAAATTATCATCATCCAAAAGGTCAAAAGAAACTTCACCTTCAATATAATTTATATATGTTTTCTTAAGGTCTAGTAATGGGATAATATTTTCCATCGCCAATTTCCCACGAACATATAAACGAATTTGGTTACTATTTAGCTGGCGCGTAGAATTATTTCCAACATTCTTTTCTATCAGCTCCTTCTTTAGCGTCGAATGCATGCCAATCCAGCCATCTAAAGAATACTGTATTCCAGATTCTTCAAAATTACCTCTCAACATATGAGACTTCTCATCGTAAACATTCTCAAATTTTCTCCTTTCTTTACACTCCGATCCCTTGACTGGAACAATTATTTCCTCGCTAGAGTTAAATAATTCAGTGATACCTTCTGGAATTTCTTTCTGTGGCATAAAAGAGCTTAGAAATAGCATATTTTTAAATTGAATATTTTTTTCCACCAGTTTGAATTTTTGAAAATCATATTTACTTTCTTTTTGAACATAAACCCAAATATTTTTAAAATTAGGATTATCCAACGAAAACTGGTTAGCTAAAATACTCTGGAGGTTTTCAAGTTTTCTATCCCCAAACCCAGTCAAATTTATATTACTGATCCGTACTAATGTTCCGGAATTATTTTCATTCAGTTTTTCATATAAATTACTTTCTTCGAAATCTTCCACTAAAGCTATTTTTGGATGAACATCATTCTTTGTTATATTTTCATCTATATCCATTACCCAATTTTCAATCTTCCCATTTTTTACTTTTGTGCTAATCGAATATGAATTTGAAAGATACAGTGCCGCAAGTTTTCCAATTCCTTTCCTGCCCATCGGTTTATCTACTATCGGGGTGTCATGATTCCTTTTATCATGTCCAACCGTTAGATAATTGTTTAAACGGTCGGAGTTCATTCCTATTCCGTCATCTAGAATTTCTACTGTAGCTTTATCTTTTTCTTGGCTTAAATCAACGTAGACCCATACGTTTCCCGCACCCGCATCAAGTCCATTCGCCACCAGCTCCGAAATTGCAGACCAGGGGTTTGAATATAGACTTTTACCTAGCATCTTCATCATTTGCCAGGTAAAAGAAAATTCTTTTTCAATCTTATTCATAATTAATTTCCTTTAAATTCTAAATAATCATTTACAATAGTGTTTTCCAAACCAATAGATTTAATCAATTGGGATTGGGAAGTTGAACGATTTTTATTTCTTAGATATCTATATGATTTTCTTAATTCTTTTATAGTTGATTTATACTCATCTTTTGTCAGACCTTTCTGTTTTTGAAGAAATTTATAAAATTCATACTCTTCGCCAACATATGGTTCTTTTTTGCTATGATTACTGATTGTCTCTACTACTGCTTTAGCTAATAATGGCGGTACAGCATTACCAATCATTTGTTCTATTTCTGAAATATTCCCGACCCAGTGATATTCTTTTGGAAAAGTCTGAATTCTCGATCTTAAATCATAGGATAAAGAAACAACTTCATCATCTTTATTAGTATTCCCTATATGCTGCACATAGGTTTTAGGCTTAGGCCTATTAACCCCTCTAATCGTAGGGGAAGGTTCGTACACAGAAAATACTCCTCTTCTCTCATAGGATCTTGGATGAAGATAATAATCTGTAAGAGATATATCTGGCATGTATTCTTTTACCGTTAAAGGAAATATTGTTTGTCGCATTTCAAAATTTTCAGATATATCAAAATCAGGTTGATTTAAAGCGCCAATTAAAAATAGTCTTTTCCTTCTCTGCGGCACCCCATAATAATTAGCATCGAGGATAGTTTCTGTTACTCCATATCCCCCTTCTAAAAAATTTTTCTTCGCTTTTTGATATGAATTGCTTTTCCTAGCATTTGGAACATTTTCCATGATGAAATACTTGGGTTTTAGTATGCTGACTATCTTTGAGAATTCGAGGGTAAGATTTGCCCTCTCTCCTTCCACCCCTTTGCCAGCAGAAGAAAAATCTTGACATGGAGGGCCGCCAACTATCACATCGAAATCATAATCGGATATTAATGAAACAATATTTGAAACTGAACCTATATTTTCCTGCAAGAAGATATTCTCAAAATTATTTCTATAATTTTTGGCTGCAATACCCCAGTTATCAACCCCTAATGCTACCTCTGCATTTGCATATTTTATGCCTTGACTAAACCCGCCCGCTCCAGCAAATAAATCTATATACTTCAATCTATCTTCCATTTATATATGTAATTTTTATTCTAATATTTATAAATTATAAACATTTAGAGAAATTATTGAAAAAAATGATTATTTTATAGAGATGACTTAAATAATCATTAGAACCACCGCACCCATGGCAGGAACTTAGGAGAAATTATTGCTAATATTCTCTGCGCGAGGGAAAGCTAAACGAAAATTTCCTCAAGATTTCCGCCTCGTCTTGGAAAACATTCTTATCTATAAGATCATCATTATGATATCCACCATACTCACTTAACCCGCACCTTCCATCCACCTTTACTAAAAGGACTATACTGACTTCCTGGGTCGAAGATACCTCATCGAATCACAAGAACAAGTCATAAGACCCAGCCAACCCATATTCTAAGGCCATCGTGCGCTTGATATGGGGCACCAAAACAACCCGATTCCGTTCACCGCAACAACACCCACCACCACGGCACGAAACTTTCTAATTCCCGACGGCGAGGGTTCCGCTGGCGGGCGACCAGAAAGCCCCTTTGGGTCATGCAGCTGCCAAGGGTTGAGGTCGAGCGGCTCGTCAAACTCGAGATCGTCGTCGAAATCTTTGTCAGTCATATGCTTCTGCGCAACATCCCTAAATAAGATGCGGCAGAATCAGCAGCATGCCCAGGCTCCACGAAATGTGCAAAACACAAGCGGAAACAAGGGAGCCTGTACGGCGAGCTTCAAGCGCGGCAGGCACGCCAACGGCAATTGCCGCAAGTGCCAGCAGGGGTACGCCCATCGCCGCGGTAACCGCAATGTAGAGCACCAAACTGATTAAGGCGCGGGCACGCCAGGTGCCTGGCAAATAATCCATGGCTATACGTCGGAAAAAGACTTCTTCACCCACACCGTTGATGGCGGTAGTAAGAATTGTTACCCACAGCAGACCATAACGCGCATTATTCAAAAGCGAATCCACAGGTCCTGCCAGCACAGGAATATAGCGCACCAAAAATGCGCCTGCCAAAAAGATAAGCAAAAGACCAATGCCAATACCAAGACCTCGAAGGGCATCCTTGCCAGCGCGTTGTACCAGAAAAGCGGGATGAGACCGCGGGCAAAGAGCCCAGGTAATGAAGTAAACAGCGGCCACCGCAAAGGTAGCAACGTAGAAAACGAGGCCACCATCGGGGGCAGCCGAAGCAATCCCTAAACCTATAGCGGCGGCAAGAGCTGGTATGAGAACAGCTCCCAGAACTTGCTGTGGACCGGGTCGGTTGGAAACCTCGGAGAGGGATGTATGGGGAGTCGTCACAGTGCTAAAGTCTTTCTAAGTTTACTTATCTATTTAACCTAAGGATATGTTAGTGAAAGACCGGAAAGATAGAGTAGCGCTTGTAACGGGTTCAACCGGTTACATCGGCGGCCAGCTCATTATCGAATTACTCAAAAATGGCTGGACAGTTAAGGCTCTCTCGCGTGATCGAGCTAAGGCCGAGCATCAATCCTGGGGAAAACACATTGTGCCCGAGGGTTCTACCGCCAGAAGCGGTCAGGTAGAGGTTATTGAGGGAGACCTCGAAGATAAAGAGGCTCTCGACCGCGCCTGTGCAGGCGTGAACGTCGCATGGTATCTGGTGCATTCTATGAGCGAGGGTTCTGACTTCCGTGTTCAGGATAAGAAAATGGTCGAAAAGTTCGTGGAGTCAGCTAAACCTGCCGGCATTGAACGCGTGGTGTATCTGAGTGGTCTTCACCCAGAAAACGGTGAGCTCTCAGAGCATCTAGCTTCTCGCGTAGAAGTTGGCGACATTCTCTTGAATTCGGGCATCCCCACCGCCGTTCTGCAAGCGGGAATTGTGATTGGTGATGGCTCGGAGTCTTTCTCCATGCTTCGTCACACCGCCGAGCGTCTGCCCGGCATTGTTGGTCCTGGCTGGATGCGCAACAAAGTAACTCCGGTAGGTATAAAAGATGCTCTCTTTTACCTTCGCAAAGCAGCAGATTTCCCTGCCGATATCAACCGCACCTTCGATATTGGTGCCCGTGAGACGGTTCCTTATATTGAGATGATTCGCCGCTATAGCGAAATTGCTCTCAAGGTTCCCCGCGTTATCTTCATTGCCCCGGTGATTACGCAGAACTTAGCAGCTACCTGGATTTCTCTGATTACTCCCTTGAATAAGAAGATGGCTTTGCCTCTTATTCAGAGCTTGGAACATAATACGGTAGTAAAAGAGCGAGATATCATCGAGCTTGCCGGGGAACCCGAGGGCGGTATTTCTTCATTTGAGGACGCCGTCAAGGCTGCCCTCCGTACCGTTGATACAGGCTTATGGGCGCGCACGGCCTGGGGCACAACGGGAGCGGTCGTCGCTACTGCAATAGTTGGTTCTTTACTCACCGATCCTGAAAATCGTTGGTACAAGAATCTCAAGAAGCCAAGCTGGCAGCCTCCTGCCCTGGCTTTCCCCATTGTGTGGACTGCTCTTTACGCTGATATCGCTGCTATCAGTTCCCTCGTACTTGCAGATGCGCAGGAAAAGGCGCGCGCCGGTGAGCAGGACGGCACGAAAGAAGCTAAATCTTACGCGGTAGCCTTAGGGGCTAATTTGGTTCTCAATGCGGCATGGAGTGGACTCTTCTTCCGCTCCCGCAGACCGTGGTTGGCAGCAGTAGAGTCGATTGCGCTAGCAGCTAGTTCGATTGATCTTGCACGACGCGCGGGGCAGTCTTCTCCTGAACGTGGGGTAGCTCTTGCTCCCTACGGTGCGTGGACTTCTTTCGCTGTCGTTCTTAACTCTGCCATTGCTCACCTTAACCGTGATTCCCGTACTCCTTTGCAGAAAGTAGTAGACCACGGCTTGGTAGCTGGTCAGCGCAGTGCTGATTTTGCCCAGGAAGGTTACAACAGTCTTGGTAAGGGTGCGAAATTCGCGCTACGCAAGGGGGTAGGTCTGGCTCTTCGGTCTTTCCCGCCGTATGTGGTAGCTTCACGTGGCCTGAAGATTTATCGCACCGTGCAGCAGGGTCGAAAGACTTTCAAGAAATAGATGTAGAAGATTAGGGCTTCTTATTTCTGGTCAAACAATTAAGGAGAAACTGCCGCACTCCTCCAGAGAAATGAGGTGGAGGGGAAGACTCTGATAAGGGTTTTCCCCTCTCCCTTTTTGGGTCCTCGCCTAATTTTTTATCAGCTATTTTTAGAGTTGACCCGCGTTACAGAAAATGTGTTTCATATCATAAATTTAAGTCTCTTTTGGTCCGCAATAGAGCTTATTGCACTACAGCTACCTACGAGATTGTTGAACAACTAGGTGCGAGATCCTCTTACAAGAGCTCATCCTTGATAAATTGACGAGATGAGGACGGAGTGACCTTATCAATAAATAATTATCGTGTTGATAAAAAAATTTTCTAAGAGTAGTGTGAGACATATCAAACAACATAGTTGATCCGAGAAAAACGGGGATTGTTCAACAAAAATCGCTCTGACAAGCGATAATATTGAGAGAAATTTATCTCAACCGCCTCAAGGATGAGAAAACTGAGAAAAAATTTTTCAATCTGCCTTCGAGCACCTGCCCCATCTTCTTAGATCCTCTCGTTCTCACGCACTCGGAGAAAGAACATGTCACACACCCCTCAAGCTGCATCGGGTTCTGTTGCTGCAGCATCTTTACCAGAATCTCACCCATCTTCCGCAGGCGTAGCTAACGTCGACTCATCTCAGGCTCCTAAATGGAACAAGACTGATACCCTGTGGACTCTTAGCCTCTTCGGAACCGCAATCGGTGCCGGCGTGCTCTTCCTACCTATTAATGCTGGTATTGGCGGCATTATCCCGCTCATCATCCTGGCAGTTATTGCTTTCCCGATGACCTACTGGGCTCACCGCGGCCTTACTCGTTTCGTGCTTTCGGGTTCCAGCGAAGATGCTGACCTCACCGAAACCGTTACAGAGCACTTCGGACGTGGCGCAGGCGCCGTCATGAACGTCCTCTACTTCCTCTCCGTCTACCCCATTCTTCTGGTCTACTCGGTAACCATCACCAACACCGTCAACTCCTTCCTGGAGCACCAGCTCGGTGTGACGCCGCTTCCTCGCTGGCTTATGGCACTGATTTTGGTTGGTGGCCTCATCTTCATCGTTAGCCTCGGCAAAGACATCATCGTTCGCGTTATGTCCTACCTGGTCTACCCCTTCATTGCTGTTCTCGTTCTGCTTGGCATCTACTTGATTCCCAAATGGAACGGCGCACTTTTCAAGACCTTCGATCCTTCCGTTGCTGCTGAAGCATCTGGCCATGGTCTTGCAGTAACCCTCATGTTGCTTGTTCCCGTGATGGTTTTCTCCTTCAACCACTCACCTATGATTTCTTCCTTCGCCGTTGACCGCCGTCAGGCTTACGGCAAGTTCGCAGACTTCAAAACCGGTCAGATTTTGCGCCGCGCAGAAGCTCTCATGGTTGTCGTCGTTATGTTCTTCGTTTTCTCCTGCGCATTGGCTCTAAGCCCCGAAGATATGGCACAGGCAAAGGAACAGAACGTTACTATCCTTTCCTACTTGGCTAACCACTTCGATAACCCCATCATCTCTTGGGCTGCTCCCATCATCGCTATGGTTGCTGTTGCTAAGTCCTTCCTCGGTCACTACCTCGGCGCTGCTGAAGGCTTTGAAGGCCTCGTTATTAAGGGTGCAAACGCTGGCGGAAAGCGCAACATTACCCACAGCAAGAAGCTCTCCACCGGAACCCTCATCTTCATGCTCATCACCGCATGGTTGGTTGCTTGGTCTAACCCTTCAATTCTTGGCATGATCGAGACTCTCTGTGGTCCTACTATCGCTATCCTTCTCTTCCTCATGCCGATGTGGGCTATCCACACCGTTCCTGCACTGCAGAAGTACAAGGGTAAGGCTTCTAACTACTTCATCTTCTTTATGGGTCTAGTAGCTTTGGCAACCATCATCTACTCCATCGTTCAGGCTTTCTAAAACAGTCTCTGCGGCAGATAAAAAGTTTTACTTCAAGGAACAGAAAAATGTATATCAGCATCTTTGATATGTTCAAGATCGGCATTGGCCCTTCTAGCTCGCATACCCTTGGCCCTATGAAGGCAGGCAAAGCCTTCGTTGACCAACTCATTGAAGAGGGAAAACTCGATCAAGCAACCCATGTGCAGGTAAAACTCTATGGTTCGCTGTCCCTCACCGGAAAAGGCCACTCCACCGATAAAGCCGTGCTGCTCGGTCTTGCTGGTGAAGAACCTGAAACCGTAGATATTGACGGCATCGACAAGTTCATCGCGAGCGTCGTCCATACCGAAAAAATCAAGCTCAACGGTACTCACGAAGTAGATTTCCCCGCCGACGACGGCATGTACTTCTTCGACGAATACCTGCCCATGCATGAAAACGGTATGTGCATTGTGGCTTTCAACGGCGACGAAGAGCTTCTGCATAAAACCTATTACTCCATCGGTGGCGGCTTCATCGTCGATCAGGAAAACTTTGCAAAGCGCGGAGAATCTAGTGCGAAAGTTCCTTATGAGTTCTCCTCTGCCGAAGAGCTCTTGCAGCTTTGTGCAGAAAACAATCTCACTTTCCCCGAGCTAGCTTGGGCTAATGAGCTTGCACTACACAGCGAAGAAGAAATCAAAACCCATCTAGATAAGATCTGGAAGGTTATGAAGGACGGCGTAGAGCGCGGTTCGCATCGCGAAGGCCCCCTTCCTGGTAACCTGCTTCTTCCTCGTCGCGCTGGCCTGTTGCGCCGTCGCCTGGAAGCTCAGGAGACCAACAATGGTCTTACCATGATGAGCTGGGTCAACCTCTTTGCAATGTCTGTTTCCGAGGAAAATGCTTCTACCGGTCGCGTAGTAACAGCTCCTACCAACGGTGCTTGCGGTATCGTTCCGGCAGTTATTCACTACTATGACAAGTTCGTTGAACCAGTCACTGAGAAAATTTTTGCCGATTACATCATGGCAAGTAACCTCGTAGCAGGTCTGTACAAGATGAACGCTTCTATCTCTGGCGCTGAAGTTGGTTGCCAGGGCGAAGTAGGCGTTGCATGCTCCATGGCAGCCGCTGGTCTCGCTCAGCTTGAGGGTGGCACCCCCGAACAGATTTGCGTAGCAGCTGAAATCGCAATGGAACACAAGCTCGGCCTCACCTGCGATCCCGTAGGCGGTCTCGTACAGATTCCATGTATCGAACGCAACGGTGTAGCTTCACTCGATGCTATTAACGCTGCGAGCATGGCGATGGAACGCGAAAGTGTACCCACCGTATCGCTCGATAAGGTGATTGCCACCATGTACCAAACCGGTAAAGACATGAACTCTAAGTATCGTGAGACTTCCCTCGGCGGATTGGCAACAACGGTGCTACCCGTACCCCCGGTATGTGGCTAAAAATATAAATTCATATGTTTGTAGCAGCTGAGGGTGCCAACCACACACTTTGTGGCGGGCACCCTCAGCTATATGAAAAATCAATTTATAGACAACATCAGGAAACAGCAGGCAAGGTTTCTCTTGCTATCAGGTATCTAAGGAAGAGCATGGACCCCTCACCCCGTACGCATGCAGAATTCATCAATCAATACATTCCGCTTGTCGATTTTCTCGGTCAGGCGATGGGTCCAAACGTCGAAATTGTTCTTCACGACTTAGATATCCCCGATAAATCTATTATCGCTATCAGTAACAGCCATATCAGTGGTCGCCAGATTGGCGGGCCGGTAACGGACTTCGCCCTATGGTTTATGAAACAGGGTGATGCCACCCATGTACCGATGATGACAGGTTACCGAGCAGTGAACTCCGAGGGGCGCGTCTGCCGTTCCTCTAGTTACTTTCTACGAGATGAAAACAACGTGATGCGGGGAATGCTCTGCATCAACGTCGACGTCAGCGACCTTATTCAGATAAGAAACCTGACAAGCAAGATGATTGGCAACACCGAGACTACCGCCCATGAGAAAACCCAGGCATTCGGTGGCTATCCCGGACCCGGTGCTATTCCGCCGAATCCGGGCATAGACGAGAAGAGCGAATCTTTCTTCCCCAGTGACATCCAAACATTCATTCAGCAATCCTCGATTGCTCAAACTATTGCGGAGATGTCGAGCCCAAAGGTTCAGACAAGCAATATGGTGGAGGATGCCTCCACTGACTTCTCGCCTACAGATGAGGATCAGGGAGAGGTCGTTGAATCGTTGGGATCGAACGTCCAGCACCTCTTGGAATCCATGCTAGATAAAACGATCGCCGAACAGGGTATCTCCCCCGAACGCATGCAACGTGAAGAAAGAGTAGAGGCGATACGCAGTTTAGAAGACGCCGGCTTCTTCCTCCTCAAAGGTGGAATCGCCGCAGCAGCTAAGAGACTAGAAGTTTCCGAACCAACTATCTATCGCTACCTGGTAGAAGTACGCAACTAGACTTAGCGGTGGGACTGCACTTCCTCCGCCTGAATGATGCTGCGGGTAATATCATCTGAGGTCATGGAACGGTTTTGGCCGCTGAGATTGCTGCCGTCCATCATAATAACCTTGGCGTTGTTGCTGGAGGCGAGGGCAGAGTAAACCGCCATGCCGTCGTTGAATTTGAGCCACTCTACAGCCGCTTCAGCGGATAGCCCGGCGTCCTTGAGCTTGTCGATGCGCTCCTTCATGCCCTTGGCAATCTCATCGCCCTCTTGCGCAATACCTTCACCGCGCAGTCGGCGGGCGTCACGCTCAGCTTCGGCGTCCAGAATCGCTGCCTGCTTATTACCTTCGGCAGTGAGAATTTGAGCCTGGCGCTTACGTTCTGAAGCGTTGACCTGGTTCATGGCGTCTTTGACCTCGGGCGCAGGCTCAACGTCAATAACGTTCGTATCTTTAATGACGTACCCATACTCACCGATTTTCTCGGTCAGCTCGCCCTGCAGAGCCAGACCCACCTGGTGGAGCGAACCGTACGCTTCGTCCAAATCAAGTTTGGAGAGCGAACCTACAATGTTCTGCTGGATGTAAGAACGCATCTGATTTTCAGGGTTCGACAGCTTGTAGACGGCGTTTTTGACGTCCTGTTCATTCTCATTCACAAAATACTGCACGTTCACCGGAACCTGCACGAAGACGTTGTCCTGGGTCTTGGTGGCAACCAGCAGGTCTAGCTCGCGAATACGCAAGGTCTGCTTGTAAGCAACTCGCTCCACAAACGGCAAGCGGAAGTGAAGACCGGAAGACAGCGTGCGATTGTACTTACCCAGCTTCTCGATGACATAGACGTCCGATTGCGGCACCACCAAAATGCAACTCACCAGAAAGATCAGCGCAAGCGCAACAAGAATAATAAGTAAGACAAGTGATACTAAAGCTGCCGTCATGGGGGGGGTACTTTCTGTAGGGATGTGTGGTTTCTTCCACTGTACAAAGCACGACGCGCGGGCGGTACTTGCCGGCGAAATATTACTTGGCATCGGCGTCGGAATTTAAAGTTTGTATCAAAAAAGTCGGTTTGTACCACGAAATTCTTGGTACAAACCGACTTTTTTGATACAAACTCCCCTGCGGGAAAACTACCGCTTCTGATACAGCGATTTACGCTGGAATTTCGGGTCGGAAGTCACCAGTACACCAAGGTTGCGGAAGATACCTTCATCAACTGAACCGAGGATAGTGGTGGTATGAACGTCGCAACCGCGCAGGTTCTTGAGCTGCTCCAGTGCACGTTGGGCTTCTTCATTTGTCGCTGCAGAAACTGAGAGAGCAATCAGAACCTCGTCAGTATGCAAACGGGGGTTCTGGCTTCCCAAGTGAACGGTCTTGAGCTTCTGAATAGGCTCAATAGATTCAACGGAAAGCAGGTGGCTTTCATCTGAAATACCCGCCAGGTGCTTCAAAGCGTTCAAGAGCATAGCGGAGGAGCAACCCAAAAGATCGGTGGTGCGTCCGGTAATAATCTTGCCATCGGGCAATTCGATTGCTGCAGCGGGTAGCGAAGTTTCTTCTTCACGCGCACGAGCAGGTTCAATGACCACACGGTCTTCAGCCTTCAAGCCGGCCTTCGCCAGCACTACTGCGGCGCGGTCAGACTGAGTAGAATCCAGGCCGTCACGAGCTTCATCCACCAGGGTCTTGAAGTAGCGGCGAATAATTTCCTGCTCAGATGCGTGGCGGCAGGCGGCGTCGTCGGTAATGCAGTTACCCGCCATGTTTACGCCCATGTCAGTCGGTGACTGGTAGGGGGTAGTGCCGGTAACGCGCTCTAGCAGGGTTTTGAGAAGGGGGAAGGCTTCGACGTCGCGATTGTAGTTGACGGTCGATTCACCATATGCCGAGAGGTGGAAGTGGTCAATCACGTTGGCGTCGTTGAGATCCACAGTCGCTGCCTCGTAAGCGAGGTTAACGGGGTGTTCCAGCGGCAAATTCCAGATAGGGAAAGTCTCAAACTTTGCGTAACCAGCTTTGATTCCACGCTTGTTTTCGTGGTAAACCTGGCTGAGCGCAGTAGCTAGCTTGCCTGAACCGGGACCAGGAGCAGTGACCACAACGAGGTCGCGGGTGGTCTCTGCGAATTCGTTACGCCCCAGCCCCTCTTCAGACACAATCAAGTCCATGTTCGTGGGGTAACCGGGAATTACACGGTGGCGGGAAACCTTCATACCCAAACGCTCTAGGCGCTCTTTGAAGGCGACGGCGAGACGGTCATCGTCCTCCATCTGCGTAAGCACTACGTGTTCTACCAAGAAACCGCGATCGCGGAAAACATCTACGAGGCGCAGGACGTCATCTTCATAGGAAATACCCAAGTCAGCGCGCATTTTGTGGCGCTCAAGATCTTTTGCGTTAATGCAGATAAGGATTTCAACTTCATCGCGGATTTTTTCAAGCATCGCGATTTTGTTGTCCGGAGTGAATCCGGGAAGCACACGGGAAGCGTGCATATCGTCAAAAAGTTTGCCGCCCATTTCGAGGTAGAGCTTACCGCCTAATTCTTCGCGGCGCTCTTGGATGTGCTGAGACTGAGTCTCGATATATTTCTCACGGTCAAAGCCAATGTTGTTCACCATGGAACTTAAGCATACAACGGCTTAGGAAACTTACCTAAAAGCGTCCATCAGGATTATTGCCTTCACCGGTGTATAAATCGGGATTTGCTCGATACAGGGGCAACCATTCTTCAAAGTTATCGGCATACTGGGTGTATTCCTCATGGCTCTCTGCGGTCTTCGATTTTAACCGCGAATTATAGGGAAGAATACCTTCATCGGGCTTGTGATTATAAAAAGCCCGATACTTCCGATACGCCCTGCGCGTTTCGTCTGAGACTTCTAACTGGGGGTCTTTACTGACCGCATCATAAATCTGCGCATCGGCATACCGGTAAAATTTTTGACGACGGCGAATCCTATAGGTAGCAACACCTAGCAGGTAAAGCGAAAGTGCCCCGAGAACCCACCACACACCGTGAAGTTGCCGCGCGTACGCCTGATTTTTTTCTTCCTGCTGAACTTTTTCTGCCTGCGCAGCTTTCTGATAGATACTCTTGACGGCGTCGCCTATGCCATTTTTGAAGTCGCCCTCGCTCAGCTTGGGCAGAAGTACATACTGAAGAATCTCATTTGTCGAAGCATTATCTAACGTAGCGTTACGACCACGATAAATACGCATGTCTCCATTTCGCACATTTACTGCAAGAAGCGCCCCATTTCCTTCTTCACCACCTAAGTTCCATGCTTTGGAGACCTCGCCGGCGTAGTCCGCAATATTGCTCACTTCTGAACTGGAAAAAATATAGACCATGACACGCACACCGTCGGTATTTTTATTAGCGGCGTCAATAACGGCGTTGATATCTTGTTCGTCTGCGGGGGTTAAAAAGTCGACGTCGTCGCGAATGTATCCTTCCTTGGGAGCTGAGGGAATATCGGCGGACGTTGGAGATTCGGCAGCACGAGCAAATGAAAGATGAGAGAGAAATGCGCCCATAACAAGGAACAACACCAATATCAGCTTATGTTTAGCTATAACAGTGCTCTCACTCATGGACAACTCCTCTCTATTACCGCATCAGCTTTCTAGTGTGCCATGCCGTTCGCTCTAGCTCCACACTTAATAACCAATAAATTATTGATAAAGAAAATATTTCCGCTGGGGCGCTCTATTCTTTAAAAACTTCCGCCAGCTCCACCGCCGGAAAATCCGCCTCCCCCGCCGAAGGAACTACCACTGGTCGAGGAGAGGTCCTGGTGTTCTGCAGGGGTTACTCCGCTACCGGAATACAAGCTCGGCGCTACGGCGTACAGGGGAAGCCATGCCGCATAATGAGTGGCGTAGAGCGTGTATGCCTGGTCATCTTCGTCGGCTTTTTGCTGGATTTCAGCGTTATATTTATCCGCATCTCCCTGAGGAGGTTTGCGATGATTCCTCCGGTAAGAACGGTAGGCTTTGCGCATTTCATCGGTAGCCTCCAATGTTGGATCTTGCGCTAGAGCCTCTTCAATTTCTCGATCTGCAATCTTATTCCACTTGCGACGGTCAAGAAGCCACCACAGCAAACAACCCAGCAAAGCAAGCCCCACAAACGAAAACGCAATAATTCCTACTATATTTTCGTGGCGCTGGCTGTCTGCAATAGCCGCTGGTTTATTCCCCTCAGCGGTTGAGTAGAGATCTTCAGTGGCGTTCGTGAGCCCCTGCTCAAAATTATCGTTTTTGAAAGGAGGCTGGATGTCTTCTTCCACAATAATTTCGGCGTCGCTATCACTGATAGGCGAGCCATCTGCAGTGGCGATAAACATTTTGCGAGAGTTCATATCTACCGTAATCACCACGCCGTTTTTGCTACGGGCACCTACGCTCCAGGCGTTACCCACCTCAGTCGCATAATCCTTGACGTCTCCGTGGTCCTCCGCATAGGTGTAAACCGCCACTCGCGCAGCATCCGTTTCCGAATTACGTTCCTCGATAAGCTGATTGAGGCTTTGTTCCTGGGCATCTGTCAGAATATCGGCGTTATCGAGTATATTTCCCGACGACGGCGGTGCAGGCACCTGCGATGCGGCGTCGTTCGATCACCCCGCCAGAGTGAGAACTCCCAGCGTCAATATCCCCAGAGTAAGTATGTGGTTCTGATGTACAGGCATGTGGTTTCCTCCTAGGGAAAGCCTACCAATTAGTGAGAGGCTTCACACCATATCGAAAGCACACAATTTTTCCACCACACACGGATCTTAGCTGTGCTTTTGAACGAACCGCGTGTTCTCAAACCGGGAGCGCCTGCCCTCCCCTTACTTAATCCATACGTCCTGACGGGCGCGCACTCCCAACGTCAGCGCGCGAGCACCCATATAACCACCTGCGTACGCAGTCCAGATTCCAAGAAATGCCCACACCGAATCGGTCATACTGAAATACACGATGACTAGCAGAGGAGCGTAGAAAGCCAGTGTGAAAACCGAAGCTAGAGCCAAGTATCGAACATCTTGAGCGCCAATGAGAACGCCGTCGAGAATAAAAACGTAAGCTGCGATGGGCTGCCCTACCGCAACCACCAGCATCGCAAGAGCGAAGAGATGCTGAACCTGTGGGTCTGCGGTAAAAATCCAGCCACCCCAGAACCCAACGATGGGGCAGAGCAGACCCGTCACCGCTCCAAACCACAGACTCCACTTCACCAAGCGATTTTTAAGGTACCGGACAGCGCCTCGCCCCGCCGTTGTGGAAAGATCCCGTGCACCCATTTCCTTACCCAGTAATGCCTGGGCAGCGATAGCCAACGAATCGAGGGCAAAGGCGAGAAAGTTAAAGAATGTCATTGTCAGCTGATAAGCAGCAAGATTTGTGGCGCCTTGATGGGTGACCACAAAAACCGTAGAAAGTAGCGCAATTCTCATGGTGAGCGTACGCAACATGAGCCAGCCGCCCACTCGAAAAACACTGAGAGATCCACGGAGATCGGGCAGAAGGGAAACGCTATGCGCGCGCATACCGCGGACCACCATTGCACCCATAGTCAGCCCCATACACCACTGAATGAAGGCAGTCGCCACCGCTGAACCTGCCACACCCATGCCCAGCGGATAAACCAGAAGCCAGCTCAGCCCCAAGTTAAGGGCCGCGCCGACTCCCGCAACGTACAGCGGAGTTTTAGTATCTTGCAGACCGCGCAAAACCCCAACTGCGGCAAGCACCAGCAACATGCCGGGCAGACCGAGCAACGACGGGCGCAAATAAGCCACCCCATACTCCGCGGTGGTTCCGAAGGCTCCCATTGCCCGCAACACAGGTTCTGCAATAAACCACCCCACGATAGCGAGAACTACCCCCAGCCCTAGCGCTACCCACAGGCCATTGCGTCCGGCAGTAAAAGCTCGTTGCAAATTTCCTGCACCAAAAGCTCGCGCCACCGCAGGGGTGGTGGAGTAGGACAGGAAAACCATAATCCCCACGACCGTCTGAATAACGGTTGCGCCCAAAGTCAGACCCGCCAACGGCTCGGTGCCCAGATGCCCCACAATAGCGGTATCACCCAGCACAAAAAGCGGCTCGGCGACGAGCGCCCCAAAAGCTGGCACCGCCAGCGCGAGTATCTGCCGATTAAGGCTAGAAGAACTTGATGCGGACGGCGCAGGGGTAGGTGAGGAAGCCATGAAACTACTGTATCGAACCGAGCGACAGAGCTTGAAAAGGCAAACGCCACCGCCAATGCGCTACTGTATTCCTTGAGTTACCGCCCCGGATCAGTAATCTATTTGCCGCCCAGAGAAAAATTGAGAACGTGTCCTTCGTTTCAACTTTTATCTTTTGGTCTATTTCTTTGCTACTTGCCTACACCCCAGGCGCAGATTGGGCATACGTTCTGAGCTCAGCTATCAAACAGAAATCTCCGCGCCCCTCAGTGGCAGGGCTCGTTCTGGGATATCTAGGTCTGGTAGTAATCGTGGCGGTGGGGGCAGCGACGCTAATCGAGAGCATACCCGGTGCCCTAGAAACACTGACCATTGTGGGCGCACTCTATTTGATATGGGTAGGTACCTCTATTTTTCGTAACCCGCCGCGAGCGCACACTGCCAACGGCGCCGTCCCTACCTCTGCGCGGAAGGTTTTGACGTCCCGTCCCGGTATTTCAAAGACGATGGGACTGTTCTCCGGGGTAGTGATGGTGATTATTGGACTGCTCCTTTTGGGCGAGCAGACGTGGAGATAGACCGTATCTCCACAGATTTATATTGTGACCGGCCCTCGGTTGAACGAGTAAACCGTTCCATTCACCCTCACGCTACGTGTCGAATAGGCAGTAATTGAAGAGGTGCAGGTTGCATAAGAAATTTTTGCCGTGAATTTCGGGGGGACTTCAGCGATATATGTCTTATCAGTAGAGTTATAGGTCCAACCTCCACTGTATTTCATGGTGTACGCAGTGTAGCCGCTTCGCTGAGACGCAGTTGTATCAACTTTGGGAGTTGACCACAAAGGAACATAGGTAGGATCAGCAGCTAAACGAGTATTGACCCAGGCTAAAGATCCTAACGATGTGGGTAAGTAGAAAGTGATGGTGGCATTGGTGATTTTATCGGTGGTTTTAACACCGCCCACCCACAGCCCGCCGGTGGGATAGACCTCTTTTGTACCATCGAGTGAAACAACTGAGGTTCCTGCACCTGCCGTCGTGCAAGATTTACCCAGCAACAACTTTCCTTGGAGGGTTTTTGTAGTATTTTGAGATCCGGCATAGGCGGGTATAGCAGTAGTCGCTAAGATTACTGGGGCGGCCCATCCTATACCTTTCACGAGTTCCCTGCGCTTAGGGTTTATTGGGGGCATTATCGTTCCTATTAGTTCTGATAATTTAGGTGACCAGGGGAAATTTTGGTAGTAATTTATCTCCTATTTTATAGAATTCAACTACAAAAGTTACTCACAAAAGGTCTAAAGTCATAGAAAATTGATACCCGTGCTGAACCCCGTTTCCGAACCTAAGGCTAGGCAGGAGAGGAACAAGCAAAGTATGCGTACCTTTGCAAGTCCCCTCGCTGCCTAACAAACTCCGGCAGTATCTGCACAATAGCGGGAACGCTGAAATCAAAAATACTCGCGAAATTCTTGAAGAGGGTCTCGTCCCAGTTATAGTCAGGCTCTTACAAAAGACCTTTATGTTTTAAAGCTCTACAGTGTCACTAGTGCCGTTATGATCAGCACCGGTCAAACGGTTCTTCACAATCTCAGCCAGCGCCATAACCTTGCCGCCCGGGGTGCCCCAGAACTGCGCGGATTCGCTATTGAAACGAATCAAACCCAGATTAGGATCATTTACACCTTCAAAGTAAGCTTCCATACCCTTATTCCAGAGCTTTTCAGCCTGTGCGCGATCCTCTACAAATTCGATGGTGCCTGAAACTGATAGCCAGGAACCGGTTTCTGCGAACGCAAGATTAACCTCGCGATTCGCCTTGATTTGCCGCGCCTGATCAGAGTTCAATCCAATAAAGAACCATGCATCGGCGTCGTCGGTAATTTCCTGCGGGGTCATCGGATGGGTCTGGATTTTGCCTGATTCAGAGAGCGAGGCCATCATCACCAGTCGTTCCTCACGCATGATTTTTACAACTTGCTCTTTGGTGAAATCAGCCATTATTTCCTCCAAAAATAACATAAACAAATAACATAAACAGTACGCTTACTACTCTACGCCGGTTGAGGGATTCCTGCTAGCCACATCGCTTTTCTCCTGAAGATGCTCAGCAAATCTGTAAAAGTGCACTCAAATACATGCACTTTCACAGATTTAGTGACCCGCGCACCCGCAACTACTCCAGGTGTGCGGTATTTTTCTCCAGTTGCCGCTTGTACTGCCACTGGATGAGGTACGCCGTCAGACCCGTGACCGCGAAGAAAAATATCCCTCGCGGCTGCCAGCCCAGCACGGTGCTCAGGAATAAAAACGCGCAGTTGAGCAGTGACCACCAAATTGCCAGCACGTATTCTGAGCGCCGCACAATCTCATAGCGACGCCACCAGCCGCGTTCAGTCGTAGGTAACTCCCTGAGCCGAACTTTCCGAGGATTCATACCGCGCCGTATCGCCATAAACGGATAAAGGCATAGAAACAGCAACGCCATAAGGCTAAAATCCTCCTGGTCCCTACCTACCGTGACGAAAAAATAGATAGATGACCCTACATTCGCCACTAGCATGCCAACCGCCAGCTTGTGAAGCTGACGAACGTAGGACGACGCCGGCGGTGGCTCCGGATAGAAACTCGTATTGTTGGGGTCGTTGGCTTCCCAAGGATTTGGTCCGTGATTCTGGTTTTCCGCCACATACTCTCCTAACTTTGAAAAGCAATTTCCTGGCAGGCGACCTTATATCCAAACTGCTCGTTGATGGCGTTCATTTGAGTGTTCAGCGATGAATTGCCCGTCACCACCACCTTGATGTGAGGTGCTACTGCTTCTAGTTTGCGATGATTAGCCACCTTCATAGCCAGCCCTAGAGCATGCCCGCGATGGTCAGGCATCACCAAAGTGTTTGCTTGGAAACCGATAGAAGTTCCCTCATTGGTGTTATAAATAATTTCACTCTGGCCAGCAATTTCATTCTCTGGCGAGAATGCCACCGTAATGACGTCCCGGAAGCCCATTGCTTTTTGCTTCTCGCGAATTTCACGCACACGATCGGCAGAAAACTCAGGCGCTTCATTTCTATGGTCACCAGTGGGTTCGTCGAGCTCTAGCTGACGCAATAAAATCCCGTAGTTCTCTAGCTGATTTTCGGGAATGCCGTCGGTCCATGTTTCCAGGCGATAGTCGCCAATTTTTTCGGCAACCTGCGCTTCGAATTGCGCAAGTTTCCCTTCGGGGAGGGGAAGGTCTAAGGTCTTCTGTGCCGCCACGTTTTTCTTTTCCATCCCTAGACGGCGGGCAATAAGGTTCACAGGAAGCGTTGAATCATCGGCGTTGGCATCAGCAGGAATCTCACCCCACGAATCCAAGGTGGTTCGACCGGCAGACTGGGCAGTTTCTTTCAACCGCTCCGCCAAAGCCGAACCTATCCCCCGTCCACGGTATTCCGGGTGAACTGCTAGACCAATAAACGCCGTCTTTTTGTTCTCATACAAGGGCATTCCGCAGATAGCGATACCTACAACGCGCTCGGTATCTCCTTCAGAAACAGCCGCTACAAAACGTTCGGTTTCCTGGTAAGCGCTGGGGGCGAGCGCCGCGCGTCGTTCATCAACGGTAGACTTCTGGGACGCCCCATAAATGTCCTGCGCACATGCCTCGTCTAATTCGTTGAGCTGGCGCATTTCTTCATCGGAATCTACGTTGATTCCTCGGATAATAAAGTCTGTCATGAAAACAGAATACAGTTGCGGAGCTCACATTACTCATTGAAGCCGCGAAGTTTATCCAAGGCACGGCGTTCTTTCTTGGTGGGACGCCCCGCTCCTCGTTCGCGCCGCGGCACAGCGCCAGTGGTGAGGTAGGCAGGCTTGGGCTCAGAAAGATCTTCATAACAGGTGACCGCCACCGGCGCGCCCACGCGTTTGGTGAGGGTTTTGACTACCCTAAAGACCCGCTCGTACCCGGGGTAACGCACCCGGACGACGTCGCCGCTGCCGATTTTGAACGACGGCTTAATATGGGCGTCGTTGACGCGAACGTGACCTGCCTTGACCTCGTCATTAGCTAAAGAGCGAGTTTTGAAGACACGAACAGACCAGAGCCATACGTCCACGCGTACTTTAGGTTGCGGTGGCAACGCTTGATGCGTTGGGGTTGCGCTCTGATCTGTTGAGGTAGGTTGTTCGGTCATGTATTTAGGCTACCGAAAAGTCCTACTTGTTAGGCGCCTTTGCTGCTGCAAGCTCCTCGGGAGAAGACTTGGGAACAGTAATAATTACCGAAGCCAGCGCCAGAAGAAGCATGAAAATATTGACCGCAAAGGTCACCAGACCAGCTTCACGAACCGCTTTGTTATCGGGGCGACCTACAAAGAGGAAGGTTAGAAAGCGCGCCGTCGATCATGCCTACTCCTTTGTACAAGGGATGTTTGAATGTTCTTTCACCTCTATGCTATTCCTATGAGCACTTACTTATCAGAGGGCAAAAGCGGTACGCACAATAGTCCAGTATCGCGAACATCTGTAGCGTCAAATGTAACGACAGAGAAGGTTCTCTCCGCTATTCGCTTTCCTGGCGTTCCCCAGAATTCCTGCTCCACTTTTACCGAGGGAAACTTAGCGGGAACAGCAGCGCATGAACCCGGCTGGATTGCTCTGGAACAGCCCGGCGCCTGGGGAAGGGATATTTTCGACGGCGTTGCCTTTGATAGCACTGTAGCTCAGGCACTGGAGAAAAAACTTGCTGATGAGGGTGGATACCGCCTGCTTCTCATCCGTAAACCGGGCAGATTGGGGCAGGTGGTTCAGGACGGCGTGCGAAGGGTTTTTCTCGCCCGTCGGATTCACGGTCAAGATCAACTATTCACTTTCTGTGTGAAAGGACCTGCAGACTTACTCGAATTGTCGTTGAACGACCCCTCTCAGATTCCCTTTGCAGAGCGGCTCCCCGGAACGGTTCTCACCCTGGTGTGTGCCCATGCCAAAAGAGACCAGTGCTGCGCCTTGCGAGGTCGCCCCATTGCCCGCTTTCTCGATCAGATGAGACCCGGCGGCACCGTATGGGAGTGTTCGCATTTGAGCGGTCATAGGCTTGCCCCGACGGCGATGCTTTTGCCATCCGGTTACACCTACGGGCGAATCTCAGCAGAAAGCATGTTGGCTGCTACTAGTTGTCTTGAGGAAACCGGAGTGCCGCTGGTGGATAATTTGCGCGGACGTTCGAGCTTGCCAGCAGCTCATCAGGTAGCCGAGGTGGCGGTGCGAGAGTTGCTACTCACCGAGCAGATTGAGCCGGGAATTGAAGAACTAACTTTTGAAGATGCCCCTCAAAAATATTCCGATTCAGCTATATCTTCAGTGCACGTGAAATGGGGATCCGCCCGGGGAGCCGAGACTCGCGCCTGGGACGTCGTCGTCAAGCTGGGAAAAACAGCCGCGGTACCTGCCTCCTGCGGCAAAGAAGGTAAACCCGCAAAATCATACGACGTAGTAGAAATCCGCCCTCTCTAGTGAGCTGCTCGTTACCTAAACTTCTCGTGTCATTTAGCTTCATTTCCCCGCCCTGAGGCTCTAAGGTTTCCTGATTTACCTACAATGAAGACATCGCACACATCACTCGCGCCGCTGACGAAAGGAATTTTCGATGCGACGCATCATCGCTTCAGGAACCGGGCTTTTACTAGCCACCAGTGCTGTCATTATCGCCTCCCCAGCAATGGCGGCAGAGACAGATCTAGGTGATCTGACCGTTCTAGCTACCACCGATATCCACTCCCATGTGGCTGACTACGACTATTTCACCGGTCAAAACTACGGCGCTAAAGACCCCTCTAAAGCTCTGGGGATGGAGCATTTAGCAACTGCCATCAAGCAAGTGCAGAATGAGGGTGGCGACTCTGTACTAACCGTAGATAACGGCGACGCCAACCAGGGTTCGAGCCTTGCTAGCTACTACCAGCAGAACCGTGGCGCTGACACGGTAGACCCCATGGCAACAGTCTTTAACCAGCTCAACTATGAGGCCGGTGTGGTAGGAAACCACGAATTTAACTACGGTCTTGATGCGCTGAAACAGTATCAGGGCAACCTCAACATGCCGCTTCTCGGTGCGAACGTGATTGATGTCCAGTCCGGCAAACCAGCGCTAACGCCCTACACCATGATTGATAAAAAGGTCGGCGATAAAACCGTCAAGGTTGCTGTGGTCGGTGTCGTGACCCCCGGTGTCGAAACCTGGGATAAGGCAAATGTTGAAGGCAAATTAATTTTTGAGGACGCTGCCCAAACTGCTTCTCGCTATGCCAAGACGGCGAAAGCTGAAGGAGCCGACGTCGTCATTGTTCTAGCCCATACCGGTCTTGACCCCGAGGGCGTAGCCTACGACTCTACGGCAAAAGCAGAAAACGTGGCTCGTTCGGTAGCGGAACAAAGCACCGACGTGGACGTGGTGATTGGCGGGCACTCGCATGTCACCGATAAAGCCCAAGAATATTTTGTAAACAAAGAGGGCAAGAAGGTTCTCTTCTCTCAACCCGGGTACTGGGCTCGTTTCGCTTCAGAAATTACGGTTCCGTTAACCATTGACGATGCTACCGGAAAGGTCGAGGTTGAGTGGTCAGAGGAAGAGCAACCCAGGGTAAAGACCCTCAACGCCGCAGATTATTCTAGTGACCCCGCCATTCTGGCAGCTATTGAGCCCTACCATTCGGACACCAAAAAGTGGGTTCAGACCGTAGTTGCCCAGGCAACCGAGCCGATGTCCGGCGCAGAATCTGCGTGGAAAGATACCGCGATTCTTGACTTCATCAACCACGTGCAGACCGAAGAAGTTACCCGCGCCGTCGCCGGTACGAAGAACGAAAACCTGCCTGTAATTTCTGAAGTTTCGCCGTTCTCTCGCACTGCGCTGTTTGAAAAGGGCGATGTCACCATTGCAGATATGGCTGGGCTTTATGTCTTTGACAACACCCTCATGGGCGTCAAACTCACCGGCGCCCAGCTGCGGGATTACCTCGAATGGTCCGCCCGCTACTACAAGCAGCAGGAGCCCGGTGCAGAGATTAGCAACTGGGCGGATGTCACCAACGCCATGTATCCCGGTGACACCCGCGGAATCCCTGACTACTCCTACGATGTGCTCTCCGGCGTGAACTACCACCTCAATATCTCCAAGCCTGTGGGGCAGCGCGTAGAGAACCTCACCTTGGCAGATGGTTCGGCTCTAGCGGACGATCAGGAAGTCATTCTTGCTCTCAACAACTACCGCTGGTCTGGTGGGTCAGGCTACCCCCATGTAACCGATGCAGAAATTGTCTACAACGAGCAAAAAGCTGTTCGCGACCTGATGATTCAGTGGGCAACGGAAAACAAGATTATTGATCCCGCAGATTTCTTCACCGAAAACTGGAGTGTTTCAGCGGCTTCCGCAGTGGTTCCTTCTGAGACCCCCAGCTCTGCACCCAGCGAAGAACCTTCGGCTGCGCCTTCCGAGCAACCTCAACCTTCGGCAGAGCCCACCGCACCTGCGAGTGCCGTTGCGTCTCCAGCAGGCTCGCCTTTGGCTGAGCCCGCTGCACCAGCGAGCCAGGCAAGCACTCAGCCTGTAGACATAACTACTGGCTCTAATTCTGATGTTAAGAACTCGCGCGACGGCGCAGAAGCAAGTCAAGGTGCCGAAGCGAGCGAAAATACAACGGCGTCTTCTGCTGATTACCTGGCGCACACCGGCCGCAATCTGGTTCTGCTAGTGGGTGCAGGAATTCTGTTGCTTCTGATAGGCGGCACTGTCCTCAAAGCGGGCCGGGGAAAGGGCAACAGCTAGAAGAGACGACTGTCCAAGAGAAACCAAACGAGCGTAGCAACGGTGAACTAACCTTCTCGCCTGCTTCGCTAGCGCTCAGTAAGGCAATTCATGCCAGCCCCAGCCAGTTCACCTTACTGCTACGCTCGTTTGGCTTTTGCTTGTTGAACATATCCCTAGGGTTACCGTTCAGTAAGTAAACGCTAGTGAAATAGGGGACAGTAGCCCCACTTCTTCTAAAACCCGCTATCAATTAGCGATTGGGCTCACGCTAGCCGTAGAATATTTTTCGGTGATACAGGCAACATGGAACCGCCTTGAAGCTTGTCTCACTCCACTCGCGCCGCTTACGAAAGGAAATTTCGATGCGTCGCTTATTCGCAACTCTTGCCGGTATCGCACTGGCTACAGGAATGTCGGCTCTCCCCGCGCAGGCACAAGAACTTCCCACAACTTCATATTCCATCAGTGCTGAAACCTCTGTAGAGACTACTTCTCACGAATCCGCAGTAGTGCGCCAAGCGCCGCTTGCCGTCATCAACGCCGATGACGCCGCGCGTCCTACTACCGAGAATCAGCCCAGCATGTTCCTTTCTTCGAAGAACCTACTGATTCTAGGTGCTGGGCTCGTCATTGTAGCTCTGGTTAGCGGATTTAGTGTTCGCTCTGCCATGAAAGCAGCCGAAGAAAACACCATTCTTTAGATTTTTGAAGAGCACCCCGTAACCTCATCTGATAGAGGTGCGGGGGCGCTTTTGGTGCGTCTTGGGGGAAGCTAGACCCGTCTCTTTGCCCCTGCGGCTGAAGCGAGTGGCAGATTGATATAGCGCAATCATGCGATGTCATATAAAGAACACGACACCCTAAAATAGACAAGTTTCGGTAATCTAGGTTTTGTGACTCAGCAAAACAATATTCCAGAAGATCCGCGTGATTCTTCAGAGGATTACACACGTCCTCTAAACTCGCAGGATGATACTCTTCGCGCCCCCGACGCTTTCTCTGAATCAACGGAGAGCTCAGCTTCTCCCCGTACTTCTGAGACGCCGTCGCACGGCAGTGTAAGTTCTTCTTCCGCTGCCCCTTCAACCTATGCCCCTCAAGGTTCTCAGGGTCAAAACAACTACGACCAGCAGAACCCTTACAACCCTCACGCGCAGTCTGCACCCAGCGGTCAGTCCATGCAGAATGCTCAGAATGGTAACTACGGCCAGCAGTCCCCTTATGCAGGAGCGGCAGCGGGTTCTTCCGCGAACGGCTACCCAGCCTATTCCGCTGCTGGGGGTGCCAACAACGGTAACTACGGCAACGGCGGTTACGGTAACAGCGGTAACGGTTTCAACCAGAATCCTTATAACAACGGCGCACCTTACGGCCCCAACGGTGGCAAGCGAGCTAACAATATGCTCGGTTTAATTGCATTAGGCTCCTCAGTTCTTGGTCTGATTCTCGGTTGCATCCCGGTCGTTGCCATTTTAGGTTGGATTCTCCTCTTCGCGGGTTTCGTGATGGGCATCATCGCCCTTGTCCAGAAGAATAAGTCGAAGTGGGCCGGTATCACCGCAATCGTTATTTCGGTACTCGGCACCATTCTCTCGATGATTATTGTGTTCGTTGTGGCTTTTACGGCGTTGGCAGAGTCGACTGACGGGGAATACAGCTCCTCATCAGCGTCTCCTTCTTCCGCTTCGGCAACAGATTCCTCAGGTGAACAAGGATCCGATACAGGAAAAATTGGCGATACCTACACGTGGAACGACGGCGTGTCAGTAACTATTTCACAGCCTGAAGCTTTTAAGCCCACTGAATATGCGGCTGGAAACGACGATAAAACTCTCAAAGATTTTCAAAAGTACACCGTAACCATCAAGAATGACTCTGATGAAGCAGTTGATCCGTCGCTCTTCATGATGACAGGTAATTCAGGTGGGAAAGAAGCGGAACGAATTTTTGATTCTAACCTTTCCAATATTCCCACCACCAAGATTCAACCCGGAAAGTCTCTTTCTTTTGAGGTTGGCTACGCGATGGTGGATCACAAGGACGCATCCTTCGATGTTTCACTCGATTTCGACCGTGAAGAAGTTACTTTCATCCAGGAGTAAACCGTCCACGTTGGTGCACAAAGTTCTCTAATGACTGGTGCCAGATAACGCAAGTGGAAATACAAAAGCTGTGGATAACCTCCTTCTCGATGATGAGAAAAGGGGTTATCCACAGCTTTTTACTGTCATAAAAAAATTTTAGAAGACAGCGGTTGAGCGAGTCTTTAGCCTTGCCGTATGACAGAAGAAAATTACACACCGCAACAGCTTACTCAGCAGGTAAACCTTCACCATCTGCAGGCCTCTGCACCAGAAACTTTTCAGCCCTACCCCTACGGCACTGATGCGTCTGCACAGTGGGCGCCCGCGCGTCCTGCATCTCGCAGAAATGTACCGGGGATTGTAGCTCTCGTACTCGTGGGAGTTGCCATATCTTTTGCTTTATTCCCCGTAATTCGTCTCTTGAACACGGTGCTCATGTTGGCGACGTTCGTGCTGGGGATCATCGCGCTTTTTCGCGCCGGTGAAACAAAGTGGGAGGCAATCGTGGCGATTGTTATCTCGGTTATTTGGCTTACTTTTCATGCGGTGATGTTTATTCTCGTGCGGATCATGTTTCAGATGTAGACGAGCTGATATAGCGCCGCCGTCCTGAGCTGTGGTTCAGGACGGCGGTGTTTTAGGCAGCCAACGAAGCGAGTTTAGGACGACGCCCGGCGTCGTGCCTGTACTTTCTCCACGTTCTTTTTCGCTAGGGGCCAGAGAATAACCAACACAACGGTTGCGATCAGCGAGGTATAGACCTGTGTACGACCGTCTGCCGAGAACATCATGACCACAAAAACAAAGGCGATGCCGAGCATCAGAAGAATGTTCAGCCAGGGAGTTGCCCACATTTTTAGTTTGAGCCCAGCTAAGAACCGTGCGTCATGGGCAAATGGTGTGCTTTCGAAAACGCCTTATGAATAGGTCACTAGGCAAAACGCAATTTGACCCGGGCCTGTGAAATACGGTTGAGTTGCTTGTATCAACATCAAAGGAGCCAATATGCATCCCTATAAATACCAGTGCTCAACCGACGGCGTCTTCGAGCAGGAACACCCCGAAGGCAAGGCACCCGCCCAGTCGGCGTGCCCCGTCTGCCACGCGGACTCACCGCTCGTCCCCACCGACCTCGAAACTAAACAAAGCTAAGAAAAGCTAAAGAATGCCGCAGGAACGCTTGCTTCTGCGGCATTTTTTAAAGCCCTGTGTCACTCAATCCGTGAAAGTGCGTTCATTTGAATGCACTTTCACGGATTGAGTGACACAGAAGTTTTTAACGCCGAAAGATACCTCAGCGCCTACAGAAAGATTGTTTGCAGGAAAGTTACTGACCTACCGAGCGGATTCCAGCAACGAAGATATCCAGCGCCTCGCCCAAGAGCTCCTTTGAAATAGTCAGAGGGGGCAGCAGGCGAACGACGTTGCCGTAGGTGCCGGTAGTCAGAATCAGCACGCCGCGCTCCAGGCAGTAGGCTGCGATATCTTTTGCCGCAGTGGGGTGCGGATTCTTTGAGGTGGAATCGCTGACGAACTCAAGAGCCATCATGGCACCGCGACCACGTAGCTCACCCACGTAATCGAGCTCATCGACGAGCGGTTCCAGCTTCTCGCGCACGATTTCTTCAATACGGGTGGCACGGTCGTTGAGCTTCCACTCTTCCATGGTTTCAATAGCTGCCAAGGACGCCGCGCAAGCCACGGGGTTACCGCCATAGGTGCCACCCAAACCGCCAGCCTGCACCTTGTCGAAGAGTTCCGCGCGTCCGGTAACTGCCGAAAGTGGCATACCGCCAGCGATACCCTTGGCGGTAGTAATGAGGTCGGGCTCAATACCCTCGTGCTCCGATGCAAACCACTTGCCGGTGCGGCAGAAACCTGCCTGAACTTCGTCGGCAATAAATACGACACCGTGTTCGCGGCACCAGTTGACCAGCTCGGGCAAGAAGCCATCCGCAGGAACGATGAAGCCGCCCTCGCCCTGGATAGGTTCAATCAGGACAGCGGCGATGTAGTCAGCGCCAATCTGCTTTTCGATCTGCGAAATTACTTCTGCTGCCGCCTCTTTACCGCCGCGATTGCCGTCGCGGAAAGGGTAGCTCATAGGCACACGGTAGACCTCGGAGGCAAAAGGCCCAAAGCCCTGTTTGTAGGGCGCAGCTTTTGCGGTGAGCGCCATGGTGAGGTTGGTGCGGCCGTGGTAAGCGTGATCGAAGACGACGATTGCGTTACGCCCGGTTGCCGAACGCGCAATCTTGACAGCGTTTTCAACTGCCTCCGCACCGGAATTGAAGAGCACCGAACGCTTTTCGAAGTCGCCAGGAGTTAGCTCGTTGAGCTTTTCAGCCACTGCCACATAACCCTCGTAGGGGGTCACCATGAAGCAGGTGTGGGTAAAATGCGAGGCGGCTTCTTGTACCGCTTCAACAACTTTAGGGGCAGACGCGCCCACGGTGGTGACCGCAATGCCCGAACCCAGGTCAACTACCGAGTTGCCGTCGGCGTCTACGATGACTCCACCGTCGGCATCTACTGCATAAAAGGGGGCAGTAGATGCCACACCAGCGGGCACTGCTGCCACACGACGCTCGGCGAGCTTGGCAGATTCCGGCCCCTGAGGGTAGTTGCTGGTGAGTTTGATTTCCTGGGGCAGGCGGTAAGTAATTTCAGGCATTGGGACTCCTTAACAATCAGCTCAATGGTTTAAAGCAAGAAAACAACGAAGGGCGGTTTATGTTTCACGTGAAACATAGGGCTCGCAGAGAGTCGCTCTTCATGCCACCCCTGCTTTCATCTCACTGATGAAACATTTGTTACTTGGCGAAAATAGTGTTGTCTACATCATAAAGAGTAAGTACTCGCAGGTGGAACGCATTCCACCGCGATTCTCCCATTTTGTCACCCCATAAGCGCTCCATCTGCTCCCACAAAGTAGATTGCTTTATGAGATTATGGGACGTATGAGTTTAGAGAGCTCCCTTACACCCAATCTACAAACACTAACCGACATCCTAGAAGCCTATTCGCGCGCCTCCGGCAACCCCGCCAAGGCTCATGCGCTAATCACTTCAGGAGAGTTGGGTGACTTAGCGCTGACCCACCCGGACGGCGCTTATATTACAGACCCCGCACTGGTTCAAGATTTTATGGTGGCAGTCAATGAATTGATTGCGACAAAGGTACTCCCTGCCGACTGCGACATCCGCCTAGAGACCATGGAGGTGGAACCGACATCGGAAGAGCATGCAACCGAGGACGCCGCCCCCGAAAACACCGAACCATTTATCCAGGAACCAGGCAACCCGGGAGATCTCTCAGCAGTCCCTTACGCCCACAATGACGGCATGACTCTCCGCAAGACCCTGCTCAGCCACGGACATTCCACAGGCTACCGCGTGCGCGATATTGACGACGCCGTCACTCGCCTGGACGGCAAAACCCTGCCTGAAATCCGCTTCTTCCGCTCCACTGTGCGCGAAGGCAAGGTGGCAGAAGGTCCACACGGCGACATTTTTTCATCAGATATCGCCGCGGATTTCGGCAGGGAGCTATTCGCTGATGCCGCCGTGCGCCTTCCCGCGCCTACCCCAAACGACGTCGTGCAACCTAAGCTTGCCCACAAGTACTGGGTGGAGCTAGCCCACGATGCGCAAACTCTCTACGCAGCTGATCTTGCTCCTGGCGCGTCCGGTGCCATCGGGCAGATTATTGCGCGTTCAGCCATGACCGCCGAGCCGCCCTACATAGTCGCACGGTCACTCTCGCAGTTTGTGACGGGCGATTGGATTCAGGGCGCTACCGAGCGAGTTGCACAGAACCAGTCGGCGGAAGAAGAAACAGGCCCTCGCTGGGAGAGCGTTTCTTCGGTTCTTGAGCCCAGCGCAGAAGCAGCGCCAGTGTTAGAGAATGCCTCAGCGCCGGAGGTTTTCAACCAAGAGTCGCCAGCTCACCACGACCATGGTCTGGTTCAGGAAGTGGAACAGGCGACTGATAAATCACTAGAGCAAGAGACCGCGAATGGCACGGAACAGATCGGCGCCACAGCGACTGAAAACCGAGGCGATGAAAACCCTGCCGATGAAAACGAGGGTTTCACCCCCGACCAGCCCGCCGCGAGTCCTCACGAAGAGCATTCGGAAGAGTCCTCTTACCGCTCCCAAATCAACACGCTTCTAGGGCGACAAGACGAAGAAAAATCACCGATTTTCTCTTACATCGACGCAGAGCTAGATGGACAGAAAGACCCCTCGGCGGATGCGCCTCAGCCCGAAGAAAATGACCCGTTCGCCCCGGTTGAGCCCGAAGCTCGCCAGGAAACATCTCAGCAACCCCATCGAGACGCGGCGCCTACCACTGAAAATGAGCCTGAAAATAACTTTATGAAGGGCTTGCGTAGATTCTTTCTGGGCTAAGTTGCTCACGGCGGTTTCTGTAGGGGTGGAAATATTGGACGAGAGTTCAGCGTTAAACCTACGAGACTGCCCCCAGGCGGGAACCGCTGCCATACTGCTGGGTTACGCCCGACCCTAATGCAGAAGATGCAAAACTAGGAGTAATCGTGAAAGCCAAAGAACCCGAAAACACCGAGTGGGCAGAGCTGGAAATCTTTATTCCAGGCCCCGGCGAGAATGAAAATGACCCAGACGATTCTGAGCGCACCCAGTTTCTTGCAACCGCGCAACATCTCTTAGCTTCAGGGTTTGACATAGCTGTTTACTCCACTAACTCTTACCCCTCAGCGTTCGAAGACTGCGTGCCGGTTGCCGATCAGATTGAGATTTCTGGGAGGGACGTGCTGCCAATTTTGCTGGCAGATGGTGAAGTGAAAGTTTCTTACAACTACCCCGACGAAGAGCAGATGAAGCGCTTCTCCAAAGCGCGTAGTGTCAAACCTAAGAAGATTTCGGCGGCAGCTGCAGCGTGCGGAACCGGTGGCGCTGAGATGCCACCCACCGCGCCGTCCATGGAACCGGCAGGATTCGCCGCAACCCTGGCAGGCGTAACGGAGAAACCTGCGGGTGGCCCCGAAATTGGCGCTCGACGCAATCTGATGTCTGGCGATTTTGGCGATGGCCTCCCTACGCCCGGCACCTCTGCTGTAACGACCAAGGACGACGCGGCATCGTCGTCCGGCGGATGTGGATGTGGCGGCTGCGGTTGCCAGTAGCTACCGAATTCTCCAGCGAGAGTAACTGACTTTGAAAAGTAGCCGAACTTCCCGAGATATATTCTTGTTTGCTATATTCTCGGGAAGTTCGGCTTTCAATGACTTCAAAAGAGAGTGAAACTTAAGACTTTCTTCTCACGAGGATCAGAGGAACTTACTGGCGAACCTTTCAATGGATTGAGGGTCTCCCCCGAGAATCACTACGTTCCCCGGGGTAAGGTGGAGGTTTTCTAGATCATGATTCCACTGACCTGAGGAATCACGATAAGAATTAATAGCTACCCCATATTTCTTATAAAGTTCATGCGGATTCAGGTTTACGCCCGAAAGTTTTTCAGTCGCAGAAGCCATAGCCAGAGCATAATTAGTGTCAATCTGAATAAACTCTTTCAGATCTCCCTGCAAAAGATGAGCCACCCGCTTTCCCATATCTTTTTCCGGAAAGACCACATTTCGGACACCCAGCTGTTGCAAAATGACCCCGTGCTGGTCAGATACTGCTTTAGCCCAAATATTTTCTACTCCGGCTCTCAGCAGATATGAGGTCACCAAAATACTGGATTCGAGGTGAGTACCTATCGCAACAACCACACGATCGAAATCAGTGATCCCAAGCTGATCCAAAACATCAGGATGCGTCGCATTCGCCCGAACTACATGTGTCAGCTTGTTGTTAAGAGATTGCACGATTTCCTCACGGTCATCAATCCCTAAAACCTCAGAACCATTCGCCATCAGCTCCAGAGCAACCGATTGCCCAAAACGTCCTAGGCCAATAACCGCTACTGAGCTACCTTCAGAGACATTATCTGAATCAAATAACGACAGCTTTTTCTTTCTAACCAATGAGAGGCCTTTCTTTGGGCAACTCGTACAGAGCTGGACGACGTCGATAGACAAGTGCAGCCGCAGCGGTAACGGGCCCGATGCGTCCGCAAATCATCAAAATGATAAGAATGATTTTTCCTACTAGGGGCATTTCGAAGGTGATACCCGTGGTTAGCCCTACGGTGGCGAAGCCAGAAACGACTTCGAAAAGTATCTGATCGGTGGTGAATGCTGTAAGAAGTTGCAGAGCGAAAACGGCAACAAATATGAGTGCGGTACTGAGGAGAACCACGGTGATTGCTTCGCGGTGTACAGAACGCGCCAGACGCTTGCCCAGAATATTAACT
Source organism: Rothia amarae (assembly GCF_042677725.1). Classification (NCBI taxonomy): domain Bacteria; kingdom Bacillati; phylum Actinomycetota; class Actinomycetes; order Micrococcales; family Micrococcaceae; genus Rothia; species Rothia amarae. Next base: position 161,861 of record NZ_JBHUCN010000008.1, read on the forward strand.
GCGCCTTCACCCCGTATCTCAGTAATAGCTACAAACAGAAGCACACCAAAAGTAGTAATTTTTATACCGCCGGCAGTACCTGCTGGGCCACCACCGATAAACATCAAAACATCCATAAACAGAAGAGTTGAGGGGTGGAAGGTGGAAATATCTAGGTTATTGAATCCCGAGGTACGCGTAAAAGCAGATTGGGCAAAGCTGTTGAGAATCTTTTCAGCGCTATTCATCGTCCCTAAGGAACCAGGATTATTCCACTCTAAAACTGCAATTACCGCTGTTCCCAAAAATAAGAGAATAGGAGTTCCCAGAAGAACAAGTTTGGTACCCATATTCCACAGCCGGATATGTGCTCCCGCTTTTCTCAGTTGCATAAATACAGGGAAACCCAGGCCTCCTAAAACCGTAAGAAAAGATAGAGGTAGGAGAACCCATGGGTCATGGTAAAAACTTATGAGGTTATCTGAATAAAGGGCAAAACCGGCGTTATTGAAGGCTGAAACAGAATGGAAGATTCCCTTCCATAGCGATTCAGTAAAACTAAGTTTGTAACCGAAGAAAAATCGTGAGAAAAGAAATAAAAATCCTATAAATTCGATGAGCAGAGCGATGCGGATAACGGCGAGAACCATGCGTCTAAGATCGAAGAGGCCTTGTCCACGAACTTCAGCCGAGGCTTTGAGTCTGTTGTTCAGCGAAATTTTTCGAAGGACAAAAGCTCCGATGGCGGTAGAGAGAGTCATAAATCCTAAACCACCCATTTGAATCAGAGCCAGGATGATAATTTGACCCAGAAAAGTCCAATGCGTAGCAGTATCTACGGTAGTGAGTCCTGTAACGCAGGTGGCTGAGACGGCGGTAAATAAATCATCTACTACCTTGTTGTTAGCAGGATCCTGGTGAGCAGCAGGCAGAAAGAGCAGTGAAGTGCCAACAAAGATGGCACTGACAAAGCCTATTAGAACGCTTCGTTGCGGATTTACCTTTTTGAAGGACATATCTTTAGCCCTCAAGCGGAAAATGTTGAGGTCTGGCGACCGGCAAAAATATCACCGATTTAATATACACCTGCTAGAACCCGCATGGGAGAAGTTAGAGAAAAATGCTTATCTAGTTTTTCACGGAGTCTTCTTTTGATGCCCTTGAGGCACCTGTGATTTCAGTCTTAGGTACTTTGCAGTATTTTTCGGAACGTTCCCGTATGTTTGGGGTGGGTCAGGTCTGTTTGCCTGCTAGCCCCGCTGCAAAACCAGCGTTTTGTATCCTGCAAAGGTTGAGGTTTTGCCGGTGTCTCTGAAACCGTGTTTACGGTAGAAAGCAACGGCGCGCCCATTGGTAGCGAGCACCTCCACCGTGACCCGTTCACCCTCTGGCAGGACGGCGCGCATGAGAGCTTCCCCCATTCCGGTGCCGAACGCTTGGGGAACAATATAGAGGGACTGCAAGTCAAGAGTTTCACCGGGGGCTTGCCGCGTGCTGACAGTTCCTAGAATCTCACCCTTTTCATCGACAGCAATGCGGGCGCAACGGCGGGCGCCGGTTCCCGCTTCAACATCGCAGCCGTTGGAATCGAGCCCGGCAAACCATTCGCTAAATGACTCGGCGCGGGCATCAAACTTTTCTTCTCGCTCACGAAAGAGCTTTTCTTCAAAGATGCCTTCGTAGGCGGCTCGCCAGCTCAGCTGACGGGCACGCTCGAACCCGGCGCCGTCGTGGGGACCAGGAATGCGAAGAGTGAAATTCATATACTTATTATGCGCTGAGTGAGCCGTAATAAAAGAGCTTGCGTCTTTTCCCCTACCCACTAAAGTTAAAACAGTAAGTTTTCTTAGTATCACTAGGCTTAAGGAGCACTCACTGGCAGATCTCAATAACAAAAAGTGCTCATTCTCGCTAGCCAGGGCGTAGAGCAGATTGAGCTTACCTCGCTGCGTGATGCGCTCATCCTCCCCGGCGGCACCCTCAACGCCGATGCATTGCGCATCGACCCCGAGGCTCGCTCTATCACCGTTCAGTTCTTTGAGGCATTCAACAAGGCAATTATCGCTAAGTTGAGCATGGTTTCTTACCACCAAAAATAGATTTAAACCGGTGCCCGGCACACTTAGTGAAAATGTGCCGGGCACGTGTTATTTAAAATCTGAGGCAAAAATTTTTACCCCCTAACATAGCTTTATGCCATGTCGATCAGGGTCAGCGAAAAACGGGAAGGTTCCAACGCCTTTACTGCATGACGGTCATTGGGGGCTAGATAAATGACGTCGCCAGGGACCACCACATTCGCAGTCCCGCCTACCGTAAATTCAATCTTGCCCTGCAGAATATTGACGATAACTGCGCGCGGGGCAGAATGTTCTGTGAGCACCTGATTGGTGTCCATCGCGAAAGAAACCTGGCGAATTTTTTCGTTATTGAAAACCACCTGCGATTTAGTTGCCTCCTGTTCAAGTGGCAATTCTTCAAAAACGCCAGCGGCAACCTGGGATTCGCTCATCGGGGTGCTACTCATGGGATGCTCCATTCACTAAATAATTAGGTTATATATTATTTACCTAATTATACCTCGCGTCACCACCTACAAACTAGACCTCCCCTCCCCGCTCTGAAGTGTGAGTACTGTAAAAACAAGACCGTCGTCAGGGGAAGGAACACGCTGAAACGCACAGCAGTTTTTCTCGACATCGATGGAACTTTGTGAAATTACAATGGCGAAGTGCCGCCCTCCGCCGGGGACGCCGTGCGCGCGGCTCGTAAAACCGGGCACGTCGTCGTCTTATGCACCGGGCGGTCTCGTGCCGAAATCTACCCCGAACTCTGGGAATTTGGGGTAGATGGTCTCATCGACGGCAACGGAAGCTATGTCGAGCTGAACGAAAAAGTTCTCCTACACCAGCCCATACCCGAGACCGAAGCGCACGCCATCGCGGACTGGCTCCATGAAAGAGGGCTAGAATTCTTCCTCGAAAGCAACAACGGCCTCTTTGCCAGCGAGCATTTTGAGACCGCCGGTGAGCCGGTCATCCGCCAGTACAGTGCGGGAAAAGGCGTGGAAAACGCCGCCGCCCTGCAAGTGCTGGTTGAGCATGCAGGAATCTCCGCCGAGCACACCGTCGCGTTGGGAGATGCCAAAGACGATATTCCTATGTTCGAATTCGCTCGGGTGGGAGTTGCTATGGGCAACGCAGGAGAGGAGGCAAAAGCGGCGGCAGATTTCGTCACCGACGACGTCGATGAGCACGGTCTAGCACATGCCTTCACCCGGTTGGGCTTGATAACGAAGTAGTTCGATAGGCTTGGGAAAGAAAACTTTTCTTGAAAGGAAACTATGCCTCAGCCAACCATTAAAGTTATTTCCGGGCCGACCGTTGAGATTGAATATGCCGGTTTGCACTTGCTCACCGACCCCACTTTCGACCCTGAAACCACCTACGATCTCGGCGGCGGAGCGAGCCTGCGCAAAACCACAGGGGCTCCGGTAGAGGCAGAAAGCGTTCTACCCCTCGATGCCGTCCTGCTTTCCCACGATCACCACCCCGATAACCTGGATAACAAGGGGCGCGAACTTCTCTCACAGGTTCCGCTCACCCTCACTACCCGCGATGGTGAAAAACGTCTAGGCGGAAACGCCCACGGCCTTTCACCCTGGGAAGAGTATGAAATCACCAGCACTCAGGGCACAAAGGTCACCGTCACCGCGTTGCCCGCTCTCCATGGCCCAGATGGCGACGACACCGAGGAAATTATCGGTCAGGTCATCGGCTTCTTGCTGACGGCCGAGGGCGAGCCGACTATCTACATTTCCGGCGATAACGCCTCTTTGAAGGTAGTTGAAGAAATCGCTGAGCGTATCTCTGATATTGACACCGCCGTCATTTTTGCCGGTGCGGCTCGTAGCCCCTTCTTTGACGGCGCTCCCCTCACCTTGGACGGCGCAGGCGCGGTAGAGGCTGCAAAAATCTTGAAGCCTTCCCACGTGGTTATTGCACACGCAGACTCGTGGGAACACTTCTCTGACTCTTTCGAGAACGCACTCCAGGCATTTAACGACGCCGGACTGGGCAAGCTACTCATCTAAGACATGGCTTTACAGGCTCTATAGTCCACTCAGCAATTCCCTCTAAATCTTCGCAAGGAAAATTCACGTGAAAAACACCCCTCATATCAAGCCCGACAACGCTCCCATTGCAGAGACCGTGTTGCTCCCCGGCGATCCCCTGCGCGCAAAATTCATTGCCGATAACTATCTAAAGAACGTTCAGCAGTTCAACGGCGTGCGCAACATGCTCGGCTACACCGGCGAGTTCAATGGCAAGCAGGTATCGGTCATGGGTACCGGCATGGGTATTCCCTCTGCCAGCTTGTACGCATGGGAACTCATCAACGTCTTTGGTGTAAAGCGCCTGATTCGCATTGGTTCATGTGGCGGCTTGAGCGCCAACCTCGATACTTTCGATATCGTGATTGCTGCCGCAACCTCCACCGATTCGAACTTCATGCGCCAGTACGAGCTACCGGGCACTTTCGCCCCCACTGCATCGTGGTCGCTCTTGAACGCCGTGGCAAAAGAAGCCGAAAAACAGAACATTAAACTGCATGTGGGCAACGTGGTTTCTTCGGATGTCTTCTATCACCACAATTCTGAAGACAACAAAAAGTGGGCGGACATGGGTGTTCTCGCCGTCGAGATGGAGACCGCCGGCATCTACGCCACCGCCGCTGCCGCTGGTGCGGAAGCGCTGGGCGTCTTCACCGTGTCCGACCATATCTTCAAGGGTTCAGACACCACCCCCGAACAGCGCGAAACCGCTTTCACCGAAATGATGGAACTGGTACTGCCTGTGGCAGTCAGCTAAAGCCCTCGGTTTGAGGCGCGGACCGCGCATCGAAAAAGACCCCCCTGCCTTACCCGCACTGAATGGCGCGGGTAACGCAAGGGGGTCATTTTTTTGACGAGCACATTATTCTCGACAGCAAAAATTTTTCGGATTTTAAGAAAAATTTGAACACTCAGCCCGTATAACTGCCTTTTGACTAGGGATTATGTATTCTATGAATGAAGTGGGTTAGCCAACACGGTCTTATGTTCGTGTTCTCATTTCACAGGTTATTTACGACCGCAACCACATACACTCTCCTCCCCCATAAGGATTGCAATAATGCACACTTCCACCAGAATCTGGCGGGTCCTCTCCGCCGCCCTCTTTGCAGGCTTCCTTTCCGTCGGCACCGTCGTCGCCCCTGCACAGGCAGACATCACGCCTACCCCAACCGCAACAGCCTCTACCTCTAGCCTGAAGTCCCTGAACATCAAACCTGAAGCCCAAGCCCAAAACCTCTGGTGCTGGGCGGGTGCAAGCACCGCAGTAGCCAACTACTTTGGCGCAAATGTAAGCCAAAACGAATTCTGCAACCTCGCCAAAGGCAACCCCAACCGCTACGCACCGTGCGCCAACACTACCGGCGACCTCAACGACATCCGCCGCGGCTGGTACAACGTCGGCGTTTACGGCAGTACCACCCGCTATGGCACACTAACCTTCTCCGAAATTAAGCGGGAAATCGACGCCGGACGCCCCGTTCAGGTGCGCATTCAGTGGAACTCAAACGGTATGGGGCACTTCCTGGTCATCGAAGGGTACAACGCGGCAACACAAGAAATTCAGTGGATCGATCCCTGGCCCACCTCCCAGCGCGTGAACGTGGCGAAGTACAGCAGCTTCCTCAATGATTCCCGCTATAAATGGACCCACTCCATTACCAACATAGGCGTTTACGGAACCCCTAAGGATGTGTACAGCATCTATTAGGAGCATCGGCTAGCACACCACCCCGCAACATATAGGGGATTCGCAGGGTGAAGCCGAGAGCCGCCATCGCCTTATCTTGTTTCATTGCATGGGGAAACAAGACGGCGGTGGCGGTTTTTTATTCTTGAGCGGGGCACGGGGCTTTCCAGTAAACTCAAGGCGAAACCTTCTGCAGAGAGATAAATTTATGGCTTCTGGAAACATCGCAAAGTCAGCGCTCATTTCAATTCGCGACGGCAAACTTCTAGTTGCGCGCAGCTTCGGCAAGGAGAAATTCTTTCTGCCCGGCGGCAAGCCCGGCGCCGGAGAAACCGCAAAAGAGGCACTCCACCGCGAGATTCGCGAGGAACTCAGCGTTGGGCTACACGCCAATTCCGTGCGCTCTTGGGGCACGTTTACCCAGCAGGCAGACGGCAAAGCTGCCGGCGTGCAGGTAGAGATGGCATGTTTTACCGCCGAACTCGACGGCGAGCCTGCGCCATCGGAAGAAATTGAAGAAATCGCCTGGGTAGATGCGTCCGACAGGGAGAAACTCTCTGCAGTGGCGCAACTTGTGCTCGATGATTTAGTACAGAAGTCTCTGGTCGTCTCCGGCGCAAACTCTCATCGCGCCGTCATTTTTGACCTCGACGACACTCTCTTTTTTACCATCGAAGCCAAATGGAACCACCACCGCCACGTGGCTCGCGAATCATTCGGCGTGGAGCTGACCGACGACGTCCTGCGTGAATACTGGGGTAAACCTTTCACTGAAATGATTGGGTTTTACTATCAAAATGCTGCGTCGGTTGAAGAGATGGTGGTGGCGAACGCCGCCAGCCGGGATCTCTTTCCCAAACAGCCGATTGAGGGTGCACGCGAGATGGTGTTTTCGCTGCTGGACGACGGCGTGGCAGTAGGCGTGGTGACCTCCACCCGCACCGAATGGGCGTTGGGCGAACTTGAACGTGAGGGTTATCCGCTCAATCGACTGACGATGGTTCAGGGCTCTGACCTGGTTGATTTTCACAAGCCGGATCCGCGCGTCTTCAACGAAATTCTCAAGATTATGCGTGCATGCGGCAAAACTGACCTGACCTATGTTGGCGACGCGCTGCTCGACGAACGTGCCGCCCTTGATGCAGGAATGATGTTTGTGGGGCTAGAAACCGGGCTGTATTCACATGCTGACTTCAGCGAAAACACCCCGGTGCTGCCAGATGTCAGCCACCTAAGAGACGTTCTATAAGGGGGGATGTCCTGAGCTTCTAGTGGGCACGCTACCCACATTTGTGACTATAAGATACCGCTTTTTAGTAGCGGCTCACCCTAAGAAAGTCGGACGTAAATTACCCCTTAGTAACTCTGTTTTCCCCTCAGGGCTGGTTCATATCCTTAATGCATCTATGAATTTATTCAAATTTATAGATTCCCAAACCCACACACTGCGATTCTTTCAAGCTCAGTGTTTGAGTCTAGAACCGCTGAAAACCACCCATGAGGTCTTATGTCCCCTTCTCCACTGCTTCAAAAAATAACAGCTGTTGCCTCTGCAACAGTCCTTGGAGTCACCTTTCTAGCAGGTGCCACCTCGGCAGCTCAGGCAGAACCAGCAGTCCACGATGGCAAAACTTTAGAAACCGCCGCCGCCTCCTGCTGGGAAATTAAGCAAAACTACCCCAACTCACCATCAGGCGCCTACTGGCTTGCCCCGCCAAACTCTAAATCAGTACCTGGCAAGTTTTACTGCGACCAGGAAACTGACGGCGGCGGTTGGCTCATGATTGGTCGCGGGCGAGAAGACTGGAATCGCTCTCTTACCGGCAAGGGAGATGCCAACAAAATTTGGCAGTCACCCAGCGGTAAAGACGCTTTTACAACCGCGCAGCTCTCCGCAGAGAAAATCAATGAGCTCACCGGCAAAGATCCCAATTATGTGAACGACATTCGAGTTGTTCGCTCGCTCAACGACCAGGGAAATTACACCCAGGAACTGCGCGGAACCATCAGCACCCGCAATAACTGGATTTGGGCTCTTCCCGACGCGCGGGCATGGCGCAGCGCCACCATGACTGAAAGCTCTGGCTGGAGTGCGCCTACCACTCAAACCGATCCTCGCACCACCACTAAAGACTCCAAAGGTTTCGACCGCGCTTATCGATCCTTCACCCCCATTTACTCCGGCGTCAACGGCCCCGGATACGGCTACGCCTACGGTATCGACGTTAAAGAAGGTTCAGCAGATAGCCACATCTGGCTCTCCAAAGGCAAGCGAACCATGCCTTTCACTCAGATGTACTTGCGCCCCAAACTAACGTCACCGGTAAAGCCTGAAGCGCGCAAAGACGTACCGAAGAGCCTCACCATGCCCATGCTATGGCGCACCTCCGAGCAGACTGCAACCGGTGTAGTGAGCGAAATGCACTCCTATGTGCAGGCAATTACGCAGGTGGGCGATACCGTCTTCGTTGGCGGTGACTACAAGAACCTGGTATCTGCCAAGGGTGAAGTTGTTGAGCAATCCTACCTCAGTGGCTACAACGTCAATACCGGTGATTTGGTCCGTACTTTTATGCCCAAGTTCAACGGTCAGATTAAGGCTGTAGAAGCTCTACCCAGCGGCAAGCTAGTAGTTGGTGGCGAGTTTACAGAGGTCAACGGCAAACCTATTTCTAATCTCGTCGTCCTCAACCCTGTTACAGGTGAAGTTGAGGACTTGGGTTGGAAGGTTGAAAACCGTGGAACTAGCGGTGTTGCGCAGGTACGTTCTCTTGACGTTCAGGGTAACTACCTCTACGTGGGTGGCAACTTCACTCACACAACCGGAGCAACCAGCCAATACGCTGTCTACGCTAAAAATGCGGTTCGTTTTGACCTCAGAAACAACAGCGTGGATAAGAACTGGAAGCCAGTCTTCAACGGCACCGTAAGCGGCATCAGCGCGGCTGAGGATGGCCAGTCTGTTTTCGCTGCGGGCTACTTCTCAGAATTGGGTGGCAAGAAAGCTTTCAAGCTGGCTTCTATCAACACCACCGATGGCGCCATGTATAAACCGTGGGAGTGGAAGCAGTCTATCGTTCTAGGCGGTGGCGGCTGGCAGCTTGATGTTCAGGATGCCGGAAACACTGTTTGGGCAGGTGGCACTGAGCATTTCATTCACGCTTACGATAAGAACAATAACTACGCACGAACCAGCTCGGCTATTACTAAGCGCGGTGGCGATTTCCAGGATCTGCACAAGGCAGGGAACATCATGTACGGCGCTTGCCACTGTGGCGACCAGGTCTTCGACGGCGCTTACACCTACTTCGGCGCTGAAAGCCAGGCTCGCAACAGCACCTACGACATCAAGCTCGTGGGCGCGTGGGACATTACCACCGGCAAGTACATTCCTGATTTCGCGCCTAATCTCAAGGGCGCATCAGGTAATGGCGTGTGGGAGTCCTTCGTAGATTCACGCGGCAACCTCTGGGTGGGTGGAGATATCAACCAGTCACTCGGCGTCAACGGCCCCCAAAGAACTGTTGGCTTTGCTCGATTTGAAGCGCAAAACTAACAGGATTTCTTAGCACTTGCACCGAAAAACACGGTGT
>NZ_JBHUCN010000008.1:171294-172724 GCF_042677725.1 Rothia amarae
CTGTCCGAAATTTAATATTCTAGAAAGTTTATGAATATTTTCTACTTATAAAAGAGGGGAGTGAAATATCTTAATAAACATAAGGGCTTCACTGAAATAGTGAAGCCCTTATTGAATAAAAATGCAGATTAAGCAGACGCCAAAGGAGTCTGCAACCAATTCGTGGGAATGGTGTAGGAGAACCCATTAGCTGTGGTGTATGAGCCCAAAAGGCGTGCCCAGAAATATCGACGATAGAAAACGTCCTGGTTGAAACAGGTCGTATTATTCCAGTTCATGGTGGTGGTCATGGGGCTATTAGCCCACGGGACTGAACGGTCAGATGATTGTCCGGTATTCGAACCAATCCAGTTGAAGGTAAAAATATCCCACAGGTAACCGTCATTGTTAATATTTTGGTTTCGCACCACAGTGGGATTGGCCCAGCTACCGCTGGTTACGGTAATTGAGGACACCAAACCAGCAGGGAATGCTACCTGCTGGCGAATATTAGAAAGCGTAACAGTGGTTTGCGGTGCATTCTCCACTGGGGGGACAGCAAAGCCGGCAGCCGCAGTTCCGCCAGCGCGGGCGTTAGTCCACAGTCCCATGTTGCTTACCTGGCGCTGATTTGTTCCACAACTTGCTGACTGGCTATAAACGAGACGACCAAACCATGATGCGGAAATCGAGTAGCGTGGCTTCGATGAAGCATAAGCGGGAATAGTTGCAGATGCTGCCACAATCGGCGCAGCCCATGCCGCACCTTTAGCGAGAGAACGGCGAGATAAATCGGGGGTCATATTATCCTTATGTGAGTAATTTTTGACGAAAAAGTCTACGGGGGATTCATGTGAAAACGATTGGTTTAATGGAGAAATAAACCAATTATCTGGTTTTCTAGGGTTGCCTAGCGATTTTATCAAACCGTCTGCTTAAGCATCCTTCATTCTTTGCATATACCACTGTAGAGGTATATGGAGGCTTATTCAAAAGTAGGAACACACCCACACCCCACCAACTAGACAACGGCCCCACCAGCGGCAAAAATAAGAGGATTAAATCACTACAAATAACCTCAAGCCATACCGGAAGAACCGTTGCTCCACCAGCGTACAACAGGGCTCACACCTCAGCAATTCACCACGCTACTGACAGCCCTCACCTCTCATATCACCTGGGCAAAACCAGGCGGAAGACCACCAGCACTAACCCTGGCCCAGGGTCTTAAAGTCACCCTTTTCTACCACCGACACAACCTCACCGAAGAACTCCTCGCAGAAATCTTCAATACCTCCCAGCCCACCATCTCACGGACCCTCAACACCGTTGAAAAAGCACTTGAGAAAGCCCTCAGGCCGCTAGAACAGTCTATAGAAAACAGCCTGAAAATCCCTGGTTCACTGGTTATCGACGGCACCCTAATTCCCACCTGGAACTGGCGTTCACTA
>NZ_JBHUCN010000008.1:172765-240713 GCF_042677725.1 Rothia amarae
TGGGGCTGGCCACCCCAGTAAGACGCAGCAAAGCCCGCAGGATGCCTGCAGATGTGAAGGTGGTGAACAGGTTCATTAATTCACGCCGATCGGTGGTGGAGCGGGTTATCGCGCAGGTCAAGACGTGGCGGGTTTTGCATACAGGTTTCCGGCGGCCGCTGAGCGTGTATGGGCGGGTGTTTGCGGTGGTTCGGGGGTTGGTGTTTTATGCGGCTGGGAGGACTTTTGAATAAGCCTCATGTTCTTCATGAAAAGCATTTCTTGCAAATTTTTAGAAAAATATGAGAATTATCACCGTAAAGAAAATTACGTACAATGGATAACACTTTTAGAATCAAAACGGAATTTACAATAAAATTTGGTCAATTTTGAGGCGTTTTGGGCGTCAAAACGCCTCAAAATTGACCAAAGTTGTGTGCGGGCGCAGGAGCTCACGCGCGTGGCGGGTTTTCTGAGATGATTAATGCTCAACCCGCTCGTTTCAAGGAGTTTTATGTCTGATTTTGCCCGCGTGGAACACAAACCCGCTCTCGTCGTTGCCGGATTGCGAGAAACTGTCGATCAGTTTGAGGGCCGCGCCACTCTATGGACGAAGGTAGTTGACTCGACAACTTTAGCTGGCGCCAACGTTGCTCATGCCCAGCAAATAGCTATTATTTTTGGGGCTAATAAGAACCAGGAATTCGACTACATGGCGGGGCTGGTAGTCGATTCACGCGAGAGCGCCGGCAAGCTAGGACTCAACGCGGCGGAAGTTCCTGCCGGCGAATACGCGATTGTGGACGTGCGCGGCCCCGCTCCCCTGGCGTCGTCGACCGGACTGGAATACCTGGTGAGCACTTTCCTGCCCGAGCACGGACTCAAACCCAACGGCCCCGCCATGGAGATTTTCGGCCCCGGCGACACCGGCGCAGAGGATTATGCGATGCAGGTGTGGCTACCGGTGAAGGCATAGGGCTTATTGAGAAAATCGGTGGGAATGCTTCAACGATTACACCAACATTTCTCCCAGCGCGGCAATGAGCAACAGCGCGGGCACCGAAATCACCATGCAAAGCAGAGATGTTGAAAAGAGTCTTTCTTTCTTGTGGGGAGCGGCTAGAAAAGCAGCCAGACCAAACAAAACGACGAGCGCGCCAAAAGTAACCCAGGTTGTCGCAGGCGAAGCCGTACCGACAAAGGCGGTGTATACAAAGAGTGCTACCGCAAGGGCGAATACGGCTAGAGCGAGAGGTTGGCGCATAGCTCTCCTTCGTCGCAGGGGCTGGGACAGCCATTTTTGTCTTCTTTTCCTGTACGTGGTGTTTGACCATTCTCTAGCATATCGAAAATCGATATGCTTTAATCAGAATCAGAACATCCTAGGAAAAGGTTCCACACATGCCACCCGTTGAAGAACATCGGATTCGATGCCATCTTGAACATCTTCTGGAAGAGAAAGAGCTTACCCTTGTTGAGCTTTCCACTCTCGTTGGAATTTCGGTGGCCAATCTATCCATTTTGAAAAATAATCGAGCAAAAGCAGTCCGCTTTTCGACCCTCACCGCACTTTGTGAAGTATTGGAATGCACCCCGGGCGAGCTGTTCGGCTTAGATAAGGATTGATAAGGAAAATAACAATGAACGAACCTGCCCAGAGCTCATATCAACTCTCCCGAGCGGAGCTTTAAGTCTCCCCTCATCGGCTTTATTAGCCTTTCCATCCTTATCCCAATAACAGCCTTTCTCTACTGGCCTTACCCTTCACGAGAACCATTATGGGTCACTTCTTACGATATAGATAAAGCAGTTCGAACAACTCTCGATACTTCAGAGTTGCCGGGTCACATCCTCGCCCTGGCGTGGAGCTACCACCTTCTCCCCCTCGTCGTCGCAACTGCATTTTGCGTACTCATGGCACTGGTATGTGCAGCCTTCAACGAGCGGGCTCATTTCACACGCAAATCAATTAAATATTTCTCCTTTATTCGGTGGATTCTTATCATCGGACTTATCGCTTACTGGGCACTTGATTTTATTCTTGACTCGCAAATTCTCGCTATTTTCCAGAGCTATCCTCATGTCACCATCAATCAAGAATGGGCGAACGTTCCGTTCTTGAGCGGATTTCTGCTCCTCATGATTATCTATTTCATTGAAGGTGCACTACGCCGAGGCCTCGCTCTCCAAGAGGACGTCGACGCCACGATTTAGCTTCGGTATTTCGCTGCCGTCATCCAGGGCCAAACCCCTCAGATAGCCCAGCACTTTCTTATAAGCTGACCTCATGCGCATCTCCATCGTCCTTTTTCAGGGTTTCGAGCTCCTCGATGTATTTGGACCCGCTGAGCTTTTTGGTTTTGTTGAGGGCTGGCAGGTTGAGTATCTGGCACCCACTATTGAACCAGTAGAAAGTGCGCAAGGTGTGCGCGTGGTACCAGACCGAACATACGCAGACTTTCTCAGTCAGAAAACTCATTCCACCCAGTTGCTCATGGTTCCCGGCGGACGGGGCACACGCCCGCTTACCGCTAATACAGGCTTTCTCGCCTGGCTCAAGACTGCCAGCGCGCAAGTAGATATTGTGAGCTCAGTCTGCACAGGGGCCGCCCTCCTTGCTTGCACTGGAATTCTCAACGGCCACCGAGCTACCAGTAATAAACGCGCCTTCGAATGGGTCAAATCATGCGGTCACAATATCCAATGGGAGCGCTCTGCTCGATGGGTGCATGATGGCAACCTCTGGACATCCTCCGGTATTGCAGCTGGCATCGACATGGCTGCTGCACTCATCGCAGAGTTAGTGGGGGAAGATGAACGCGATCGCATCTGTAGTCGCGCAGAAATTGTAATTACAAAGAACTCCAAGGATGACCCATTTGCGGGGGAGCCTACCGCTCTCGCATACAGCTAGGAAAACAACACCCCTCACACCTTTTTACTTTGCACATTTTTCACCCTCTCTAAATGCGACCCCACGCGCGTAACTGCAAAAACTTTCCTTGACTCTGTGACTTACATCATAAATGATAAGAGTTAACCCTGTCACGTTAAGCGAATGGAGAGCCAAAGATGAAAACCTACCGTGTAGAGAACCCCACCACTGGAGAAGTCGCTGAGACCTTTGATTTCGCCACCGATGCAGACATAAAGGTAGCAGCCGAAACCGCCGATAAAGCCTTCAAAACCTGGCGTGAGACCCCTATCGAAGACCGGGCAAAGATTGTTACTCGCGTTGCAGAACTTTTCGAGGAACGCAAAGATAAGCTCGCTGAAATTATCTCTCTAGAAATGGGTAAGCCCCTTGCAGAGGGTGTAGAAGAAGCAGAGTTCTGCGCCGCTATCTTCAACTACTACGCTGACCACGGCCCCAAGTTCGCTGCAGATGAAGAAATCCCCGTTGAGATGGACGGCAAAGCCTACATCCAACGCCGTCCTGTGGGTGTGCTTCTGGGAATCATGCCCTGGAACTTTCCCTACTACCAGGTTGCCCGCTTTGCTGCGCCCAACCTAATGCTAGGCAATACGATTCTTTTGAAACACGCGGAGATTTGCCCGCGCTCGGCTCTAGCTATCCAAGACATCATGAAAGAAGCGGGTGTCCCCGAGGGCGTCTATAAAAATATTTTCGCTACCCATGACCAGATTGCAGACCTCATTGCTCACCCCGCCGTACGAGGAGTCTCGTTGACGGGTTCCGAACGCGCTGGTTCTGCTATTGCCGCTATAGCCGGTGAGAACCTCAAAAAGGTCGTCCTGGAGCTGGGCGGTTCTGACCCCTATATCATCCTTGATACCGCCGACGTTAAACAGGCAGCTAAAGATGCCTGGGCAACACGCATGTACAATACCGGGCAGGCATGTAATTCCAACAAGCGCATCATCGTGATGGAAGATATCTACGATGAGTTCGTAGATGAGCTCGTCAAACTTGCAGAAGCTATGAAACCCGGTAAACCGGCAGAGGCTTCGGAGACGGTTTTCACGCCACTTTCCTCTCGTTCAGCGGCAGAAAACCTCAAGGCCCAGATGGACAAGGCCGTAGAAGCGGGTGCCAACTTGCGCACCGGCGGCACCCTCCTCGACGAAAACTCCTCCTACTTCGCACCCGCGGTTATCACCGACATCCCCGTAGGCTCAGAAATCTACTACGAAGAGTTCTTCGGTCCAGTAGCTACCGTCTTCAAGGTTTCCTCTGATGAAGAAGCCGTTGAGCTTGCCAATAACTCCCAATATGGGTTGGGTGGTTGCGTCTTCAGCGAAGACGTCGCTCGCGCCGGAAAGGTGGGCCAGCAGCTCGAAGTGGGAATGGCGAATGTCAATACCTACGCCGCCGAAGGCGCAGAGGTACCTTTTGGCGGGGTCAAAAACTCCGGCTACGGCCGCGAACTTGGCCCGTATGGCATGGATGAGTTCGTCAACAAGCGGATGTATTTCGTAGCAGACTAGAACCTCTCGCCACACCAGAGTTAGGGAGAAAACAATGGCAGATATTGGTCAACTCGTTCTTGAAGCACATACCCGGCTATTTGATCAGCATGATACCTCGGTGTTGGATGAATATTTCGCTGAGGATTTTGTTGAGCATTCACCCCTGATTGCTGACGATGCCGCAGGTTTGCGAGCTTTCGTCGAAGACCTCGGTGAGAGCCTTAAGTACACCAACGCCCGGGTCATTACGGATACCGCGAATCATCTCGTAGCACTTCACGGACGGTTCGAAGGAATTGAGGAGACCCCATTTGTTGGCTTCGATATTTATCGGGTCCACGATGGAAAAATAGTGGAGCATTGGGACAACCTTGTTCCCGAGGCGGCGCCGAATCCAAGCGGACGAACCCAGCTCGATGGCACTACCGATCCTGGCGATGAAAGCCAGACTGAAGATAATCGTAAGACCGTAATAGAGTTCTTTACACGCACGCTCATCGGCGGCGACTATTCAGGTTTTATTGATTACACCCAGAACGATCGGTTTTTTCAGCACTCTCCCGATATTGCCGATGGCTCGCAAAATTGCGTGGATTTTCTCCGCAAAATCCGGGAGGACGGCGAAGGTCTTGTCTACGACCGGATTCATCGCACCGTTGCGCAGGGTCAGTTTGTTCTGACTCATTCCGAAGGAAGCATCGGCGGAGTAAGGCATTCATACTGCGAGCTGTGGCGCGTAGATAACGGAAAGATTGTTGAACTGTGGGACGCCATTGGAGAAGTTCCTGCTGATTCGGAAGCCCTGCATCAGCACGGTATTTTCTAAATTTCTCTAACATTTTAAGCGAAAACTGGTCTCGGAACATTTTGTTCTGAGACCAGTTTTATAAAAAGGGTCTTGTAGAAAGAACACCAAGAATGTAGAGGTGGCCTCTCACTCTGAACCCGTCGCATTGCACGCCAATAGATAAACTACGCCACCCTCTATCCTTCGTACATCTGGCTAATTTCTCGCTCAAACCGTTCGTAAAATGCGCCTCGGCGTAGCTTTTGCGTGGGAGTCACCAATGCGGCATCGGTAGCATCGATGGCCACCACCCTAAATTTCTTCACCTGCTCGCTCCGCGCCATTCAGCACATCGGCGTCACCGTTCCCGATCTCGACGCCGCCACCCAGTTCTTCAAAGATGGACTAGGCGCGAAGGTCGCCTACGATGGCCTCACCAAAGACGACGAACCTCGCCAGGGCACCGACGTCGAACGTCAGCTTGGTCTGCCCAGTGGAGCAGCGATTCATAAGCAGAGGTTCTTGGTTATTGGCGCTGGCCCAGGCTAAAGCATGGGTGCCTGAAAAGCGATAAGTCGCCCCCTCTGGGATGCAAGAAAGGGTCAACTTTCCGTCAAAAAGTTGACCCTTTCTTGCACCTCAACGTAGAGGAGAACTAGGAGACCGCTCCACGCAAGGCGCGCAACGCTACCGAGAGCACTGCCAGTCGGGGGCGCCCGTCCTCACCGGGGGCAGCCTCAGCAATCTGAGCCAGCGTGGAGTCCACACGTTCCATACGAACGGGGTGTTCATTGACCCAGGTAGTGAGAATACCGTCGGCCTCTTCGGCAGATGCGGGAGTACGCTCCACGTTCTGGTCGCGTACGACGGCGAGCGCCAAAGCAGCAGCAATCTCGTAGAGGTCATCTCTCAGCGCCGAGCGTGCCAGGGTTTCCCAGCGGTCGTTGCGCGGCAGGTGGGAGATAGAGGTGAGCAGCTCATCTACTCCAAAGCGGTCGTAGACCGAGAAGTAGATGTGCGCTACCTTATCGACGTCGAGGTCATTGGCAGCGGCTATGCGAGCTACGTCCATGAGAGCGAAGCCTTCAAAGCTACGAATCCAGATGACCAGGAGGTCCTCGGGGATTCCCCATTCTTCCGCCTGGGTGCGCAGTACGTTTAGACGTGCGCGAGACTCGTCGGAGAGGTACTGAGGCAGGTCGCGGCGGAGATCCCGCACCTGGGAGTATTTCTGGATGAGTTCCTCAATAGGAGTTCCCACCACAACCGAGCGCTCGGTAATGAACCAGCGGACCAGACGGTCAAGTACACGCTGCCAATCGCGGATGATGGACTGCCATGCTTCCAACGGAGTGGAGGCGGGCAGGTCGCGGTGCATCTGCGCGGCGTATCCGATGTCGAACAGTTCGCGGGAGACGATGAAGGCGCGGGCAATGGCGTCTACCCCTGCACCGGTTTCTTCCTGTGCGCGGAATACGTGGGTGATTCC
Source organism: Rothia amarae (assembly GCF_042677725.1). NCBI lineage: Bacteria > Bacillati > Actinomycetota > Actinomycetes > Micrococcales > Micrococcaceae > Rothia > Rothia amarae. The sequence continues at coordinate 179,452 of NZ_JBHUCN010000008.1, forward strand.
GGCAGTTTCTACCAGCTCGTTAGCGACGCGTGTGCAAATAATTTCCTGACGCAGCGGGTGGGATTCCAGGTGCTCGCCGAATCGCTCCACTAGAGCTGGCGGGAAGTATTCGCGTAGAACGCCCTCTAGGTAGGGGTCATCGGCAAAGGTGGTTTTCTCTAGCTCTTCGGTGAGGTGAATCTTCACGTAGGCAGCAAGAACGGACAGCTCGGGGCTGGTGAGCGTGATGCCGGTTTGGGCATAACGTTCTTCAATTTCTTGGTCGCTGGGGATGAATTCCACCTCGCGCACTAGACCTGCGTTTTCTTCGAGGTCATGAATCAAACGGATGTAGGCGCTGACACCGGGGATAACGCCGTGGCGTTCTGCCTGTAGTAGCACGTTCTGCTTAATGTTGGTTTCGAGAACCTGATGCCCAACATCCTCGCGGTGCGATTCGATGAAGGCGGCGCGCTCGTTAGCATCAAGAAGTCCGCGAGAGACCAGGCGGTCCACGAGAATCTTAATGTTGACTTCGCGGTCAGAGGTTTCCACGCCGGCGGAGTTATCGATGGCGTCGGTGTTGAGAATGACACCGTTTTCTGCGGCTTCGATACGCCCCAGCTGGGTCATACCCAAGTTGCCGCCTTCGCCAATGATGGTGGCGCGAACGTCGGCACCGTTAATGCGCAGCGAGTCGTTTGCTTTGTCGCCAACCTGCTCGTTAGTTTCGGTGGATGCCTTGATATAGGTACCGATACCGCCGTTGTACAGCAAATCTACGGGTGCTTTGAGGATGGCGGAGAGCAAGTCTGCCGGAGCCAGCTCGGTCACCGATTCATCCAGGCCCAGCACTTCGCGTACCTGCGGGGTGATTTCGATGGACTTTGCTCGGCGGGAGTACACGCCACCACCCTCTGAAATGAGTTCGGGGTTGTAGTCTTGCCACGAGGAACGGGGCAGGTTGTAGAGGCGCACACGCTCATCGAAGGCCGCGGCGGCATCGGGGTTGGGGTCCAGGAAAATGTCGCGGTGGTCGAAGGCTGCAACCAGGCGCGCTACCTTCGAGCGCATCAGTCCGTTACCGAAGACGTCACCTGACATATCGCCAATACCGACGACGGTGAACGGGTCGGTCTGGTCATCACGGCCCAATTCTGCGAAGTGGCGTTTGACCGATTCCCAGGCACCGCGTGCGGTAATGCCCATTGCCTTGTGGTCGTAACCTACCGAACCACCGGATGCGAAAGCATCTCCTAGCCAGAAGCCAAATTCTTCGGAAATGGCGTTGGCGGTGTCTGAGAACGCTGCGGTTCCCTTATCGGCGGCAACCACCAGGTAGTAGTCGTCGCCGTCGCGGGCAATAATGCCCTCACGGCACACAACGGTTTCGCTTCCGTCTTCACCCACCGAGAGGTTATCGGTAACGGAAAGCAGCGAGCGGATGAAAATCTTATAAGACTCGCGGCCTTCGGTGATCCAAGCATCGCGGTCCTGTGCGGGGTCGGGGAGCTGCTTGGGGAAGAAGCCGCCCTTAGCGCCGGTGGGAATGATGACCGAGTTCTTCACCATCTGAGCTTTTACCAGGCCAAGAACTTCGGTGCGGAAATCTTCACGGCGGTCAGACCAGCGCAAACCGCCGCGAGCTACTGAACCGAAGCGCAGGTGAACACCCTCGACGCGCGGTGAGTACACAAAAATTTCGAACTTGGGTCGGGGCAACGGTGCAAAGTCGATTTCCTGAGGAGCTACCTTGATAGCCACACCGTAGTCGTTCAAGAAAGCGTTGGTGCGCAGAGTTGCCGCCATAACGGTTGCCATAGAACGCAAGAAGCGGTCGGCGTCCAGCGTAGGAATTTCCCCTAAAGCTTCCTGAATCTTTGCCGAAATATCCTGACGGGTGCTTTCACGCTCGTCCTCGGAGAGGTTCTTCTCGGGGTCAAAGCTGGTTGCAAAGAAGTCCACCAAAAGTCCGGTTACGGCGGGGTATGCCAGCAGGGTGTCCGACATAAATTCGGGGGTGAACCCGCGGCCCAACTGACCCAGGTAGTGGGTGTAGGTACGCAGAACCGCAACGTGCTTCCAGTCGAGCTTTTCGGCGAGCATCAACCGGTCGAGTGAATCTGACTCACGGCGCTGTTGTAGGTAAGCGTTCAGGGCATCCTCGTACACATCGGCTACTTCTGCGGGGTTGACGCCGGCGGGGAACTTCACGCCGAAGTCGTAGAGCAAGAAAGAGCGACCATCAGAAGGCTTGATTTCGTAAGGCTTCTGGTCAATAACGGTCAGACCCATATTTTGCATAACCGGGAGTAACTCGGTCAGAGTATGTGCCTGTGAGAGGTAGGTTTTGACGCGCGCGCCCTGTTCGTCCGTTGAAATGCGCACGGCAGCAGGCTTAGCGTCGTCGGTAGAGAGCGACTCAAAAATATCGATGTCTACAATCTGCTCATCCACGCTATAGTCAGCGCGGTAGGTTGCAGGCACAGCCTCAGACCAGGCGCTAGCACTCGCACGTCCTTCATCCCCAGGGTGAGCAGCTTCGAGTGCGGCAACAGTAGCCTCACCCCAAGAACGCACTGCACGCTGAAGGCGCTTCTCAATGTTGGCGGTATCCAGGTCAGGTAGCTCATGGGGGTGAGCCAGGCGCAAGCGGAAGAACAGGCGTGCCAGCGATGAGGTGGAGAGGCGAACCTCAAAGTCCTGGGAGTCTAGGTCAATTTCCTCGCGGAAAACCTGCTCAATACGCTGGCGAACACCGGTGTTGTAACGGTCGCGCGGCAAGAAAACGATAGCGGAAACAAAGCGGCCGAAATCGTCGGGACGCAAGAAAAGGCGGGTAGTGCGTCGCTCTTCCAAGCCCATGATTCCGCGGAAAATTTCGGTGAGCTTATCTACGTTTGTATGAAGTAGCTCGGTGCGCGGGTATGCCTCAATGATGCCCGTCAGGGTCTTGTCAGAGTGCGAACCAGGCTGGAAACCCAGACGACGGCGCACGATAGCTACGCGTTCACGCACCAGCGGGGTTTCGCTGGCAGGTAGGGAGTAAGCCTGCAAGGAGAACAGACCCAAAATAACGTATTCGCCAATCACGTTGCCCGAAGAATCGAAGTCGCGCACCCCAATGTAATCCAGGTACTCATGGCGGTGCACAGTGGAGCGAGAGTTCGCCTTGGTGATGTAAATAGGCTGGGGGTCATGGGCATTCTCTGCGGAGAAACCGGTCACGGTGAAGCTATTGGAATCTTCACCCGCCAGCACGCCCAGGCCGGTTCCGGGGCGGTCAGTCAAAGTAACCTCTGAGCCTGAGCCTCTCAGATCGCGCTCTTTCACTCCCATAAACAGGAAATTACCGCGGGCCAGCCAACGCAAGAATTCCTGCACACTTGCCACGCGGGAGGCTGGATCAACCTCAGAATTTAGGTAGCCGGAGTAGTGCTCCGCCCCACCCAAGGTGATGTCCTGAAGCGGCTCCAGACCCTCGGCAATTTCTAACACACGTTGCGCCATTGCCGTGCTGTCGTTGGCAGCAAGCTGAACATCGCTGAGGATGGTGTGGACGTCAGAAATCAACTGGGTTCGTTCATCGGGGTTGAGGTAGGACGCAAGGCGAACCGAAATCCAGGACTCGATTGTTAGTTGAGTGTTTGAATCTGCGCGCTGGGAGATGCGTAGGGAAGGAAGAGCTGCGGTATCACCCGACGCCACAGGCTGTTCAACGCCGGTGGGCTGGATGGAAACGAGCTCACCATCGACGGTGCGCTCCACAATGAAAATGGGGTGGTTGAGCGAGGAAATTCCGCCGTATTTAGCGGCAATCTCGGCGGTAATGGAGCTGACCAAGAAGCTCATGTCGTCCGTTGCGATGAGCAAAATGCTCTGTGAGCCGTCCTCCATGACGTCTACCAATGCTTCGCCGGGTGCGCGGCGCGACGCCAATTTACGGTGCGCACCTGCCAGCTTTTCTAGTTCTTCTTGCGAATAGCCCTGCAGTTCTTCTTCTGAAGTGTGGCGGTAGTACTGACCGATCCACTCATCATTGCCTGACCAGGTGAAATTTGCGCCGTCTTGAGCGTGCAAAATATGCCTCCGAGTAAAAGGTTACGGTCACGCCATTGTGACCCTGTGGTGGCGCGGTGAAAGCGCCGTCTCATATACCTTATCTGGTCGGGGAGAATACGTGAATCAAGCCACGGGCGGTTATTCAAAAGGTTGAGGATTCATCCAACGGGCACAGTAAGGGGAAGCCGACACATAAAAGTACACCATTAGTGCAAAAGTACAAGCTTGAGCATGTATTTTTGCGCTAACGGTGTATTTTTTGAGCAAGAGCCCCGAGTTATATTTACCTAGCTCTTTTTGCGGAAATTCTTAGTTTGTTGCTTCCACTGTTTTCGCTGTTCTGCCATTTCGCGCGATTTCCTCTCGGGCGAGTAGCACCCGATACATAAAGTTTTGAGTAGGGGCCTCAACTCCCACGGTGTGCGCCCGTCGGACTACTTCGCCGACTTGGTCTTCTAGTTCAGAAGGTCTACCCTCTGCGAGGTCCCGTTGCATAGAGGACGTTGTAGCTTCTTCAAATCCATCGGTATAGATCGCGAATATATCTGCAATATCGCTCTCAGTCACATTCACCCCGTGCGCGCGAGCCACCTGTGCACACTCGTCCATCGAATCGCGCACCATCTGCCGGGTACTTTCATGAGAGCGAGTCTGCCCCACAGATAGATTGGAAACAGCTCCTACCGCTCCATACGAAGAAATAAGCGCCAGCTTTTTCCACAGCGCCCGACGAATATCGTCAGTTCCCGTCAGGTCAATCGGAGTATTTTTAAACAGGGCGATAACGGTAGAAAGACCTTTTCCATTACGGGATACAAATTCTCCAGCTACCAATTTGGCTTCGTGCCCCAGGAGCTTGACAACGCCTGGGGCAGTTCGCTGGACAATCACCACGCAGGTACTCGCCACTATGGAAGACTCTTCCAAACATTCACTGGCGTTCTCTGGGGCAGTAATGCCATTCTGCACGGTAAGTATTGCCGCGCCAGAAGAAATTTTGCCGCGGAGGTCTTTGACTACATCGGAAATCTGCCAAGCTTTAGTTGCCAAGATAACCACGTCGACGTCGAGCGACTCAGGTACTTCGGTAAATATGCCGGAGAGAGCTACCACTTCGTTAGTCTGGTAGGGGCTCTGAAGAGTGAGTGTGGGTTCGCCCCATTCGCTCCTGGTTTTTAGATAGATTTCGTGCCCTGCTTGTGCGAGCCTGCCCGCGAAATACAGACCCATTGCGCCTGCACCATAGACAAGAACCTTCATGACTACTCCCTTGTAAGCGAAGAAATTCTGATGGTTGCATCTTATCTTTGCTTCTGAACAGACCGTACACCGCTACTGCAAAAGTACAAGCTTGAGCATGTATTTTTGCGCTAACGGTGTACTTTTCGGAGGAGCCTTTGCTGACTGTCTTCCTATTTTGAGAGGATCTACAGGAGGAGAAATATCCAGATTTTCGTCTTGTCTTTGCGCCCTGCGCTCTATTATTAGGAGTGAGTCGAGTCTATCTCTCTCACATATTTTTCCTTTTTGTTATCTAAGAAAGATCCCCCTTATGTATTCATCTGCTTTCTGGCGAAAAACCTCAGTTACTGCAGCCCTTGCTTGCACGGTAGCAGCACCCCTTTTCGTATCCCCCGCGTTCGCTGCCCCTCAGCCGAGACCCACCCAATCTGTTCCTACTCAACCATCCGCTGCGGAAAGCGTCCCCGCCGATGTGAGCGGTTACGACGGTGAAGTTCCCACCCACAGTAACGAAAATATAGAGGCGGACCGCATTCAGGTTTCAGCGGCGGCAGCAGCCGACCCTATCGCTGACATGGATAAAGTAGCCAGTAACTGGGGTTTTGGTACCGCGGTCTCCGCGAATATCGGCATCGGTAGCGGATACTGGGTGAAGTTCTTTCAGCAGGGAACCGTAGTATATTCGCCGGGCAAGGGTTCTGTTCCCATGGCGAACGAAGTGTACCAGCGATGGATTCATGAGACGCGCGATGGCTGGGGCCAGCCTCTTTACTCCGAGCGAAGTGACCGGGGCATTAAGACCTATTTCTCTAACGGCGCGTACGTTTTAGACACCAATTCAGGGCTTATCATGCGCGCTGATCAGCACATTGACGCCGGTGACATTCTGACGATTGGTGATTCCCAGGTATGGAGAGACTCGTGGGTAGGTAAAGGCATCAGAGATGCGGGATACACCCCATGGTTCTACCGCTGCGGTGGCACCGGCATGGTTGCTTCACGACCAGATACTGGCTGTCGTAAAGACTACGCAGACGGTACTTATACCTATTCCAATGGAACCCCGACCCCTATCAGCGGAGACATTAACTACTTCAAGGGCGTTGTAGAAAACCGGTGGTTACTACCCGATGGCGCTCCTCGGGCGATCTATATTCAAGGATCAGGTAACGATGCCGGAAAATCATTTGCAGAAGTAAGTTCTAACGCGCGCCAAATCGTTCAGAAGCTCAGAAAAGCTTATCCCGGGACTCAAATCATTTTGACTGACCCGCTTTCGCAGAACATCCCTGACCATGCGGCACGAGCTGCACTGGCAGAAAATTTGCGCAAGTTTGCTCAGGAAGAAAACCTCACTTTTATTTCATATAAGTATTGGGTCAGTGACTATCAGGTTCAAGGTGGTCTCGAAGATGCACTACATTTTGCCGATAAGAATCAGTACCTCCTCGCCCCGCATGTGAGAGACTCCCTGCAGGCGGCTCTTCGCGGCTTTACGTTGAAGGGTGGAGTAGGTCAATTCCATGCAGATAACTTGGGAACTTCGCGTTTTGGTGTGCCGGTATCTAATGAAATCGCTTTACAGGATGGCGGGGTCTATCAGGCTTTTTCTAACCGCTACAGCATCTATTGGACGCCGCGCGAAGGCGCTCATTCCGTCAAGTTCTCGGGGGCGCTCGGGCAGGCGTATAAGAATGCCGGTTACGAGCGCACCTCGGGTTACCCCTATATGGAGGAAACCTCTATCCCAGACGGAGCGATGCAAAAATTCCGCGACGCTAACGGCCAGGTAAGTGCTTTCTACTGGTCACCTGCTTTTGGTGCGTACAAGGTGTGGGAGGGTGGCGCTATTGGTAGCCGGTTCACTCGCGACGGCGGAACTGCAACCTATGGCTTCCCCACCGAAAACGAGACAGCATTCGAAAATGGCACCCGTCAAGTTTTCAACCTCAACGGTAAAGAAACCCGCATGTACTGGGCACCTAATACTGGGGTGCATGGCATGAATGGGAATGGTTCTATTTTCAAGAAGTGGGTTTCTTTGGGGCACGCTCCGAACATGGGTTTCCCGGTCACCGAAGAGATTTCCGCAGGTAATGGCGGCGCCGTCCAGTACACTCGCACTGCCGATAACCGCGAATTTGGTTTCTTCTGGTCAGCGAGCACTGGCACGCACGTCATGAATTCTAAGGGCGCTCTTTACTACCATTTCATCAACAACGGATATACCTCTACTTTTGGTTACCCGGTTGAAGATGAGCATGTGGAAACCGACGGGCGTATCCACGTGAAATTCAGCAAGGGCCAGGAATTGACCTGGAGTGCTTCGGAAGGCGTGCGGGTGCACTAATCGTTCTCTAGTGCGTTGAGGTGCAAAAAAGGGTCAACTTTTCATCAAAAGTTGACCCTTTTTGCACCTCAACAAGGGGATTTACGTGGTTGAACGACGCGCGGTAATTTTGTTCAGCAACCTGGTCACATGGGCAGTGTTACGCACCAAACCCATATCCAATGCCAATAAGAACTGTGGAATAACCTGCGATAACGCCGAGTTAATATTCACTTTTTGCACCCCGGCGTCAATGTATTTATTTTTGCGCCATGAAGAACCAAACCGCTGTTTAAGCGTGCGCAGAATGCGGTCGTAATCGGCAGTAGTGGCATCTGCAAAACCAATGAGGCGATAGGATTGCCCCACTCCCAGATGCTCAAGCATGAGATACTGTAGTTCGTCTTTGTAGCTGTGGGCTCGATCGCCAAATTTTTCCCAGAGAAAATCTAGCGCAGGATAGATATCAAAAATAGCTGATTTGCTGGAATTCATAATCGAATTATTGACATCGATAACGTAGTTATACACGTAATCTCGCACCACATAGATGGTGTTCGATAGTGAAGTCACGTAGGGCATCAGCGCAAGGTCTTCGTAGATGCGTCCAACGGGAAAACGGTTTCCTTCGTAGAGCTCTGCTTTGTGAATGCGCGTCCACGATGCAGGCTTTGAGAGGATCAGACGACGGCGCGCCTCTTCTTCGCCGAGCTGGTCAAATTCGGGGCAAATATCGAGCTTTTTTACTAATGCCCCGGTGGCATCGACCAGGTTGATATTGAAAAATATTGAGTCCGCCCCGCTTTTCATACCGGGTAAGACTTTTTCTAAATAGGTGAGTTCCCAGGTGTCATCAGGATCCAGGAAAGTCACATATTCACTGTCTTTAACCAAGTCAAGACCGGAATTACGGGCTACTGACACTCCCCCGTTTTCTTGCGAGTGAACTTCAAGCCAGGGGTAGTTCTGCTCATATTCGCGCAGAATCTGGGCAGTGCCGTCCGTCGAACCATCGTCAATACACAGAACCCGTAACTTAACCTGATCCAGAGCGGTCTGGTGAACCACGCTTTCCAGGCAATCACGCACATGCTTTTGCATGTTATAAATTGCCAAAATAACAGTAAGATCGTACCTCATAGGGATTCCTTAGATAAGGGGCGAGCGGGAGCGATAGCAAGCCCAGCAGTGTGGATAATAATCCCCGCCAAGGGTCCAGCAAGCAATGCCACGATGGATCGATCAATGATGCTAAACGGAGTGAAAAGCATAGCAATTGCAACGATGGCAGTGGCACCCCACCCTGCAAAGTAGAGCTTGTGATGGTTGGACGCCAACGTGGCGGTACCGGTAAGAACAACTACCGCCATGAAAGCAGACGCGAAAGTAAGTGCACCGAGTTCAAACCCGGTGAGAATTCCACCCTGTTTAGGATAAAGCAAGCTGAAGAGGAAGGGACCAACAAGGTAGGCAGCAATTGCTCCTATCACTCCAATTCCCAGGAGAACGCCTGCTGGTTTCATAAGTGCTGCTAGCGGGCGGTGTTGCTGTTTGAGAAAGGCTGAGATGGCCACGCCCTGAAACATTTGCAGGGGGATCATAATAGGTGCGCGAGTCAAGCTGATTGCCGTGATGGTAGCTGCCAACAACGCGATTTCTTCTGCAGATTCAATATGACCGGTGGTCCATTTGAGGAGAACCGGGAAACCGGTGACCATGATGGCGTAGGCGGTAGAAGTCAGAATCGCCCACGCCATTTTCTGACTAGCTCCACTGAACGAATCATGGATACGAGCGCGCCCTAGAATCGGGCGGTAGCGTGGGAAAAAGGCTAAGAGAAAAATCCACAAAGTAACCGGGGCAATCGCGGCAAATTGAAATCCCCATAAGGTTCCGGCGAAGAGGGCGACCGCACCGGTAAGAACCAGACGCAGAACCGACTCGGTGCCGCCGAGCCATGCAAAAACAGACCAGTTCTTTGTGCCAGCCGCTGTACCTACCACTGCAACGTGGCATGCGTAGAGCACAGCACCGACACCAATAACTAGAACAGAGGCAAAGAAATCTTTACCCAGAACCTTTTCACCCCAGAGAAAGGACGTGCCTACTAAAAGCACCGCAATACATCCACCCAGAAAAGCGGCAACGGGAAGAACACGAACTGTTTGAGGCAACTTTGTCGCAACTACCGCAGAAGATTCAGCTCTAGCACCCGTGGCGCGCGTGACCTCCTGCTGAATACCCAAGATGGCACCGAAGACACCAAACATAAGTGACCAGAATAGAAGGAACTGCGAATAAGCTGCTTCGGTCAACACACGGGACACAATAATCGTTACGACGAAAACCGCAGCAGCCCCAATAATAGAGGACGCTGTGATTCCCAAGGACTGCCCTCGGGTAATAACCTGTTCCCCTGGTTCAGCTACAGGATTCTCGCTCATCTTTTCTTCCCCTTTTTCATAGGCATATAACCCTTTTTCCCTAGCTATTATTCGCAAAAAGAGCTGTTATGTTTGCCGGAGGCTAACATAACAGCTCTTTTGAATATCCTGCTAAGGTCGTTGCTGTTCTCTATTTTCCAGCTGACGAACCCGATTAGTTAACTGCTCTACCAGAAGATCATTGATAGCCGCTTTTTCTGCCAAGATACGGGTGTCTTCCCCCATCTTGGACAGCGCCTGTGTGAGGTGCAAAGCTACGCCAATGAGCATAATAATCGCTAGCAGGAATAGCAGGTTTACAGGAGTTTCAATCCCCACGGCATCCGCTAGCCAATCAAGAAGCTTGGGGAAAATAACCAGAATAATGATGATAAAAGAAATAATCAGCCACAAAGCCGCATATTTCTCTTTCATTTTCTGATTACGAACCTGCACAAGAACCATCACGACAAGAATGATGGTCAAAATCAAGAAAAATAGGTTTGCCACCATTTAGGAATCCTTTACCGTACTCTTTTTACGAGTCATCGAGATAGCGAAAGAAAAGATTGAACGGACAAGATAAACGGCAGACTTCCAAGGGTTAGAGGAAGGCGTGCCTGCTTGACGTTCACGCATCTCTACAGGAACCTGCTTCACGGTAAGACCGGCACGAATCGCCATGACGCACGCGTCAATGCAGTCCCCGAGGTACTCTGCGGGGAGGTGCTCACAGTACTGGGCGATAGCTCGGCGGTTAGCAGCGCGGAAACCGCTGGTTGCGTCGGTAAATTTTTTACCCGAGATAGAGCTAAACATCCATGCCAGAAGAACCATTGCCCATTTACGAGGGCCCTTCACCGTGTAGTTATCGGCTTCAGCGAAACGTGAACCAATAGAGATATCGACGTCGTCTAAACCAGCAAGGACAGTACGGATACCCTTGGGGTCGTGCTGACCGTCTGCATCTACCTGAATCGCACGGTCATAATCCATCATGCGCGCGTATTTATAGCCAGTTCGCAGAGCACCGCCAATCCCCATGTTGTAGGGAAGATCAATCACCAAAGCGCCAGCTTCACGAGCGATAGCAGAAGTGTTATCCGAAGATCCGTCGTTAACCACCAAGAGGTCAACTTCGGGCATCATACGGAATAGCTCAGTAATAGTACCGCCAATAACCTCTTCTTCATTCCATGCGGGCATGATGATGAGGGTGCGCGGTTCACCGTGAGCTACGGATGAAACTTGCATAGGAATGGTGCTCTCCATCTGTACAAAGTTACGGGGTTTAACCTGTGAGAAATTGTTTCTTTAGTGTAACAGTTGAGTCTATAAAGACTCCGCATGTTCCTTATTCGCAGGCAGTGATCTCGTAGAGACCTACATTTCCTGATTTATAGACCTCTTTGAAGCCGGGGGTGTCTTTGATTCCCATCAGACCGGCGTAACGAATGGAGTGATCTGCATTCAAGATTTCCTGAGTACCAAAATCTACAACGTACTTGGCATCCAAGCTCTCTAGAGCTGGGCACACTGCGGAGTTACTTTGCCAATCTTTGAGGTGGAGATCCACCATATCGGTCTGGGGCGTATCTACAAAGTTCGTATGGTACGCATTTACTTCTCGCCCGCTCACGGCATAAGTCAAGGCTGCGCCCGTCCATGGTTGCACAATAACGGCGTCTCCTTCTGGCACATAGTCATCAATATGATCTAGCACGTTATATTCATCAGGAGTAAGCAAAGCGGAGTCCGCTTCCGGCGCATACGTCCAGAAGGTATCGTGAATATATTTTTCGAGCGGTTTAGCTGTTTGACCACCCCAGATGAGCACGCCGGTAAGAAGGACCGCTAATACCAATGACGCCACCGTAGGGGTATGAGACGAGCGCAAAGTATCGCCTACAGCAACGGATGAGGAACCGCGGCGGCGGAAAGAAGCGATTGCGGATTCCAACCATGTAGATGAGCTAACCCACCGTGTGAGGAAATCAATCCCCAGCGCGCCCAAAGGAATCATCAGCATAGGAAGCATGGCGGCGATCCGGTAAGCATCGTGATACCACACGCCTACTACCCAGTCCCGGCCTTCATCCCAGGTGAGATAGCGTGCTGCCATGTAGAACCAGCAGAGCACTCCGAAAGAGCCAAGTAGCCAGAGAGACCGGTTACGGGTTCTTATCAAGGCATAAATTCCACATGCCATCAAAATCGTAACGAACCACAGCGAGGGCCAGCCCATAATGCCGTTAGTGATGAATTCACCGAATGACTGCGACTGAGAAGCTGAGGGCTCCCATCCACCTGATTCTTTGGGAGGTCGGACAATACCCCACAGGTAACTAATAAGCCAAAGGATGCCCGCAATTCCAGCAATCTGAAGAATCACCATAATCCAAGACGTAAGACCTTGAACGGCGGCTTTAAGCTGAAGGAGACCGCGGGTAACAAAAATGGGGATGAGTAGAACAAGTAGCGACATCATCGCATTGGGGTGAGCAATAGCGATGCCGAGCGCGATAAATAGTCCCAAGAAAATGGTCTGGGTCACGGTCATGCGGGTCTTCATAGCCAACCGGAACATCTGCGCCACAACGGCAAGCCCAACCGGGGTTATTGAGAGGGCAAGCAAGTTAGGGTAAAGCACCCCAAAATTCAGCAGGAGGTAGGGGAAGGCCACAAACGCTGCTGCGAGAGGTCCAAGCGCGAGAATACCGAATTTATTGAGATTCAAGGTGTGGCGTGCAAAGAAGATCAGGCTGATAGGCCAGATGACGGCGCCTATCAATACGACCAATGCATTGGTTACTACCGGAATTGAGACGCCGGTTGCCATAAACATGAGCGACCCAAGGTCATGCCAGGCTGCAGGATAGAAATCCGGGGTCTCGTTGCCGGAAGTCATGGAGGCTATAAAAAGGGAAGAACCATTGCCGTGATCGACAACGTAGCGGAGAGCGTTGAGGTGGAAATTCGCATCGTAGGTCTGCGAAATCCACTCTGGCCGACCCACTGAGTTCGTTACATTCCTTGCCAGCAATATAGCACCGATTGCGAAGCTCACCCAGTAGAGAGCCTGTTCACGGGAGAACCAGCGAGATTCCGCCAGCGGAGAGAGTGAAGAATCGGCCGCGCGGCTCGCAACTGCACCATGTGAATCGGAGTATGCAACCGGCTGATCCGAATGACGGCGTCGCCCGCCCAGCGCGTAGACTCCCCTCTGAATCAGGAAGCCCAGCAGAGCAATCAGAGCGGCGAAAGCAAACGGAACCCAGAGAGCCCACCGCACACCCATCATCGGCGCGACAATCGCACTAATAGCGACCATAGCGACAGAAAGAGCAGGAGCGATACCAAACGCGTCAATACCTCGCATTTTGAGAGCGGCAGCCACCATTAAACCGGGGATAAAAACCACCAGAAGCCCCACCAAAAAGGGCGCGGTAATAGCCAGCCAACTCATAGGAATCCTCCACTATAAGGGTTTTGCCCTCAAATGTTATTTATTCTGCAGTCTTACCAGTGTAACCGGCAGACCTGAGAGGTTCCGGGCGTTAATGTCTCCACACGCACCCGTTATGGCTCACAATGCAGACCCATTTTGCGCTAAGTGACTAGGGTTACAATCTGCCGTACTATGTGGGATGGACGCTACAGGCGCAAAAATACGCGAACTGCCCGGGCGGGCTCGGGCTTGATAGACAAAGGACATTATGACTTACAACGTTGGCAATTATCTTCTTGATCGCCTTGTAGAACTCGGTGCTACCGAAATCTTCGGCGTACCTGGCGACTTCAACCTGCACTTTCTGGACGACGTCCTCGCCCACCAAAATCTCGAATGGGTAGGCAACGCTAACGAACTCAACGCTGGTTACGCCGCTGATGGTTACGCGCGCGTACGCGGCATCGCCGCCATCTGCACCACCTATGGCGTGGGTGAGCTCTCGGCAATCAACGCAACCGCTGGCTCTTATGCAGAAAACGTGCCGGTTATCCATATCGTGGGCGCCCCAGGCACTTCCTCGCAGCAGCAGCACGGACGTATGCACCACACCCTGGGCGACGGCGATTTCATGCACTTTGTTCGCATGGCACGCGAGGTCAATTACTCGGTAGCGGTTCTTGACCGCGCTACCGCAACCAACGATATTGACCGCGTTCTGCGCGAGGCTGTACTTCACCGCAAGCCCGGTTATCTGATGCTCCCCGTCGACGTAGCTCGCACTCCCGCGACCGCGCCATCGGCACCGCTGGATGTCACCACCCGCCTCTCTGCGCAGGACGTCGAAGAGGACTTCCGAGTAGCAGCAACCGAGTTCCTCAAGGGCAAGAAGACCGCTGTGCTTGCCGATATTATGACTGAACGCCTCGACGCCGTCGAAGAACTCAATGACTTTGTGACCAGCACAAACTTCCCCTTTGCCTCTATTCTTTGGGGCAAAGCAATGCTCGATGAAACCCTGCCTAACTACGCTGGCATCTACATCGGCGCACTCTCCGAGGAAACCACCCGAAAGGTAGTGGAAGAAGCTGAAGTTCTCATCAGCTCCGGCGTGGAGTTCACCGACACCACCTCGGCACACTACTCCCACCAGATTGATCCTGCCCGCGTCATCGATTTGGGTGCCCGCGGTGCAACCATTGCAGGTAAGGTTTTTGCGCCCTTGGCTATGGCAGATGCCCTGCGCGTCCTCAAGGCCGCCGCAGCCGAAGCTGGCGCCGTCGCCATGGATTTCGCGGGCTCTGAAGCCGACATCCAGCTACCTGAAGTCTCTGACTCGCCGCTGAAGCAGGATGAGCTCTGGGCACTTCTGCCCGCCCACCTCGACGCCCACAACACCGTGGTTGCAGATATGGGCACCTCGTTCTTCGGCATGGCTAACCAGAAGTTCCCCGAAGATTCCCGCTTCATCGGCATGCCATTGTGGGGTTCAATTGGCTACTCCATCCCCGCACTACTTGGCGCGGCAATGGCAGACCGTGATTCCCGCGGGGTCTTGCTCGTTGGTGACGGTTCGGCGCAGCTCACTATCCAGGAACTCGGAACCATTATCCGAGAAGGTATCAACCCGGTGATGTTCGTCATCAACAATGACGGCTACACCATTGAGCGTTCCATTCACGGCCCCGAGGCAAAGTACAACGACATCACCGCCTACAACTGGCAGCAGATTCCTGTAGGCTTTGGCGCCACCGGGGAGAACTCTGTCATTCTTCGCGCAACAACCTCCCGCGAACTGGTGGATGCGTGCAAGGTCGCCGGTGAGACTCGTGACAAGCTCGTCTTCATTGAGGTAGTGACCGATAAGGACGACATGCCTCAACTTCTGCGCGACTTCGGCGCGCACGTCGAAAAGATGCACAAAAGCGCATAGCGCCAGGCACCCTTAACTTTGGTCAATTTTTGCGCGATATGAGTCCCATATCGCGTAGAAATTGACCAAAGTTTTAAAACGCCCTCTAGACTAGGGAATAGTCTTTGTTGAGACCCTTTATTTGAGGGCCAATTTGGGGGATTCCCCATTGAGTAACACAGCATCTCGTTTCGGGCTTACGCCCATGCGACCCCGCCATCCCCACGAGCCGCACCGCGCTACTAGCTCACTTGAGCTCTTCTTCGACCTCGTGTTCGTCATCGCGGTAGGCGGCGCCGCGTCCAGCTTCCATCACGCCCTCACCGGAGACCATGTGCAACACGGCGTCGTAGGGTTCATTGTTATGTTCTTTAGCATCTGGTGGGCGTGGGTGAACTTCACCTGGTTCGCAACCTCTTTCGACTGCGATGACTGGTTGTATCGAGTCCTAACCATCTTCCAAATGGGTGGTGTTATTGTTTTCTCCACCGGTATTCCCGCGGGGTTCGACGGCGATTTTCGCATAGTAGTTGCCGGTTATGTGATTATGCGTATCTGTATGGCAACCCAGTGGTTCCGTGCTGGGCTCACCAACCCCGAATACCGTGCCACCGCTTTCCGCTACGGCTGGGGAATTCTCGCAGTACAGGTGTTGTGGGTTCTGCGCCTCATCTTTATTGCCGATAGCGCCCTAGGTCTGCCTACCTTTATTCTGCTGGGGCTCGCTGAGATTGCAGTTCCAATTTTTGCTGAACAGAAAAAGCTCACTCCGTGGCCCCCTCACCACAATGCGATTACCTCATTCCGAAGCTCCCTCACCTACGGCTACGTTCACTATTTTGTATTCGCCAGTGCCGCCGCTTTCGCTGCGGGTATCGAACTGCTGGTGGACGTCGAAACCGGCCGCTCCCACCTCACTGAGCGAGGCGCTGCCCTTGTTTACTTTGACGTCCTTATCCCTTTTCCTGCGGTATGGACGACGTGCGTGCTGATCGCCATCGTGGCGATACTGGTGGCGCGAAACAAGTCGGTCGACACATAGCATTACGCCCTCTACCGTAATAATCCAAGTCTGATTACACAAAACGCAATATCATGGCGCGCGGCAGGGTCTGCGTTCTAGGGTTTATTTAAGGTAAAGCCACATTGCAGCCGCAAGGAGTTAGTTTTGGCGCAGAAAACCACAGGTTCCCCCGCAGAGACGGTAGTTCTCGATTCGGAAAACGAGCCGTCAAAATCAGACTCGGAACTGTTCAAAGAGACATTCGGCGCTCAAGCAGCAGGCGTTGCGATTGTTACTGCCCAGGGGGTTACCGGCGAGCCGGCGGGGTTGACCATTTCGTCGTTGTCGTCTGTTTCTGCCGATCCGCCAATGGTTGCTTTTTCCTTCCAAAACCGCACCGGGTCGGCGGCAAAGATTGTAGATTCACCGTCGTTTCTAATTCACCTTATCAGCGGTGAAAACGTAGATATTGCCAAGAAGTTTGCCACCAGCAACTATCCTAAATTTGAGGACGAAACCACCTGGGGGTGGCTCCTTACCGGTGAACCCCTGGTGCACGGAATTAACCGCGTGTTCCGCGTTGAGCCGGTGTCGCGGGTAGATGCTGATCCTGCCGTCGTCTTCATCGCCCGCGTGACCGAATTTGTGCAGCATAATACCGATGAAATCACCCCGGTGGTTTATCACGCACGGAAGTTTCACCAGCTTGGTGACCACTACGTGATTTAGATTTTGAAAGGATCTTATGAGCGACCTTCCCGCTTCTTTTCCCTGGATTGAGAAACTTGTAGCCCTACCTACCGTGGCAACTACCCCTAACGATGAACTTCTGGCGGTAGTGAGCGAAGAATTTAAAAAGTACGGTTTTGAACCAACACTGACTTATTCAGACGACGGTGAGCGCGCCAACCTTTTCGTCACCATTCCCGCCGCGGATGGTTCAACCGATGGCGGACTGATAATTTCTGGGCATACCGACGTGGTTCCGGTAAAAGGTCAGCAATGGGATACTGACCCCTTTGAGGCGACTGTGAAGGGCGATAAAATCTTTGGTCGCGGCGTTGCAGACATGAAGTCTTATATCGCTGTTGCGCTGTGGATACTCCCCCGCTTTGCCGAAGCTAAATTGAAGAAACCTCTGCATTTTGCTTTTACCTACGATGAGGAAATTGGTTGTGTGGGTGCTCCTCGAATGATTGAGGAATTCCGAGGGCGCGGCATCAAACCCGATTTTGCGATAGTGGGCGAGCCTTCTTCCATGCGAGTTATTGCCGCACATAAGGGTGCGCATCGAGGGGTTGCTACGTTCCACGGTGTGGCAAAGCATGGTTCGTTGGCGTCGCACGGCGTCAATGCTTCGGCGTCTGCCGCCGAGTTTGTGGTGTTCCTCGAAGAACTTTCGGACGAATGGCTAGAGAACGGCCCCTTCGATGAAGGTTTTGTAACCCCATCTTCTACTATTGGCGGCAATGTAATTGACGCTGGCTTGCAGTACAACATTGTGGGTGAGGACGCGCGGGTGGAGTACGATTTCCGCACCATTCCGCAGATGTCTACTGAGAGCGTGGTGGAGCGTGTGGAGAAGCATCTCTTTGAGGTGATTTTGCCTCGTTTGCAGTGGCGGGCTGAACGCGCTGAGAAGCTTGCGGGTGCTGAGCCTGGTTCGCTCAAAGATCAGGTGAAAGTCACCCATGAGCTACTAGCTGCTGTGCCCGGGTTGAATACTCAAGAGGGCGACGAAATTTTGACGCTCGGTGCTGAGCTTATCGGCAAACCCGAGTCGGTGGAGGAACCTCTGGTTAAGGTTACCTACGGCACCGAGGGCGGTCAGTACCATCAGGCAGGTATCCCTGCTGTGATTATCGGCCCCGGCGATATTGCGCAGGCGCATACGGCTAATGAGTGGGTTGAGCTGAGCCAGATTGAGGAGTGCGAGCGCTTTATGGAGCGAGTGTTGAAGTGGGCGAAGGGCGAATAAGCCCGACGCCGCACCCCAGCGGTGGTGTTAGGCCTGGTAGACGGAACATATTTAAAAGCGTCGTTCATCACACTTTTAAGAAAAATCTTTGTAAGCTCGCATAGGTGCATTTTGACCCTTTCAAACACACCTTGCACCGGGTTTACTTTCAGGCTTTGATTAACACATAAACACAACTGAAGCCACACATTTACACATTCAGTAAGTGGCTCCCGCCGGAAGGTTTAGCCCCGTGTACACCATTAGCCCCTACCTCGCAGAGTTCCTTGGAACCATGATTATGGTTCTCATCGGGTGCGGCTCCATTGCCACCGTAGAACTCCGCCGCTCTAAAGGCCACGGCGACAACTTCTTTACCATCGCCTTCGGCTGGGGCTTCGCCGTCGCATTCGGCGTCTACGCCTCCCACGCCTACTCCGGTGGTCACCTCAACCCGGCAGTAACGCTAGGGCTCGCAGTATATGGAGAATTCGACTGGGCAATGGTCCCCGGTTATATGATCGCTCAACTGGGCGGAGCGATGGCAGGTGC
Source organism: Rothia amarae (assembly GCF_042677725.1). Taxonomy (NCBI): domain Bacteria; kingdom Bacillati; phylum Actinomycetota; class Actinomycetes; order Micrococcales; family Micrococcaceae; genus Rothia; species Rothia amarae. The sequence goes on from NZ_JBHUCN010000008.1 coordinate 198,359, forward strand.
CCTCTTCGTTTGGCTCAATTACCTTCCCCATTGGAAAGCTACCGCTGATTCAAAAATCAAACTTGGTGTTTTCTCTACCGTGCCCGCTATTCACAACTACTTCACCAACGCTCTTTCGGAAATCATTGGTACTTTTATGTTGGTTTTCTCCGCTCTGTATGTGGGAGTGAACTTCACCCCGACACTTGAAGGTTCTGCGCTAACCCTCAACCTCAATCACGTGCTCAAGCCCCTGGCGTACGGCTTCATGGTTGCAGTACTGGTCGTTGGCCTCGGCGGACAAACCGGGTATGCGCTGAACCCCGCCCGCGACCTAGGCCCGCGCATCATGCACGCCCTATTACCCATTAGCGGCAAGGGTTCATCTCGCTGGTATTACTGCTGGGTTCCTATTTGTGCACCTTTTGCCGGCGGTTCCATGGCAGGTGCTTTCTTCCAGCTCTACTACCACGGTCGAGTTACACCCTTCCTCTTTATTACATCGGGGTTCGCGCTGCTCGTCCTGCTCTTTGGCTGGTGGGCGAACCAGCACATGTACATCTCCCGTTCGGCGGAGATTATCCCTGAGCCTGAAAATACTGAAGCGACGGCGGCGTCGGCAGCGGCAACCTACATGCCCACCGGATCAATTCCAGTAGTTGAAGGTAGCCCTCTGATGCCAGCCCCCACCAAAGCACGCGTCAATGTGCAGACTGGGCGCGGATACTCGGACAAAGAATAGCTGCGCTATCTGGGCCGAGATTCTCTCTTATTTTGAGGGGAAGACTTTGGGCGGAAACGCATATATGCCTCTACCAATAGCCAGCCAATCATGGCGCCGAGGGTATTAGTAATCATGTCGTCGACGTCGAAGGTGCGGTAGCGGCAGGGGTAAATACCCCAGATGCCCGTGAGCTGGGTAAGTTCAATGAGTAAGGTTGCGGCGAAACTGCTCAGCAGTGTTGCGCGGAAATTCATCTTATATACTGCACGGGCTATAAATCCCCAGGGCACAAAGAGAAGCACGTTCAGGTAGATTTGCACGAACCACCACGTAGCGAACCTCAGGACGCCGCGACCCTCCGTATTACGCAAAGCGAATTCCACACTCCACCCGGGAAAGAAACGCGGGTAATTAAGGTCTGTTCCGCATTGAAAAGTTTGCGGATCAGGCAGGGGCAAAAACGTAAATGAAATAATACCTACCGCATAAAGCAACACGATGGGCATAATAATGATGCGCCGGCCAGGAATTTTTCCATAGTGTTTGCGGTATATCAGGGCGGCAAGAGGTAGAGCAATCACGGCAATAATCAGCCATATAGTGATTGCTTGAATCAGAATGGGAGTCCCCCAGCTGACCATGAAATGCATTGTTCCCCTAGTGGGCGCGTAAGTATGAGCGACGACCGTCCGAGCGTCCCCAGTTTACCCCACAGATGAGGGAGAGGGGTCTGTTTTCTTTTTCATTCCCCAGATTAGCGCTCCTGCCACGAGGGTTGCGACTCCTCCGAGAGTAAAGAGACGCTCCATACTGAGATTGGTCAGCGCAAGCCCGTTGAGCATCGACCCGGCGGTCTGTCCTACCGCGATTGTAGCGAAAAGGATACCAGTTGCCGCACCTACAGCACGGGGCCACGATTGACGGCCGAGTTCAATCGTCAAACCGGTAACCACGGTATAAAACGCCCCAAACAATGCGCCCGAAAGAACAGCGAAAACCACATTGGAACATAGCGGTAGGCAAAGAATTGAAAGGCCAAGAATTACCGAACAAAGGGTCCATGAAAGTTTTAATCCCATTCTTGATGCCACATCACCCGCTAACGCGCCACCAATTCCTGCCACCCCGATAGCGCCCCAGAACAGTAGAGACTGAAAATCGCTCAGACCGCCTTGCTCCTCAGCTAATGCGCGCCCGTAGGTCCAGTAGACGGAGCTTCCTGCACCCATCAAAATCGTCAACAGAATTGGAAAGAGAAGGGCACGCCATTCGCCCCGGGCTTCGTCGCTCGAACCGCCTGCCGCCGTCGCAGGTGAGGAAGTTTTGAGTCTCAAAAACCATAAACACACCACGCAGGCTAAAACCGCAGCCACCACAAAGACGAGCCTCCAACTGGAAACTGCCAGCAATATGCCGGTAGAAATTGCAACACCAATTCCCGTACCCGCATTGGCAATCGACTGCGCACGAGCCTCTTGGGCAGGGGAAATTTCTTGCGCCAACCTATAAGCGATAGCTCCCGAGGTGAAACCTGCGGCAGCTCCAGCCACACCAATTCCGCTCATAAATAAGGGGGCAGACGACGACATCGCCACCATCAGAGTTCCAACTGTTGCGGTAAGAAGCACCAGAAGAACACTTGTTTTCCATCGACCGCTATTCAAAAGCCGGCTACTTACGAAGCAAGCAAGCACATAGGTCAGAAAGCTAAGCGATGACGCTAGACCAATTTCAGCACTCGTGGCTACCTGATCTTCTACGATGCGCGGGGTACTCAGCCCCAGAGCAAAGCGCGCCATTCCATAGGAGACTGCCACTACTGATGCTCCCGCAACCACCAGACGGCGTTGGTCTGAGGGCATCTGTTCTGTATCGCGCATCGTTACCTTATGTCGTCGTGAAAATAATATGCAGGCTTACTTCTTTAAGAGTACCCCATCCCCCCCCCCCCGAAATATCAGAAAAGTAAACGAGCTACTATTTCGAGACGGTATCTCGTTTACTTTTCTGGTACCTCATACGAGGTACTCCGTTAAAGCAGATTGCCCCGGCCATCACATGATGACCGGGGAAATCTCTAGCTCAAGGCTCAGCTAAAAGTTTTAGCCTACGGGAGAGTTCACCTTGACGAGTGAGAACAAGTCGCGGGGATCCTCAGGCTCAGCCACAAGGTCAATGAACTGCTGAAGGTCAGAGTCCTTAGTTGCATCTGAGCAGTAGCGCAAAGCAGAGAAGTCAGAGATAGCGAAGCCAACGGAGTCAAACAGGGTGATTTCTTCATCCGAGCTACGTCCAGTTGCCGCGCCGGTGAGGACCTGCCAGAACTCGGTGACGGGGAAGTCTTCGTCCTTCTGCTGAATCTCACCCTCGATGCGAGTCTGCGGTGGGAATTCTACAAAGACGGTGGAGCGATCAAGGATAGCGCCGTCAAGTTCGGTCTTGCCGGGGCAGTCACCGCCGACAGCGTTCAGGTGCACGCCGGGCTTTACCTGGTGGTCGGAAAGAATGGTATTCTGTGCCTTGTCTGCGGTGCAGGTGGTAATGATATCGGCATCGAGAACAGCGTCATCTACCGATTCAGCCACGCGGATATTGAAGCCAAGGGGCTCCATGTTGCGGCGGAACTTCTCGATAGAGGCAGGCTCAATATCGTAGATAGTGATGTCTTCAATACCCAAGAGTGCGCGGAAACCAAGCGCCTGGAATTCAGACTGAGAACCTGCGCCAATCATCGCCATCCGCTTGGAGTTAGGGCGAGCTAGGTATTTAGCAACAAGAGCCGACGCCGCAGCTGTACGAAGAGCAGTCAGCAGAGTCATTTCCGCAAGGAAAACAGGATAGCCGTTATCTACGTCTGCGAGCAAACCAAACGCGGTGACGGTCTGGAATCCACGAGCAGGGTTAGACGGGTGACCGTTGACGTACTTGAAAGAGTAAATCTCATGGTCAGAGGTGGGCATTAATTCAATAACACCGAAAGGGGTGTGGCTTGCCACGCGGGGAATCTTATCGAAACTTTCCCATCGCTTAAAGTCATCTTCAATGTACTTGGCCATTCCGCCAATAATATTTTCAACGCCATCGCGCTGAATCCAGTGAGCCATGCTCGATACGTCAACAAACTGGGTCATGTGTTTTCCTCTCAAAACTCGTTGCACCGGGAAGGAGGCAGAATTTAAGTTTATGGCCAAAAATGTAAAGTCAACATAGGCAGGTTAAGTTAATTTGCATCGAAAATGAACAAAGTGCTAAGTGACAGTTATTATATTGTCATGATTGAGCTCACTGTCTTGGAACATAAACTGATTACGCTTCTTCGTGAAAATAGTCGCACCTCGGTTTCAGCCCTTGCTGAGGAGTTGCATGTTTCTCGTGCGACCGTCACCAAGACAATGGCGCGCCTGGAAAACAATGAAACTATTCTCGGCTACACGGTTCGCACGCATAAGAGCCAAGCAGCAGGTCTCCTTCATGCCACTAGCTGTATTGAGGTGGAGAATCGGACCACCCGTTATGCCATCGCTCAACTTAAAGGAATCCCCGAAATTCGAGCTATTCACACCACTAACGGGGCATGGGATCTCATTGCCGAACTTGAATGTAAAGATTTGCTCGATTTTGACCGTGTGTTACGCAAAATAAGAGAGGTGCAGGGAGTCAGCAATTCGCAAACCTCCCTGCACCTCAATTCAGTAGAGTGCTAGTTATTCACTCTCGTGAAATTCATTGTGTACTCGGGGGGTTTGGGTATGAACTGAATCCGAGCCAGGTGTACGCGCAATGACGGGGAACTCGCCTGTGTAGCCTTCGCGAACTGCGGCAACCTCATAGACACGCTGACGTACGAGGAACCATCCGCCCCATAGAAGGGGAATCACTACCAAGAGTGAGATTAAGGTCCATGTTCCTACCGGGTAATCAAAAGCAATAAGAACCATTACAAGAACGATAAAGACGATAACCGCCCAGTCACTGAACTTACCGCCAGGAGCCCGGTAGCTGGGTCGGCTATAGCGGCCCTCTTTCACCAAGCTCAAGAATTTCTGGTGAGCCAGCACAATAGCTGCCCAGCTTGCCATGGTGCCGATAGCTGCAATGTTTAAAACAATTTCGAATGCCTGCGCCGGCACAAAGAAGTTGAGTGCCACACCAAAGAGTGCCACCACTGCGGTCAACAAAATACCAGCGACGGGGACACCGCCCTTGGACATCTTTGCTGCAAACCGAGGAGCTGAGCCTGCCACAGCCATCGAGTGAAGAATGCGCCCGGTGGAGTACATTCCAGCATTCATAGAGGAGGCTGCCGCAGTAATAACAACTAGCTGCATGATGGGTGCCGCATACTCAAAGCCAACTGATTCGAAGAAGGTCACAAAAGGAGATTCATCAGCGGTGTATTGATTGTAAGGAAGAAGCAAGCACAGAAGGATAACGGATCCCACGTAGAACACGGCGATACGCAGAACTACCGTGTTGATAGCACGAGGGATAACGCGCTCTACATCTTGCGCTTCACCAGAGGTGGTGCCCACCAGCTCAATACCTGCGTAGGCGAAGACAACACCCTGAACCACAATTACCGCTGCTAGCAAGCCGTTAGGAAGCATACCGCCAGCCTGGGAAATCAACGAGAAACCAGTGGGTTCGCCAGTGGGGCTGCCAAAGATGAGGAAGCAGATACCCACAATCATAAAGATGACGAGCGCGGCGACTTTAATGAGAGCGAACCAGAATTCCATTTCGCCAAAAACCTTAACGGAAACCAGATTCAAGGAAACTACTGCTAACACCACGATAAGCGCTACAACCCACTGCGGAATCGAAGCAATGAACTCGCTATACTGCCCAAACCAAGCAATATAGATAGCAATTGCCGTGGCATCAGCTACCGCGGTCATTGCCCAGTTAAGCCAGTACAGCCAACCCGAAACATAGGCGGCTTTTTCGCCATAAAATTCGCGGGTATAGGAAACGAAAGAGCCCGAAGAGGGTCGGTGAAGAATAAGCTCCCCCAGGGCACGCAGAATGAGGTATCCAAAGAAACCACAGATTGCGTAAATGATAGCTAGAGATGGGCCTGCATTTTCAAGGCGACCACCCGTACCCAAAAAAAGACCGGTACCAATAGCGGAGCCAATGGCAATCATCTGAATCTGGCGTGGTCTGAGACCTTTTTGGAAACCTTCTTGCTCATGAGCAAAAGGATCCGGAGGGATACTGCCCTCTACAGAATTCAGCGAAGAATTAGGAGACATCAGGGAACCCCAATCGAACGGCGTGCGCAGGTGCGCAGGGACTTTGGACTTAATTCAAGTTGTTGATCCCCGGTGCAAATGGTCACAACTTTTAGTCAGGCTACTTAGAACTATAACCTGCGGCTCCCTAAAAATGTAGTTTATATCTCATTTTTAATCTTAGACGAGAGACTGTATAGCCCCCTCAATCTCGCTAATAAGCCGCTCCATCGTAGAAATAAAGTATTTTTCTGCGACCGTCTGTCCCTGTTGTAGTAAAGACAATGCTGAGTTTTCAAAAGGGGTAGCATTCAGATTCGCACCGGTGAAAACGCCAAAGGACGAACCTGAATGCGCAGATTCCTTTTCCTTCTCTCGCGTGAGCACAAACCCGTACTGGGTTGATTCGGACCAGCTGATATTCAACACATAGGTGAGCGAGCCATCCTCAGCTACTTGACGCCAGGTGAGGTCGGCGTCGTCCAAATATTCGCCGTCAATTTCAAGCCCTCCCTCATATTCCAGCTCCCAACCGTGCTTGCGGGCGAGTTGAAAGGCGGTTTCTTTGATGCCGGTCTGTTGCTTTTTCATGGGCTTAAGCCTACCGGGCAAAGAAGCTATGCGGTCAGGCCCATTCCCAGCGCAGCCGCGACAATACAGAGAATCGCCTGGGCGAGCCAAGCAAAGATAAACACCCCCGGACGACGAGCGGAGGCGGCAGTTACGGCATCGACCATCGCAGTGGAGAACGTGGTGAAGCCACCCAAAAAGCCAGTGCCAGCAAGAAGAACAAACGTGTGGACGATGTCGTCGCCAAATAAACCGGCAAGCATCCCGGTTGCACCAGTGAGAGCACCCAGGAGAAAAGAGCCGGTGAAATTTATCAGGAATGTACCCAGAGGTACTCGTTGCCCGAGGGTAGTTTTCTTCGCCGCGCCGTCGAGAGTGAATCGGAGCCATGCACCAGCTCCACCGCTGATAAATACGCCGAGGAAAAGGAGGAAATTCATAAGCCCTCCCCTACTTTTTTGATAGCCAAAGACACTCCACGACGTCGTGCGGCGGCAGATCCCAGTCTCGTTCCTAGCAAGCAGACAAGAAGTCCTAGGAGTAGCGTCGTCCCGCTGTAAAACCAAAAAATCTGTGGGTTTTCAGAGAGCAAGCCCACCGACTGCACCGAGAGTGCCGAATAGGTGGTGAAGCCGCCCATGAAACCGGTTCCGAGGAACAAACGGGCAATTTTTCGGCCTCCTTGTTCTGCGCCTAGACCCGTTAAAAAAGCGAGCAAAAAGCCGAGGCAGAAAGCACCCAAGACGTTGATTGCCCACGTCATCTGAATAACCGTGAAAGGTAAACCCAGGGTCAGTAGCCAACGTATGCTTGCGCCCAAGCCGCCGCCCAAAAACACGAGCAATCCTGGAGGAAATTTCTGACTTTTCACCCTCCTAATTTATCCTATGTTTCCTCTTCCCTAACCTGCAGGTTCGGACAAAATTGTGCTGGGTGACATCCTTACCCATAAACTCAATACATAGACTTTTCATCATGAGATTTCGATGGCTACATCATTCGGGGCAGAGAGAAACGAGAGAACATGACACCTTCACCGCAGCGTCTGCACCGTTCAAACACCTCTGACGAGCGCGAACGCGTGAGCCTGCTCTTGAAGGTAGCGCGCATGTACTACGAAGAGGGCGCCACGCAGGCGCAAATCGCTAAGCACGTGGGTTACTCTCGCCCCACCGTGTCCCGGCTTCTGACCGAGGCACGTGAGGAAGGTGTGGTTCACATCCGCATCACCCACCCGCTAGAGCGAGCGATGTCCATAGAGAAAGCACTTGCTGAAAAGTTTGGGCTTATCGGAGCCCGAATTGCTGAGTCTAAGGACCTTGGAAATCTTACCCAAAACGTAGCGCGATGCGCCGCCGACTACCTCATCGAGACCTCTCCTGAAGATTCCGTGATTACCGTTTCCAACGGGTTCGCAGTGAACGCCACCATCGAGGCGATGCCGCGTATGAACTGGCTGACTTCCCGCGTGATTCAGGCGATCGGATCGGTCAGCAACGAAGAAGTACAGGTTGACGCATCGGAAACCTGCCGCCGTCTTGCCGGTCAACTCGGCGGGCGCCATATTGCGCTGCCCGCTCCTTTGGTGGTTTCCGCTCCGGAGGTTGCCTATTCGCTCATTCAGAGCCAGCAAGTCGCAGGGATTCTGCACTACGCAGCGACCGCTGACACTGCCCTGGTAGGTATCGGAACTATTGAGGACCGGAAAAAGGGTTACATTTTTGACGGCTACGTCGAAGAAGAAACCAGCGCCATTCTTCAACGTGATGGCGCAGTAGGGCACATTTGCGGTCACCACTTCAACGCCCAGGGTGAGCATATTGTGACGCCCCTTTGTGCCCGCACCATTGGCATTAATCTTAAGCAGATTAGGCGGCTGCCGCGCGTTGTCGGTGTTGCCTGGGGTGAGCATAAGCTCGATGCCATCCGTGGGGCTCTGCGGGGCAAGTTGGTATCGGTGCTGATTACGGACCGGGCGACGGCGGAAGCGCTGCTCGAAGACTAAAATCTTAGGGCTCTCCCCTAGCTACGCAAACTCAATTCGCGCACGCCCAGCCAACTCGGAACGAATCACTCCCGAGCGGGCAAACTCTGCCCAGATGGCGCGCAAAGCCCGTCCTTGCTCCGCCCGTTCGTTCGGGTAGGAGCCCGCGAGTAACTTATCGCCGCCCCAGCAGGAGTTTTCAAATAAAAGAGCAAGCTCGGTACAGTGCGCCGAGTAGTGGTAGTTCAGCGGATGCCCCACCCGCAACACATAGGAAGTGGCGTTTCCGCCAGCGGCTCGATGACGACGCACAAATCGGCGGGCGGGCTCAATATACATCTCCCACGAGCCCTTTCCCACCAATGACTCAGCAACCTTCCGCGCCATTTTCCCCAGGTATTTCGGCGGTTGAGGCACAAAATATGCCGATTCGCGCATATTAGCACCTATAAGAACATCTACCCGTTGAGCAATCTTTTTCCATGCATCTTCCACCTGCTCAACATTCGGCAAAGGATAGTGCCCGTCCAACAAACCAAGGTTGGCAGGGCGCTCTTTCGAGCCACCCAAAAACCCCAGCAGACCTAGCCGGTAAGTCACCGGAACCACCACAACCTGCTCGTCTGCCACCAAGCGAACAGGGTTATAGCGTGCGCCGTCGCCGCTACCCACCACGTACGAGCCGCCATGAAAATAGACCATGACCGGCAACTTTTCAGAGGGTGCAACATCGGCAGGAAACACTATAGAGAGATTCTGGCACTCCTCGCTCATCAGTACCGACTGACGAATATCCCCGTCCTTACCACGCAAAAACTGTGGCGCAGCTGGGGCAGGAGAATCTGCTACAAAAGGATCTCCAAAGTCAGCTAGACGAACTGAATGGGGATAACGAAAACGCTCGGCACGCGCATAGGGAATACCTGAAGCGCGCACTACAGCGCCGTCTTCCACCGCTAAAAGAGTACCCACTGGAGTCTCAACGGGGCGCATTCCTAAATCCTTCAACATACAACTAGGCGGCGAACTGCTTGCCAATTTCACGGTAGGCAGCGCGTGCTTCTGGCATGAGTCGAGCCCCCATGTATCCATGAAAAGCGCGCGGCGCTAAGGTCAGGCTCACGGGCGAGCCAGCACCGACGGCAAGATTGGCAAAGTTGCGAACGTCGGGATACATGATGTCTCGTTTACCCTGGTAAATGTGGGTTTTCGGAAGGTTTTCTACCGACCCGAAAATAGGGCTGACGCGCGGATCCCGCACTCCCCACGAACCACTCCAGCGGCGTCCAGCTTCAATGAGCGACGGGCGGTTAAGTACCGGATCTTTAATGCCATGAATTTCGGGGTTGGAAAGCGTGAGATCGAGCCAGGGATAAAAAAGCAACACATTATCGGGGAGAACCAACCCGCGATCGCGGCGGCTCATCACGTATGCCTGAGCCAATCCGCCACCTGCACAGTCACCGGCAACGATTATTTTTCCACCGGTTTCTCGGGCGCTTTTGAGGGCATGGGCGAAGGCGCCGTCGAGTAATGGGTAGGCGTCTTTAGCGCTGTGGTGGGGAGCCAATTGATACATCGGTACCAAAGCAGAGGCGCAGGTTTCTTTCATCAACCGGTCAATGATGCCCCAGTGCATCATGGTGAGAGGTCTTTTGTATTCCCCGCCATGAATATATACCAGTACGTTGGCGCATTTTTCGTTTTCGGGGTCGAGAAAAACTACGCGCGAATCATCCACCTGCCGGTAGTACGCCCCATAGCGGTCATACATAGTAGCCGGCAACTCGGCAGGCTTGGCATTGTGGGTAATGGTCCGAACTGCGTTCCGGGAAGCATCAGAGGTCATACGGTTAATAAGGGAAAGCGCACCAACCGCTGTACGCATGCTGAGCGACATATCGCGCCACCTTTGTTATCAAATCGTTACCTTACACAGTAAGGGGTATTTGCTTCACCAGGGGTGCAAAATTCACCAATAAGGGGGAGAAAGTAAAAATCAGCCCTGAGAAGGAGAGTATAAGGAAAGACAAAACCCCGGAATTACACCAAAATTTCACCTCTACATACATGACGGGGCAAGTAGTACTTATCTCATGGATGTATTCATAAAATTTACTTAATATTGGCGTAACAAGCCCAAATAGGGGTGGTGAGCGGAAGAGTTTGCTGATTCTGGGCTGGGGTTAACGAACGCGTCCTAACCCCTACGCCAGTGGCAGCAGGACCTGAAAGACGGTTTCCCCCGGGCGAGATTGCACGTCAATACTGCCGCCATGTGCCTCAACGATGGCACGTACAATCGGCAACCCTAATCCTGTGGTTCCGGCGTCCCCGGGCCGCGCGACGTCGGAGCGTGTAAATCGGTCAAAAATTTTATCGATAAATTTAGGATCGATCCCCTCGCCATCATCGCTAATTCTTATCTCAGCAAACCCGCCCTCGGCAAAACCTAGAGACGCCGTTACATGCGTTCCCTCGGCGGTATGTTTGCGTGCGTTAGAGAGCAGGTTCGAAATAACTTGCTGAAGTTGGTTGCGGTCGCCGCGAACTTCTACCGGATCGTCTGGAATATCGAGAGTCCAGCGATGATTGGGGGCAGCTACCTGCATATCGAAGGTGCTTTCAGCGAGCATTTCCGAGAGATCTACCGCCTCAAAGACCGGCTGCTTGCCTTCATCGAGACGAGCGAGCAACAAGAGATCCTCTACCAAGCGGCTCATTCGTGCAGTCTGTGATTCGATGCGATTCACCGACTGCTCCCCCGAATCGCTCAGGTTTTCGGTCCACCGCAGAAGGTCCGAGTACCCCTTAATGGCAGCGAGCGGAGTGCGCAGTTCGTGGGAAGCATCGGCAATAAATGCGCGCATCTGGTTTTCAGTTTTCTCCCGTGCCTGCAGGGCAGACTGTACGTTCCCCAGCATTTGGTTTAGCGCGAATCCCACCGCGCCTACCTCTGAGCGGGGGTTCGAGTCCCACGGCTGCACACGGTCGGCGCGAGAAAGCACCTGCGACTCCAAGTCTGCCTGCGCGACGCCGGCAGCAACTGCCGAGACACGCTCTAGGGGGCGCATCGTCCGGCGGATAATCCATGAGCCGAGCAGACCAGCTATAACCATTACCGCCAGCGACCCACCTGCCATCACGGCAACTAAGGTGGCCAACGTATTATTCATGTCTTTGAGTGGGATGCCTGTGACCACCACGGTCTGGGGCTGATTGGGAAGCGCGTGAGCTTCTACCAGGTAGTTCCCTACTTCGAGATCAACTTTTTGGGCGGTAGCTTCTGCCGGGACATCTTTCAACTGCGCAACGTCTGCTTCAGAAAGACTTTGTAAATCGCCCGAGCTATCCAAAACTCCTGAGAATCCCACATTCCCGTTATTTACGCAGACGGTGAGGGTCCCTGCGCTTTGGCCGGGTGCGTTGAGCGGCGAGCTACTAGCGGACGTCTCGCATACGTTTTGCGCGCCTTCCGCATTTGCACCGTCCACCCCACCCGCGCCGCCGTTGCGCACAGGGGCGTCCTCGGGCTTAAAAATCATGGCGCGGCGCGACGTCTGATCTAACCGCTCGCTCACCTGCGATTCTAAGGAATTCTTGATAGTGAGAAAACTGCTGAGCCCGATAATCAGGCAGGCAACGCCCAACATTCCCACTAATATAGCCGTCAAAATAGTGCGCAGGCGAGGCGCAGATGCGAAAGACGAGTTCACGCTAGTTAACCGGCTTAATCACGTAACCAGCACCGCGAACCGTATGAATCATAGGTTCTCGACCTGCATCAATTTTCTTGCGCAAGTAGGAGATATAGAGCTCCACAATGTTCGCTTGACCGCCAAAATCGTAGTTCCACACGTTATCGAGAATCTGAGATTTTGAGACCACTCGCTTAGGGTTTTCCATGAGATAGCGCAACAGGTCGAACTGCGTTGCCGTGAGTGAGATGTCTTCTCCACCGCGGGTCACTTCACGGGTATCCTGATTCAGCACGAGATCGCCGACGACCAGCTCGGCGTCGTCTGCTGCCACAACGCCTGAACGCTGTACGAGGCGGTGAAGGCGAATCATGACCTCCTCCATCGAGAAAGGCTTGGTCACGTAATCATCGGCGCCAGCGCCGAGTCCTTCGATGCGGTCGTCAACCGAGTCTTTAGCGGTGAGAAAAAGACAGGGCACCTGCGGGTAAAGTTTCCGCACGCGGCTCAGTAATTCGATGCCGTCGAATCCGGGCATCATAATGTCCAGCACCAGAACATCGGGACGCCACTCGCGTGCTACTGCGAGCGCATCAGGGCCGTTTCCTGCCGATTTAACATCCCACCCAATCATGCGCAAACCTACGCTGACTAACTCTTCGAGCATGGCTTCGTCGTCGACGACGAGCGCGCGGATGGGCGTACCATCTACGTGTTCGAGGGTGGGGAGGTTTTTGGCGATTTCGTGTGCTCTGCTGCTCATGTGTATAAGCCTAGCGTTTGAGAGTGTTATGGAGCTGGTGTTTTGCTTGTTTCTGGGTCTTACAAAGTAACTGCATGCCGGGGGCATAGGTTAAACACAGGAAAGCGGAACAACTCGGCTGAGAACACGCGATTTGCCGATACCTGGCGTAGCGTCGGCAAGCAATCCCTCTCGTCTGCTTCGCTAGCGCTCAGGAAGGCGATTCACGCCAGACCCAGCCAGCTTTCCTCCCGCTACGCCAGGTTCTCGACTTATAGCTCGTCCTCACCCTGCTTTCACATAACTTAATATGACGCTACCTAGACATATTCACTACACGAAGTTACATAGGCACATCTAGGCGTTTTCGCTTGTGAGCCCGTGATGCGCCCATTTATATTGATTCTGTTATCTATCAAGAGCGGCCGAGAGATCTGGCTCTACGACGCTGCAGCAACCTCGCCCGAGCAATCGGGAGAAGGTGCTCCCGCCAGGACCGATAGAAGAATTAGCTTTCTGCTTTTCCATACGTTCGTTCCTCCCCTATAAAGGGGTGGGCGTGTATCTATCGGGCGAATCCATCGAAAGGAAATGCCCTCTATGGCACCTCATACGGCTCTGTCTTATGAGCTTTACCCTCCACGGTCTGTGGAAAGTCGTGACTCTTTGTTGCAAACCATTGACGAGCTTTCGGCTACTTCCCCTGACTATGTTTCGGTGACTTATTCCGGTACTGCCGAGCGTAAGCAACAGACTCTCGCTTTGCTTGATTATCTGGTGCACGAAACCAAGCTGACTCCGTTGGCGCATTTGACGTGCGTGGGGCATTCAGTGGGGGAACTGGAACACGCTGTGCGCCTCATTGTGGGTTTAGGCGTGCGGGGCTTGTTGGCTTTGCGCGGTGATATTCCGGCGGGGGTTTCCCCTGATGCTCTGGAGCTTCCGTTTGCGCGCTACTTAGTGGAGCTTATTCGCCGGGTGGAACGTGAAGATTTTGCGCATTTTGCCGGTGGAAAGCTGTCGATTGGGGTGGCTGCTTATCCGCAGAAGCACCCGGAGTCGGTATCGCTTCTTCAAGATATTGAGATTTTGCTGGCTAAGCAACGTGCGGGTGCTGATTTTGCTATCACGCAGGTTTACTTTGATAACGCTCGTTTTCAGGGACTGTTGGATGCGGCGCAGACTGCCGGGGTGAATTTGCCTATTATTCCGGGCATTATGCCGGTGACGTCGTTGCGCCGTCTCATTCGGCTGTGCGAGTTGGCGGGGTTGGCTATTCCGCTGGATCTTGCCAGTGCGTTAGAGAATGCCGATAACAAGGTGGAGCGCCACAAGATTGGGGTGGAGTATGCGTTGCATCAGTGTAAAGCAGCGCTAGATTCTGGTGCCAGTGGTTTGCATTTTTACACTTTCAACGAGCACCGCGCCGTCCTCGATGTGCTGGAGCATCTCGATATCGCTCCCTATACGTCGCGCTATTTTAGTCCTCTGAAATCTTCTCAGCCGTCGCATTTTTCTACGTCAGACGCCGAATACGCGTCCGTGTCTGCTTCCGCTTAACACTTTTTCATTATCTTCCTGAAAGGTCACTTTTCATGTCAGTCCAGAATTTTCCTGCAGCAACTATGGTTGGTTACCCTCGCATTGGTCGCCACCGCGAACTTAAGAAAGCAGTGGAGGCTTTTTGGAAGGGGACTGCGAACCGCAGTGAGCTAGATGCGCAGGTGGCTGAGGTTCAAAAAGTTAACCTTGCCCGCCTCACCGAACTCGGTTTGAACGCTGACTACGCGATTCCGGCGTCGTTCTCTCACTACGATCAGGTACTCGATACGCTTCGTTTGGTCAACGCGGTTCCTTCCCGTTTTGCCGATGCCCTGGATGAGCGCGGCATCCTACCGTTGGAGGGGTATTTCGACTTGGCGCGTGGCACCCAGGATCAGCCTGCGTTGGAAATGACTAAGTGGTTTGACACGAACTACCACTACCTTGTGCCCGAGGTTGGGGCGCAGACTTCGTTTGAGTTGAATCCTGAGGAGTTGTTCGCTCAGCTTGATATTGCTGAGGAGCAGGGCGTGCGTGTGCGCCCGCAGATTGTAGGTCCGATTACTTTTTTGGCGTTGGCGAAAGCTGAGGACGGCACAGCACCAGACTTCGAGCCTCTTTCTCGTCTCGACGATTTGCTGGCGGTTTATGAGGAGCTTCTGACTCAGCTCACCGAGAGGGGTATGCAATGGGTACAGTTCGATGAGCCTGCACTGGTGGCGGACCATCAGCACATTGACGCCGCCCGTCTGTCCGAATTGGTGTCTAGTACCTACGGTCGTTTGAGCGCGCACTCGCGGCGTCCTGCACTGTTTGTCACTTCCCCCTACGGTGATTTAGCGCAGAACCTTGAACCGCTAGCGCAGTCGGGAATTGAGGCTTTGCATGTGGATAGTGTTTCTGCCGATTACAGTGACCGTCTGCAGCAACTTGCAGAGCAGAACGGTCTGCATCTGGTGGTAGGCGCCGTCAGCGGTCGTAATATTTGGCGTACGGATTTGCGGCAAACGCTGAAGGAACTTGAGGGGTTGAAGGGTATCTCTATCGCTACTTCAACCTCCCTACAACACGTTCCCCATGACCTGAATTTAGAAGAAAGTCTGCGCGAAGACCTCAAAAGCTGGTTGGCTTTTGCCGACCAGAAGGTAGTCGAGGTGCTTACCCTAGCGCGGGCAGTGTTGGAGGGTGAAGATGCTGTTGCGGCAGAGATAGCTACCGCTTCAGATGCCCTTGCCCAGCGCGAGAAGTCCGAGGGTGTTCGAGTTCAAGCTATCCGGGAGCGTGTCCAAGAAGTCACCGCGCAGAGCGGTGCTTTTGAGCGCCCGACCGCAAGCGAGCGCCAGCAAGCTCAGGCTTTCCTGAATCTCCCGCAGATTCCTACCACCACTATCGGCTCTTTTCCGCAGACTTCTGACATTCGCAAGCAACGCGCGGCGTTCCGGGCGGGCACTATCACCGAAAGTGAGTTTGACGGTTTCTTGCGCGAGGAGATTGCCTCGGTTATCGCGTTGCAAGAGGAAATTGGGCTAGATGTACTGGTTCACGGCGAGGCAGAACGTAACGATATGGTGCAGTACTTCGCAGAGAATTTTGAGGGTTTTGATACCACGGTGCATGGCTGGGTGCAGTCCTACGGTTCGCGTTGCACTCGTCCTTCTATTTTGTGGGGCGACGTCAAGCGCAGCGGCGAAGGGTTGGAAGGTTCGGCATTCACCGTTCCGTGGATTTCCTACGCAGATTCGCTCACCGAAAAACCGGTGAAAGGTATGTTGACCGGCCCGGTGACTATTCTGGCGTGGTCTTTTGTACGGGACGATCAGCCGCGGGTTGAGACCGCCCATCAGGTAGCGCTGGCATTGGCGGATGAAATCGCTGACTTGGAAAAAGCAGGAATCAAGATTATTCAGGTAGATGAGCCGGCGCTCCGTGAACTTTTGCCCCTCCGCGCGGCAGAGCAACCGGAGTACCTGAAATGGTCAGTAGGGTCGTTCCGTCTAGCTACCTCACAGGTGGCTGACTCTACTCAGATTCATACCCACCTGTGCTATTCAGAATTCAATGAGGTCTTTGAAGCGATTGACGGTTTGAATGCAGATGTCACTTCCATTGAGGCGGCACGTTCTCGCTTGGAACTGCTTGAGGATCTCCCGGCAACTTTCGACCGGGGCATCGGCCCGGGCGTCTGGGATATTCATTCTCCGCGCGTCCCATCGGTGGAGGAAATCCGCAGTTTGCTCGAACAGGCAGTAGACAGCGTTGCGCCCGACCACCTCTGGAGTAACCCAGATTGCGGATTGAAGACGCGCGGATACGAAGAAACCCGCGCCTCACTAGTGAATTTGGTGGAGGCCACGCGAGCTGTTCGGGAGCAAGTGGCAAAGAAATAAAGAACCTCAGAAAGCTAAAGATTATAAATAATAATCTTTTCATACAGACGCTTAACTAATACATTTTTTAGAAAAAATACCTTTTAGGGTTACCAATGGGTATAAATCAAATAATTTTCTAATAAAACTTGTACCTTCAAGTGTTCTAGAGGTATAGTTATCACGTTGTTTACTACTACACTCGAAAGGGTGTATGCGAGACAAAGAACTGCTGAGATTACTCGCAGTTCACCTTAGACGGGCTCATGTCGGTGGTTGTGGTTCCCCCCGGCATGAGCCTCTCTTCTTTAACTTTGAGCGCATATCAAGCGACCCCGGCAGAAAACTCTGCTGGGGCCGCTTGGTTTTAATAGGGTAAGAAAACTTTAGATGGTCGTATTCTTCACGTCTTTTTCAGGAGATTTCTTGACAGCATCCACGATATATCCGATCACAGCCGCTGCCACAGTGGGAACTATCCAGCCGAGGTCGAGCTCGTGACCGGGTGTCCAACCAATCAGCGGCTCAATGACCGAGCTACCCCAGCCCACCGAGTTGAGCGTGGCAAGAGCTGCCCAGATTACCGATACGACTAGCGCAAAGCGGAAGGTGTATTCCAGGCGCTTACCCAAGGGCTTATCAAGCACAGGCTCCAGCAGGGTCAGCGCAATCAAAGTAATAGCTGAGGGGTAGAGGAACCCGAGAATCGGACCGGCGATAGCCAAAACCGTTGCTAGGCCCATGATGGAGACCGAGAAAGAAATCAGCGTAAACACGATCAACCAACGGCGGTAAGTAATCTTGGGGAACAGCCGCTCAAAGAATTCTGAAGTGGAACTCAGTAGCCCGACGGCGGTGGTCAAGCAGGCAAGAACAACAATCAGTCCGAGGATGAATAGACCTGGAGTGCCCAGGGTCTGCTGCGCCGCAGAAGAAAGCAACGCTGCGCCGTCCTCATAACCCTGCCCATTTTCAATGGAGTGGCCAATCCAAGCCAGACCAATGTAAATCAAAGCAAGAAGCAAGCCGGCGATCAGTGCTGAATAGGTAATGCCCTTGGTCAGACCGTTTTCTTTAGTGAGGCCCTTGAACTGAAGGGATGAAATCAGAATGATGCCGAATGCAAGACCAGCCAGCGAGTCCATAGTGAAGTACCCCTGCAGGAAGCCGCTGACCAAAGGTGCGCCCTGATACTCCTCAATAGCGGGCGCGGGAGTGCCATGCAACTTGAAGAAAGAAACAATAACCAGCAGGAACAGAAGAATAACGAGCGCCGGAGTCAGGTACTTCCCCAGAGTGTCCACGATATTGCTGGGGTTCAGGCAAATTGCCAAAGAGATAGCAAAGAAAACCAATGAATAAATCACAAGCGCCAGCTGGCTATCGATACCGAAAACCGGCGTAATGAACAGCGCGTAGCTCACGGTGGCAGTACGGGGAACCGCGTAGAACGCACCGATTGCTAAGTAGACCAGAACTGGAAAGAGGAAAGCGAACACTTTTCCACCGCGGCTAGCGAGCGCGGTCAGGTCTGAACCACTGCGCACGAGCGCAAAGATAGCGAGGAGGGGCAGTGCTACACCCGTGACCAGAAAGCCAATGAGAGCGGGGGCAAAATTCTCCCCCGACTGTGCGCCGAGCATCGGCGGGAAGATCAGGTTACCGGCGCCGAAGAACATAGAGAACAGCATCAGAGCTGTAACGACGATGATTCCCCCAAACCCTGCTTTTTGGGTGGACGGCGGGACTACACTCATATTTTTCTCTTCTCTAGTGTGTGATGCACCAAATGATGAAACATAAAAACGACTCCGACCATGCTATTAGAAACGAGTGCCATAAGCTCCCCTTGTACAAATAATGAGACATCTATAAAGGACTCCCTGGACTAAACTAGAAGTTTAAGGGCGTTAGTTTAAAGGAGAAAGTGAGGGCTCGTTGCGTATTTCCCGCATCTATAACAACAACGTGGCTCTAGCTACTACTTTCTCCGGTGAGCAAACCGTAGTCATTGGGCGGGGTCTCGCCTTTGGCAAGCGTAAAGGGGACATGGTTGACCCTTCACGGGTTGAACAGACTTTTGTGCCCGAGAAGGGCGAGTCCGAGGAACGGCTCACCTGGTCCCTTTCAGAGATTCCCTCTGATATTCTGGCGATTGCTATCGAATTAGAGTCGCGGGTTAAAGAAAGCGGCAATTTCTCCATTTCTCATTCGTTCGTCATTCCTCTAGCCGATCACCTGAACTTTGCAATGATTCGCGCCCGCGAAGGAGTCACCGTGGAATATCCGCTGGCGCTGGAGGTTTCCCAGCTCTACCCGCGGGAAGTGGAATTTGGGCAGAACGCGCTGGCACTCGTCGGCGAAAAAACAGGCGCGACTCTGCCTGCCGGTGAAGCAATCCCGCTGGCGTTGCACCTGGTGAACTCGCAATTTGCTGTCACCGACATGTCGCAGACCTACCGGATGACCGAAATCTTCACGCAGATTTTTGATCTTATTTCTTCGGTGTATGGCGGCTCTATCGACCAATCGTCTATGAGCGCAGCACGTTTTGTAGCCCACCTGCGCTACCTCTTTGTGCGCACCGAAAAAGGCGGTTCGGGACCTTTTCAGGACGCCGGTTCTGCCACGCTGCTAGAGGCGGTCAAGACGTCGTATCCCCGCGCATTCAGATGCGCCCAGAAGGTTTATCTTTTGCTGGAGATGCAGCTCAATCAAGAGCTAACCCAAGATGAGCTGACCTATCTAACCATTCATATTGCTCGTTTGGCGAAGGATTTCTCGCTCGCTGAGTAGGTTGAGTTTAGCTGAGAGATATAAGCCAGCTAAGCACAGCAGTAAGGTGAACTGGCTGGGTCTGGCATGAATCGTCTTTGCGAGCGCTAGCGAGCCAGACGAGAAGGTTAGTTCACCGTTGCTGTGCTTAGTTGGTCTCTTATAAATCTTTCAAATAAACATCGGTAAGTTGAGGTCAAATAATTTTTAAGGGAAAGACTTGCTCTAGAAAGAATCGAGCTGCCGTTCACGCGAGTAAATTATAGGTTGAGTCACACTCACGCATTCAGTTAAAAACCACAGCTGAGAGGACCACCGATGGTCTCTATCATCGTGGCAACCCATGGAGAAGCGGCAGCGCCCCTCCTTGCCACAGCCAAAATGATTCTCGGAGATTTTTCTAACGTCACCCCGGTTACCTTTATGCCGGGTGAAGGTCCAGAAGATCTCATCGAGAAATATGAACGCATTGTTCAAGCTCAACCTGCAGACGAAGGCGTTTTGCTTCTCGTCGATCTTTTTGGTGGAAGCCCCTATAACGCCGCTGCACGATTCGCCGCCGAGCGTGAGAACACCGACGTCGTTTCGGGAGTCAATGTTCCCATGCTGATTGAGGTAATTAGTGCAACCGGCCGAAAGAACGCCACCGTGGAGTCTCTTTCCGCAAAGGCAGTCAAAGCGGGAACCAAGGGTATTCGTAGTTTCCAGCAGATTATGAACCCGCCAACTAATCCCGCTCAGGCGTCTGCAGATACGTCAGCACCGAGCGCGCTCGCTGCCCCCGCTCCCACGCCGTCCGCCAATGCGGTTCCCGGCGGGCACATGAACGTCACGTTCTTGCGCATCGACTCCCGCCTGATTCACGGGCAGGTTGCCGGTAGCTGGGTCAACGACGTCGCGCCGCAAACTCTGATTGCTGCCTCAGATTCCGCCGCTCAAGACAAGTTGCGGAAGACTCTGCTGTTGCAGGTTGCTCCCTCACACGTGAAAACCAACGTGCTCGATATTGCCAAGACCGGCAGAGTCTACAACAACCCTAAGTACACGGGCATGAAAACCATGATTGTGGTGGAAAGCCCCCAAGACGTTCTGCGCCTGCTTGATGAGGGCGTGGAAGTCAATGAAATTAACGTAGGCGGCGTGACGTTCAAAACCGGCATGAAGCAGATTTCGGAAGCTGTATATGCCTCAGACGAAGACATTGCCGCCTACCAAGAACTTGCCCATCGCGGCATCAAAATGGTGATCCAACAGGTACCTAATAGCTCGCGAGAAGACATGATGAAGAAACTCAAAGAGAAAGGCCTGCTCTCATGAGCCCTCTCGAATTTATTTTGGTCATTCTCGTGGCGTTGGTCTGCGGTATGGCTTCGGTTCTGGATGAGCGCCAGTTCCACCGCCCGATTGTTGCCTGTACCCTCATGGGGCTGGTTTTGGGCGATTTGCAGACCGGCATTATCCTCGGCGGTAGCCTCGAACTCATTGCTTTGGGCTGGATGAACGTAGGTGCGGCTATGGCGCCCGACGCCGCGCTGGCATCAACCATTGCAGCATTGGTTGTTATCGAAGGCCACCAGTCCATTGGCGAAGGTATTGCTCTGGCAGTTCCTTTGGCAGCAGCCGGTCAGGTACTCACCATTTTCGTGCGAACCATCACCGTGTTCTTCCAGCACCAGGCAGACAGATTTGCTGCGAATGCTAACTTCAGAGGCGTAGAGCTCATGCACATCTCTGGTCTTGCCCTGCAGGGCCTGCGCGTGGCTATCCCCACCGCCGCCGTCGCTGCAGTTGCCGGAACCCATATTGTGCAGACCTGGCTCGACGCCATTCCCGAAGTCATTACCGGGGGCCTCCAAGTCGCTGGTGGCTTCATCGTGGTGGTTGGTTACGCCATGGTCATCAACATGATGCGCGCTAAAGCACTCATGCCCTTCTTCTTCCTCGGCTTTGTGCTGGCAGCATTCATTCCCGACCTCAACCTGGTCGGTTTGGGCATCATGGGCGCATGTCTTGCGGTCATCTACGTCCAGCTCAACCCCGCATTCCACGATTCTATTGTTGCTCCGGCACCGGCAACCGCTGGCGCTCCCAACGATCTCGATAACGAACTCGAGTAGGAGAACACCATGACTGTTGAAAATACTCAGCCCGCTAGCGTTGCCGCTACCGAAATTGACCCTACCCACCCCGAGCACCCGGCTTTACAGCTCACCAAACGTGACTACGCTTCCACGTATGTGCGCTCCACTTTCCTACTGGGCTCCTTTAACTTCGAGCGCATGCAGGCAATCGGCTTTGCTGTCTCCATGATTCCGGCAATCAAGCGTTTCTACACCACGAAAGAAGACCAGGCGGCGGCACTGAGTCGCCACCTTGAGTTCTTCAATACCCAGCCCTGGATTGCGTCCCCCATTCTCGGCGTAACAGCCGCTATGGAACGCCAAAAGGCTGCCGGCGAAGACATTGATGAAGCTGCTATCACCAACGTAAAAGTTGGCCTCATGGGACCGCTGGCAGGTGTTGGCGATCCGATTTTTTGGGGTACTGCGCGTCCAGTTCTTGCTGCCCTAGGTGCTTCTATCGCTCTCTCAGGCAATATTCTTGGACCCCTACTCTTCTTCTTTGGACTCATGATTATCCGCATGGTAACCCGCTGGTACGGCTTCAAGATTGGCTACGAAAAGGGCGTTGAAATTGTCTCTGAGGTAGGGGGTAATACACTGCGTCGATTCACGCAGATAGCGTCCATTGTTGGTCTGTTTGTGATGGGCTCGCTGGTCTCCAAATGGACTTCCATCAACGTGCCCTTCCAGCTGTCGAGCTATACCGACCAAACGGGCAAAGAAGTTACCACCACGGTTCAGTCGATTCTGGATTCGCTTCTACCCGGCATGCTCGCTCTGCTACTGACCTTCTTGTGCATGTGGTTGTTGCGTAAAAAGGTCAATGCCATCTGGATTATCTTCGGCATGTTTGCCGTGGGCATCCTGGGCTACTGGCTCGGCATCCTGGCACCGTAGACTGGAAACAGCAATGGCCTGAAAGTTTGGTCAATTTTTGAGTATTTTGAGTGTCAAAACGCCCAAAAATTGACCAAACTTTCCAGAGAACCACTTCAATTGGAGAGGAACCCATGCAGAAGCTCATGTCATTCGATCTTGACGGCACGCTCGTCTTCAACCGCGAAATTGAAGAGGCGAATATCGGGGCAATCCGCAAGTGGCAGGACGCCGGACATCTTGCCGTATGCAATACGGGCAAGAGTATTTTTGCCACCAAGGTAGCGCTTGAACCTTACGACATAGCGTTTGATTACTTTGTTCTCTACACCGGTGCTGTTATTTGCGATCGAGATTTCAATATTCTAGAAAAGAAAACGCTCCCACTGAGCATTGTGCAGAAGGTCTATGAACGGCTGTCTGCCATGGATAATGTGGCTGTTTTTGCCACAACTCTTGACCAAGATTTTGAACTGGTGAATCGGGTAGGCGGCGTTTCTAATATTCTGCCGGCTTTCGAATCTCTGGATCCGCAGTATATTCCTCAGCATGAATATGTGGGTGTTCCCATTTGGTCACCCGACCCTAACGTGCGCGCAGAGATTTTTGAGTGGATCCTCGATGAATTCGGGAGCGAACTCGACTGTCACCGTAACCTGGACTTCCTCGATATTGTGCCCAAGAACAGTACTAAGGGCTCCGGATTAGAGGTGCTCCTAGAACAGCAGTTTGCGCACAACCACCCCGAAGTTTTCACTATTGGCGACTCATGGAATGACCTTGAAATGCACCGCATGGCAGACCACGCGGCGTCATTCTCTTATTCCCCTGAGGACGTCCGCGCTGCCACCGAACATGTAGTAGAGAAAACCTACGAGTTTATTGACCGGGTGCTCCTTGATGAACAGTAAACCCGACGCGCAGAAGCCCACTTTTAAGGAAACTTTTATCCAGGTGGGGCAGCGCACCCTCGATAAGGACCGCCAGAATGAAGGGGTATTCATTGTGTCGGTTGCGCCTATCGTGACCGGGTTAATGGTGGTTGCCGCGCTGTTGTATGTCTGGACGCACGGCTGGGGCACGCTCGTGGCATTGGTGTGTGCGCTGATTGTGATGTGGGGGCGCTGGGTTTTACAACGTCAGGCGGCGAAAGATTTTCATGATCTTTATACGTCGAAAGAAGGCTTTGAGAAAACCGGAAAGCCCGAATATTTGGAGTTCATTCGATTGCGTTCTGAGCAAATGTTGCGAGATAACAAGGCGTTGACGAGCGCAGCCAAGGCTGAAGTGCGGTCACTGTTGGCTTATGCGAGGGAGAAGGAAAGTGCGCGTTAACTCCGCGCATAAGTAGTTGAATTTCGTAGCTCCTTAAGGGGACATCCTTCTGATTCGTCACAGATGTACAAAAAATCCCCGAAAAGTTTCCTAGGTTTAGAGATAAAAGCCCCTTTATGAGGGGGTAAACACCCACTCGCACCAGGAGACGCACCCCACATGAAACCCCTCAAAAAACTCAGCACCACCCTCATCACCGCCACCATGCTCATCAGCGCAGCACCAGGCATCGCCCACGCCGCTGAAACCAGCATCTACATGAACCCCAACGCCGGCATTACCAAATACTGGCAAACCAACCCCACCACATTCGGTCAACCCCTCACCAAAGAAAACTGCGTCAAAGGCAAAGGCTGTGAACAGCTCTTCGAA
Organism: Rothia amarae; assembly: GCF_042677725.1. NCBI lineage: Bacteria > Bacillati > Actinomycetota > Actinomycetes > Micrococcales > Micrococcaceae > Rothia > Rothia amarae. Next base: position 222,679 of record NZ_JBHUCN010000008.1, read on the forward strand.
AACGGTCTTATCACCTGGAACACCCGCAACGGCGTCAAAGCCCTCACCGGAGCCGACAAAGCTAAAGCCTTCGAAAACGCCGGCGGCATCGCAAAGTTCGGTGCCCTAGAAGGGGATTCCTGGAACAACACCTACTGCGGCCCTATCGTGACTACTTGGGACGGCACCACCCGCCACCTAGTCGTCGTCGCAGACTCGGCTAAGTCTAAAGCAGGATCTTCCATTGACCTCAATTCGACTGAAGGTATTCAGTGGAAGAAGGATCGTGCGACTTCCGGTAAGTGCTTTGACGCTGTTCCAGAAACTCCTGCAGAGCCTACCGATCCCACACAGCTGGATTGGTCCAAGGCAACCTACGTTGAAAAAAACCAGGCTTTGGTGTTGATGACTGATACCACCGCGTATGTGATTGCTGCTGATGCCAACGGTACCCCTAAGGCTGGTGCTACTGCTTTTGAGGTGCCTTTCATTAAGGTTCGAGGAATCGACGCACTCTATTCCGAGATGGGCTACCCCATTGCTGCTCCCGTGACACACGGCACGGTGACTACTCAAGAATTTTCTGGCGGTACTTACACCTTTGACACTGCAAAGATTAGCTCCTACGACGGCAAGCCGATGTACCCCACCACCTCCATCAACATTGAAGGCGCTAAGGTTCTAGCTAAAGAATCACCGTGGTATACGTTCACTGGTAATTTTCAGCAAATCAATGACCATCTGTATGTAGAAGATATAGGAGATACTCTCTTCGTCTTCAACTCTAACGATGGCCAGGCAACAGAGATGTCTCAGGCTCTCTTTGACGAATACGTTAAGAATCCTGAATTCTTCGGCAAGTTAGGCGTTTACTACTACAACCGTGAAAGTGGTTACACGTCTAACACTTTCCACCCTTCCGAAGGAACAACCTTGGAAGTAAACCCTTCGTACACCGCTTCTTTTAAATACGTACTACGCAATGATGCGGATCTAAAGATTCTCAAGCAGGGTTACATCGACCATGAACCTGCATGGGATTTGCAGGATCCTGCCACAGTGGATTGGTCCAAAGCAACCTACACTGACTACCCCGGTTTACCCGGTGAAGAAGGGGGCGCTCTTTACGTACAAGACCACAACACCTGGATTATCATCAAGGCGAATGCAGACCATACCCCCGTTGCAGGAGCCAAGGCGGTTCGTTCTCAATGGCTAGGAACCTCAGCGTTGGGGCAAGACCGTGGAACCTGGACCCAGTCAACCGAGTGGGAACACGGTGACTGGAACGGATACCCAGAAGAGACTGCCACCCTCGGTGTACCTGTGGCTGAGGCTGAAACCGTAGTGGAAAATGGCGTGACCTATCAAACCCAGCGCTTCGAGCACGGCTCTATCAAGTGGGAAGTTCCTTCAAGCCGTCTGGCCACACAAACTGAAGAGGTGAAGAACGCCGTCATTTCTTTGGACGCCGACGCCAAAGAAACTCTCGAGCAATGGTGGATTGCCAACGTAGATTGGTACAAGCCTCAGGCTAACTAACGTCAATTAAGGGTTAGTCCCTTTTTGGTTCACTTTCGAAAACACACGAACTGCCCAAATATACAGCTAAGAAGCATGTATTTTGGGCAGTTCGTGTGTTTTTGAAGAAGAACTCAAGGCTGTGGAAGCCCTCAAGCGTTTAGTGTGCCTCGGGATGGGCGGCGTACCACTGATTTACAGCAGCTTGAGCGTCGGCGTCAAGAGAAATAACGGCATCTGCGGCACTAGGAGCCAATCGGTTGGTAGTAGCTTCCCACTTGATAGAACCGTGCTCAAACTTCTGCACCTGGTAAGTTACCTCGTTCTCTACCACCGTTTCAGCTTCAGCAACCGGAACACCCAGGGCAGCGATTTCTGAGGGGTATCCGTTCCAACTGCCGTGAGCCCATTGGGTTGATTGAGTCCACGTGCCTCGGCCCTGCTCCAATGCGGAAGTCCCTAACCATTCAGAACGAACCGCTGTGGCTCCTGCAACGGGGGTGTGGTCTGCATTCGCCTTGATAATAACCCCAGGTGTTGTGGTCTTGTACGTAAAGAGCACCGCCTTCTTCGTCAGGCAAGCCAGCTCCGCACTTACTCCTCCACCACGTTCACGATGACGTCGATATTTCCGCGAGTTGCTCGCGAATAGGGGCACATTTCGTGCGCTTCCACCGCAGCTTCGCGGGCGAGGTCCATTTCCACATAGGGTAGCGATACGTCAATGAGAACCGAAAGTGCAAAAAAGTCTTCGGAATCGATTCCAAAGTTGATGCGCGCCTGCACCGAGGACGCCGTGGCATCGAGCTTTCGGCGCTCAGCTACAAGTTTGACTGCCTGATGAAAACAGGTGGCGTACCCCAGGGCGAAAAGTTGCTCAGGGTTGGCACCCTCACCGGTTCCCCCGAGTTCTTTGGCCAAACTCATCTCTATTTCTAGGGTGCCGTCGGTGAGGTAGGCTCGCCCATCGCGGGCTGCTCCTACAGAACGAGCCTCAGTGCTGTATTTAATGTCCATTACGGTTTCCTCACCGTTTTCATCACTTATAAACCTTTCTTCCAGGATACGAATTAAAAGCTTTCATTTTGAAATTCTCGGATGAGTTGTTCAAAAATGACGATTTTTTGCACCCTACCTTCCTAATACTTTCGAAATCAATACTTTATATAGAAAGTATTTAGACATAGGATAAAGACATACACGAAGACCATACAATCCTAAGGAACATCATGAACATGCAGTTCGGAATCTTCACCGTTACCGATATCACCCGCGACCCCACCACCGGCAAAACCCCTACAGAATACGAACGTCAGAAAAACATCGTCGAGATGGCAAAACACGCCGAAGAGGTAGGACTAGACGTTTTTGCCGTCGGGCAACACCACAACCCGCCCTTTATCGCCTCCTCCCCCACCACCACGCTTGCCTACATTGCAGCGCAGACTGAAAAAATCCTGCTCTCTACCTCAACCACACTCATCACCACCACAGACCCAGTGCGTATTGCTGAAGACTACGGCACCCTTCAGCATCTCACCGATGGTCGCATGGATCTCATGCTGGGTCGCGGCAACACCGGCCCCGTCTACCCCTGGTTCGGTAAAGACATCCGCCAAGGCGTCAACCTCGCCATCGAAAATTACAACCTGCTCTACCGCCTCTGGCATGAAGAGCGAGTGAACTGGGAGGGCCACTTCCGTACCCCGCTCAACGGCTTTACTGTTACCCCTCAGCCGCTGGACGACGTCGCCCCCTTCGTATGGCACGGCTCCATCCGCACTCCCGAAATCGCTGAACAGGCCGCCTACTACGGCGACGGCTTCTTTCACAACAACATCTTCTGGAACAAAGAGCACACCGAGCAGATGATTAACCTCTACCGCGAGCGCTACGAGCACTATGGTCATGGCAAGGCTGAGGAGGCATACGTCGGCTTGGGCGGTCAGGTGTTTATGAATAAGAATTCTCAGGATGCGGTGCGTAAATTCCGCCCCTATTTTGACAATGCTCCGGTATATGGTGGCGGACCTTCACTGGAAGAGTTCACTGAACAGACCCCGTTGACCGTGGGTTCACCGCAGCAGGTGATTGAGAAGACTCTCTCATTCCGCGAGTATGCCGGTGATTACCAGCGCCAGCTTTTCCTCATGGATCATGCAGGGTTGCCACAGAAGGAAGTTCTCAAGCAACTCGATATGCTCGGCGAAGAGGTCGTTCCGGTTTTGCGCGAGGAGTTTGCTAAAAACCGCCCGGCAAATGTTCCTGATGCTCCTACTCACCAGCTGATGGTGGAGCGCGCCCGCGCAGGTAAGACTCCCATTGCTGGGGGCGGACATGATGCACCTGCCAACCAGCCTTCCAAAAACTAGTTGAATCTATGATGAGGAGTTCATCATGAAACCCTTAAAAATCCTCACGATTACCGCAGGCCTGTCTGAACCGTCATCCACCGCTTTACTGGGTGAACAGCTCAGCGATGCAACCCAGGAGAGTTTGGATATATTGGGCATCTCAGCCAAGTTCACATCGATTCACTTACGCAGTCTTGCCAAAGACATCACTAACCATTACCTCACTGGCTTTCCTATGGGTGAGCTTGCTACAGCGCTGGATGCTCTCACCGAGGCAGATGCGGTCATTACCGTCACCCCTACCTTCAAAGCTACTTACACCGGGCTTTTCAAGAGTTTCTGGGATCTGGTGGACGACGAGGCGATGGTCGGCAAACCAGTTTTAGTTGCCGCGACGGGTGGCACCGCGCGTCATTCCCTGATGATTGATACTGCACTGCGCCCGCTTTTTGGCTATTTCAAAGCTCATGTGGTGCCGACCGGGGTATTTGCTGCGACCGACGATTTTGGTTCTGATACGTCTTTGCAGGGCAGAATCAATCGCGCGGGAGCAGAGTTAGCCCAGATGTTGGCATGGAAATTAGGTTCGCAGACGGCTCTGACTAAAGAGGGTACATCAGAGATAGAAACAGCCCCGGTTGACCCCGCATCAGAGGAAATTTTTGATGATCTAGACGGGGTGAATAGTGGTGACTTCTTTGGGATTGCCGTGGAGAAACAGCCCCGTCAGGAGCACAAACACAAATCACCAGGATTGAAAGAGCTTACTGTTACTCCGTTTGAGCAACTTCTCAAGAATCTCTAATCCGAACCAATAAGGAGGGTGAGTTTCGTCTAGTAATGGGGATTGCCCCCGCCCTCTGGTTGCATATACAACCCTAATTTGAGAACATTCTAGATGAATCAAATGACTACACCTGTCTATAAATCGGCAAGGTGTAGTTGTTGAATAGGTTTGTTAACCACTCAAATGACGGGATAGCCATCTATTCCAGGAGGGCTAAAAGCACCCATGTCGAACTCACATTCTTCCCCTCGTGCTGAATTCCCCTCTACGAATTCAGATCTTTGGCACCTGTACGTTCAAACATATAGCGGCATCGCCTCATACCTCGATAAAGTTCTGCGTAAACAGGCGAACATCAAGCTCGATGATTTCAACATTCTCACAGTGCTCACTCAAGGCGGTATTCAGAGTGATCCGCCGCAGGTGGTGCGCATGGGAGAAATCGCTGCAGACTTAAGCGTTTCCCCTTCCCGCCTGACGTATCAGATTGAGCGTCTCATTCACCTCGGCTGGGTTGACCGCATACCGGTAAAAGAGGACCGACGAGGCAAAGGCGTATTCATTACCGATGCAGGATACAAGCACTACATGAATGCGCGAGCTATTCATACCGATCTCATGGATACCGTGGTCATGGCTGGTCTCAACGCTAAAGAGGCTAATGCCCTTGCCTCGGCGTTGAAACATATGCGCCAATCCGTTCAATTCGACTAAGGTCGCCACGTTTTTATACAGCAAAGACCCCCTCACTGCGAGGGGGTCTTTGCTGTTTTACCTCAGAGGTAGATACCCTAAGACTTTTTCTGCGGAAACACCCGGTAGGAATCAGTGACTTTTCCGCTGGGAGTAACTGAATTATTTATCGTCCGCTCTGCAGAGGGTTCTTCTGCGGCGTCGTGTTCAATAACGTTTCCGTGGTGCTCCTGCGCCGAAGCTTTAGGTACGGTGCCCACGCGTTGTGCCTGATGCAGATACTCTCGATTAGCCAAGACCACCAGGGCTAAAGCATTCAGCGCTAGACCAACAATGAAAATCATCCAGCCGACGACCATAAAGCGGGAACCGGCAAGAATCCCACCCACAATCAACGCAGCGATAGAAACGAGGTAGGCAGGAGAAAGGAGAAACTTAGTTTTCACGGTGCTTCCCTATCTGTTACGGGGGCGGGGTGCACGGTTACGGAAAATCTTCTCCTCCGATTCAGGAGCAGACGACGCCGCGACAGAAGAAACTACTGGCTGCGCCTCGGTGTCTTCTTCTGGTTCGTAGGCGTATTCTTCCACGGTTTCTTCTTCAAATTCTTGGGATGCACGGCGTGAGGCAGCAGGGCGATGCTGTTCAGTAATCATTGCCGGCAGTGGGCCACCTTTGGCGCGTTGAATAGAGACCATGCTGGCAAAGACATTGAGACCCAACGCAATAAGTAGAATGAGCCATCCCAGAACAGTGAGTACTGTTGAAGTCGCGCCAATCATGAGCGCAGCTACAAAAATCGCTACCAGGGAAGTGATAAACGCAGGGGATAAATCTTTGGTGTTCATTGTTCCTTGAGTGTTGGTATCTATGGGAGGGACCCGATATACACGGTGTAAAAATGCAAGTTTTACATCATTTATTTTTCATTGAAGCTTCACCTCAATATTCCCTCAAAGACATATAGAGTTGAAAATAGACGCTTTTCTCAGTCTAAGCTATGTTCCTGGCAGTTTCTTGAATACCTTCTGAGAGCGAATAAATTCATTCCGCCAGGAGGCGCATAGCGGTTTCAACCGCTTTACTGGCCAGGTGTTGCCCTTCTTCTTGCGCTTTAAATCCAAAGACCATCACCGAAAGAGCAAAGGTCTTATCGCGATAAAGAACCACACCGTCAGAATTGATATACCACTTACCCAAATCATTTGGTAGCCACCCATTTTTGCAGAGAACCTTTTGGGCGACTTCCAAGTCGGTGGAATCTGCGCCAGCGCCTTGCAGTTTTCCGAGCACGCCCACGCCCCAGCCCTGCGAGGCAGAGTCTGAGGCAGTCATTGCTTCTCGCAAAATCTGCATATCTTCGCTACCTATCCAGTTCACGCCCTCATACACGGCGCGAGAGATTTTCAGGTGATCTTCGGTGCCGGTGAGATTAGCGCCCCATCCAGCATCGGCCCGCGTCTGATTTATTCCTAGCCGGTTATAAGTGGTATTTACTTCTCCGGCACGATTTTCGTCAGTATCTGCAAGGGAACCAAAGACGGCTGCTGTGGCGTCGTTATCAGAGAACCCAATACTTGCCTTCACTGCTTTTCGTAAATCTTCAGAAAGAGCACGCCCTCGGGCGAATGCCTGCCGCATAGCACTCAGCGCCAGTGGCACTTTCACCGTTGAAGCTTCATACCCGCGATACTCGGGAGTGAACACAAAGGTTTTCTGATCCGCATAGTTGTAGAGACTCAGTGAAAGGTTTTCAGCCCCCGCATCCTGCTGCAAAGTCCACAGAGCTTCTGCAAGATCTTGATAAGACCCCCGCGGATTTCTCTGCTCACCCTGTTCCTCTCGTACATAAGCCGAATATTCAGGGGTCAGCATCGAACATCCCGCCATTGCAAACGATAAACCACCTGCTCCCATCAGGGTCACTAAATGACGCCGGGTAAGCATAGCGTTTGGAGAGTTGCTAAGAATGGGGTGTGCGGGTGCGTTCATAGGAAAAATTTATCAGGTAAAAAAGATACGGCGCATAAACCCAATAGCCTAAAAATGAAAGACGACCCCATTGGAACAACCTATGATTACTAAAATAATCTGTAGGTTGCCTCACTAGAAACGATGGGAAAGGTTTAGGCATTAGGCGCAACATCGGTCCCTGCTCCTCGTTTTCGCGGAACAGGTAATGAAGAAAACTCCCCTTGACCCCCGCACCCTCCAGACGAACTACATGGTGCCGTTCCACATGAGTTATTGCTAGCTACCGACTCCAGCTTTTTCTCACGCAGAATCGCTTCATGCTCCGCTACGAGATTCCTATCTTCGGCACCAAGTACTACAAACCCACCATCCTGAATCATCTTCAAATCATCCAGCGCAGACTGCCCTTCGGATGTCAGATAGTCCCCCAAGAACAACGAATTCACCACATTTAAGGCAAGCCCTTGAAGCGAACGCAAATGCATTTCACGACCACCCGCCATGCGCAGCTCCTTCTCAGGATTAACCATTCGAACAGCACAAAGTATTCGAAGGCAACGAAGCGGGGTGAGCTCCCAGGTGTCTTCAAGAGGGGTGCCAGCGAAGGGCATGAGAAAGTTAACGGGGATTGAATCTCCCTCTAAATTTTTGAGAGCAAAAATCGCCTCGACCAGTTGTTGGTCTGTTTCTTTCATACCAACAATGAGACCCGAACACGCAGAAAGTCCAGCTTCTTGAGCTGCAGAGACAGTGTCGACGCGTTCCTGATATGTATGGGTGGAACAAATATTTTGGTAATGGTCTTCGCTCGTGTTGAGGTTGTGATTGTAAGCATCCGCCCCCGCCTCAGAGAGACGTTGCGCTTGACCTTCTTTGAGAATTCCTAGGCAAGCACAGACTTCTGCTTGGGGGTATTCATCTTTGAGGTCTTCAATCATGGTGGCAACTCGCTCTACGTCGCGATCAGTGGGGCCTTTCCCGGACGCCACCATGCAGATACGGCTGGCACCCCCCGCAATTCCGTACCCGGCTTGCTCCACTGCCTCCTGAGGCTTCATCCAGGTATATTTCAGAATTTCAGCTTGCGAACCCAGACGCTGGGAACAATACCCACAATCTTCAGGACAAAGCCCCGATTTAAGGTTGACTAGATAGTTCACCTTAACAGTATTAGAAAAATAATAACGTCTTAAATCCGATGCTGCTTCTACAAGGGAGAGCGTCTGCTCGTCAGAAGCCGCGAGCATAGACAGCGCCTCCTCGCGAGTAGTTGGGTTGCCACCGGCGAGAATACGTTGCGAAATTAGCTTAAAGTTATGGTTCATAGAGTTATTCAATCGATAATTTGAACACTGTTCAAATTATGAAGCCCTATTACCCTGTATATGAAGTTTAGGCAGTTTTCTCGACGTAAATTTTACGCTCCGCACCCTCCTGCACCGCAGCCGCAGTTACCGCCGCAACCGCCAGCACCCTCGGCATCGTCCTCGGCAAATACTTCATCGGCGTAGCTTTGCGCGTCTTCCACACCTTCGGACTGCAGGTAGGAAACATACTCTGCCGCCAAATCCCGCTGCCCAGCACCAATAATCGAGAGCCCTGCGCTATCCAAAAGCTGCAAATCTTCAAAAATAGCGCGCGGTTCAGAAGCAGGGACATCTCTCAGATACAGAGAGTCCACGCAATGAAGAGCCAACGACTGTAGCGAGCGCAAATGAAGATCCCGGCCTTCTCCCACGCGAAGGCTCTTGGCAGGGGCGGCAATGCGAGCCGCCGCGAGAATGCGCAAACACTGCATTGGGGTTAGAGCAGAAGAACCGGGGGCCTCCACCTCTTCATTGGGCACCAGAAAATTGACGGTAATCCGCTGCGCGGCGTCGTCCTGAGTCAGCGAGAAGATTTGTTGCGCTAATTCTTCTTGACTCTCCGATGCGCCTACATTGATGGCGTAAGGCTCTTGGGGGCGGTCCTTGCGAACCTTCCCCTGCGCGTCCAGAAGGTTTACTACCTCAATAGTGTTTTGAAAGAACATCCGGCGGAATTCAGCGGCAAATTCAACCAGAGCGAACGTCGCACCGGGTCCGGCGGTGACCATATCAAGGACATCCTGCGCGGTTGCTTGGCCTCCGGCGCGTAGTTTCTGGGTAAGTTCTGCAAAGTTGAGTGTCATGTTTCCATTCAACCGCATTTTGAATGCAAATCATTCTTTTATGTCACGTTTTACAATGAACAGGTGGCTTTATCACGCGAAAAAATATTGAGTACCGCCTTTGACCTCCTTAAGCAGTATGGCCTGGCGGATCTTTCGATGCGTCGTTTAGCCACCGAATTAGGTGTGGCACCGGGGTCTATCTACTATCACGTCAAAAATAAGCAGGAGCTGTTGGCTTCTCTCGCCTCAAGGATGCTTGGCGATATTCGATGCGAGGGCGCCACGCCCACCGCCGCCCTGATGGCAGGCGCCAGAGAGCTGTACCGGCAACTTGCCCAGGTGCATGAAAGCGCTGAAGTTATCCGCATGGCGCTGGCAATGCACCCTAACGAACTCGCTTTCTTTTCCGAGAGCCAAGAACTATTTGAGGCTCTATCTCTCAATGCAGAACAGGGCCAAAATGCCTCTCGCGCACTACTTCATCTCTGTCTCAGTCTGATGGAAGAAGAGCAAACCCGCGCCCTACTCTGCGGCAGTGCGGTCCCCGAGTATCCACCGTCGCCCTATATCGACGCCGTCCACGCACTCCTGCGCGGCTGGGTGCCCTGCACATCTTAAGATTTTCTGTACACCCCGGAATATTTCCACCGGGACTAAACTTGTACCCTACGGCGCTTTGATTGGGCGCCGAGAGCAACAGCTCTCCCCCGTAACGAAAGTTAGCGCATGACTAAATTTGCCGAGCCAATCTGGGGCGCTCTGCCGGATCACAAAGGTCAGGTAGAAAAAGTACGCCAGGCATTCATCGATAAATATGGTGAAGAACCCGACGGCGTATGGTCCGCCCCCGGGCGCCTTAACCTGCTCGGCGAATACATCGACTTCCTTGGGGGATCATGCATGCCCATGCCCTTGCCCTACCGCACCTATGTGGCAGGAAAAATGCGTAGCGACGGGGTACTGCGCGCGTCGTCCCTTCAGATGCCGGGGGACGAACGCACCGTAGTCATCGGGGAGATTAAACCTGGTTCGCTCAAAGGCTGGTTCACCTATGTTGCTGGAGTGGCATGGTCTATGAACCAAGAGGGCGGAAAAGACATTGCTTTGCCCCTGAATTTTGGGGCTGACTTGGTCATTGATTCGCGCGTTCCAGTAGGCGGGGGGCTGTCCTCCTCTGCTGCTCTAGAGTGCTCTACCGCCCTCGCGCTGCTCGACCTCTCCTGTCCCCTGCGAGAGGGTTGCTCCACCACCGAGCCACTTCCCTCCAACCGCGGGCCTGAAAACGACGAACTCCGGGCACGCCTGGCACAGGTCTGCATTCGCGCAGAAAACGAAGTTGCCGGCGCCCACACCGGAGGTCTGGATCAGACTACTTCGTTGCGCTCACGCCCGGGTAAAGCACTGGTGATTGATTTCCGAGACTTCTCCCTCCAGCCCGTGGAAGCAGACCTCAAATCGGCAGGACTTGCATTCCTTGTCATCAACACCAACACCCCGCACGAGCTCTCGGGAGATGCTTTCGCGGTCCGCCGGCAAGCCTCCGAACTCTGCACGCAAGCCCTGGAACTGGATTTCTTACGCAACGCGCTCCCCGAAGATCTCACCTGCGAGGGCATGAACGAGCGTCAAGCTAAGCTGTGGCGGCTCAATCTGGTGGACGAATCCACCACGTTGGCGCTCGACGCCGTCGAACGGCAACACGGCACGCCGTCGTTCCCCAGGGGCTGGATTCGCCATGTTTTCCATGACATGTGCTTGGTTGAACGAGCCGCTTATCTGCTGAAAAATTCCCAGGAGCTTGGGGCAGGTGCATGGACTGAACTGGGGCATCTTTTCACCGAATCGTTTGTTTCGATGCGTGATGAGCTTCAGGCATCTCGGGAAGAAATAGATGTCGCAGTTTCTACGTGTATAGAAAATGGGGCGCTGGGCGCCCGGATTGTGGGTGGAGGCTTCGGTGGCGCAGTGATGGCACTAGTGAACCGCAATGAACTCAAATCGACGGCGCAGGCTGTTGCCAATACTTATGCGAAGAAGGGCTACTCCGACCCGGAGTTTTTGCCTATGGTGGCGGGGTTCGCTGCCGATAAAGACCTTTAGTCTTCACTGACTTACACCCGAAAGGTATATTCCCATGCAGACATATTCAGAAGCCGCGCTGCGTAAAAGCTTTATCAACTGCACCAAAGGTGCATCTCAGCGCATCAACATCCCCAAAGAGGTTCTTTCTACCGACTGGGCGAATGAGATTTTTCTGAGCTGGACCGACCCGAAATCGCCCCAGAATGCTTATGTGGTGGCAGAAACGTCTAAGGGGCTTCAAGGCTTAGTGATGGAGCGCAAAAAAGCTCTTGCCAAGGGTGGCGCGCGCATGTGCCAGTTCTGCCTCACACTCAATTCTTCGACCGGTGTTTCATTGATGTCGATTCCCACCGCGAAGTCGTCGAAAGAGAACTACGGCAGCATCGGAACCTATATCTGCACCGATTTAGAGTGCGTTGCCTACACTTTGGGCAAGAAGAAACCCGAGGGAATCCGCCAGATGGAAGAATCCCTCACGCAGGATGAGAAGATTGCCCGCTTGTTAGAGAACGTCCAAGGGTTGATTGCGCGCATTGAAGAAAGTTTAAAGAAATAAGCTGTGTATCTTCTCGCGCGCCTTCTCTCCACTGTGCCCTGCGTGTCCCCCCCCTCCCCAGTTTGTATCAAACTTTGAGGGCTGTACCACGCTTTGTGTGGTACAGCCCTACTTTTTGATACAAACTCTCAGCACCCGCCGTTTCGTTAGGAAACGTGAACCACCGGACGACGGCGGATCTTGGGTTCTGCGCGCCGGAGCACCTCGTGCGTCGTGGGCGCAACCTGGCCTTGACCAAAGAAGAGGAAGGCGAGGAAGTTCTTTAGCGGCGACCCAGCAGCCCAGTCGAGGTAAACGTGGGGAACAGTTCCGGTCATATCGCGGATTTCTAATGCAAGGGCGGAGATGTCGTTGGCGATAGCGGAACCGGATGCCGCAAGAATCTTCTGATCCCCTACCATAACTCCCTTGACCATAATGTCTGAGCGGAAAGTGGAGGGGTCCATCACGGCGATTTCGAGGAACATAACGTTTTCGACGTCGCCAATATGGTGCGCCCACTCTTCACGTCCGCGCTTTTCCATATAGTCGGCGAGGTTGAAATTGTCAGGTCGGTGAGCGATGAGGTGGATGGGGACGTCTGGCTTTTCCATGATGAATTGCATAGCTTTTTTGTCGAAATGCACGCTTTCGATACGCAGTTCATAGGCACGCATAGCTCGCGAGATGAAGGAAACGATGAGTATTCCACAGATAAAGAAGCTAGAAATGCGCAGGCCTTCGGGGCGTTCGATGATGTTTGCCACCGTGGTGTAAACGAAAACCAGGGTGATTACCGAGTAAAACACCAAGGCATAAGGCTCGTGTTTTTTCTTCGCCGAGAGGGTTACGGCGAATGCAGCACTGGTCATCAATACCAGCACACCGGTGGCGTAGGCGCCGCCCTGGGCTTCAACGTCAGCATCAAAAATCAGGGTGATGACGAAAGCTACGGCGATAAACACCAGGGTGAGGGGGCGCGACGCGCGGGACCACTCAGGTGCCATACCGTAGCGAGGCAGGTAGCGGGGCACGAGATTGAGAAGCCCACTCATGGCTGAGGCACCGGCGAACCAGAGAATTAGGATGGTAGAGATGTCATAAACAGTGCCGAATACTTCGCCAAATTGCTGGTGGGCGAGGTAAGCGAGCGCGCGTCCGTTGGCATGACCTCCTGCTTGGAATTCTTCTTGGGGAATCAGCAGAGTGGTGGTGAAACTGGAGGTAATGAGTAGAACGCTCATGATGAGCGCGGCGGTAGTGAGTAGTTTTTTGGTATCACGGACGCGGTTAGCGATTTTTTCGGTGGGATTAGCACCTTTTGCACGAATTTGGGGCATAACGACCACGCCGGTTTCGAAACCACTCATACCGAGGGCGATTTTGGGAAACACCAGCACGATGAGTCCGATTGCTAGCCATTTGTTGCCGTGGGAGGCGGTGAGCCCTGTCCACCAGTCGATGGTACGGATGGGTTCGTGGATGATGTGAGTGATAGCACCGATGATGACTACCAGGTTGACAAGCAAGAATACTGCGACCAAAACAATAGAAACACCGATTGCTTCTTTGAATCCTCGCAGGAAGACTGCTGCCAGCAATCCGAGGAATACTAGCGTAATGAGTACGTGGTGACCGTGAAGAAATGAGGGTACGAAGGGGTTGGCTTCGAGGTGCTCTGCGGCATCGGCGGCGGAGAGCGTCATGGTAATCATGAAGTCTGTGGTGGTGAAGCCCAGAAGCACGAGTACAAAAATTTTGGCTGGCCAGCGGGAAAGTAGTCGCTCTAGCATGTGAATGGAGCCTGCACCGGCGGGTGATTCGGCGGCTACTCGGCGATAGATGGGTAGCGCGCCGAAGAGGGTCACAATGACTAGGACGAGCGTTACCAGGGGGCTAAGTAGGCCAGCAGCGAGGGCTGCGATAGCGGGTTGATAGCCTAGGGTGGAGAAGTAGTCTACGCCAGAAAGGCACATGACCTGCCACCAGGAGTGCCCCTCTTTATGGGGGTGCCGTTTGCCGTGTGGTCCGGGGAGGTCGGCTTTGAGTTTGGTTCCCAACATCCAGGATTTGGTAGATTCTCGCATTTTATCGATGCGTACTGAACCTTGCCGTGTTTCAGGATCGCTGTTGTGAGCACGAGCAGCGATTTTGTACTGCTGGTTTTTGAGAGACCCCATGTGGAAGGGACCTTTCTATAAGTACGCTCGGGTGTGAGTCCGAGGCGCAAACTATTTTGACTTAGCGAGTATACGCCCGCTGGCATCAGACACGCCGAGCCCTAACCGATAAATTTTAGTGATTCGCGTCCTGCTTATCCCTGATTTTGCAGGGTAGATAGGGTGAACTGTATCTTTTATTCCATTTTTGAAACATAAATGATTTACAAATCAGATTATCGCTCAGTAGACTTAGTATCAGTTCTTCTCAAAGAACGATTGAGGGCAAATATGAACATTGCCTCGTCATTTAGTGGAAAGGATTGAATCATGGGCTTTGATGTAGACGGTCTCAAAGACAAAGCAAACGAAGGTATTGACTCCGGCAAAGACGCAGTAAACGAAAAGGCTGGCAAGGACGTCGTCAATGACGACCACACCAACACCGCCAAGGATAAAGCGGGCGAGCAGATTGATGGTCTCGGCAACAAGTTCGGCAAGTAATCTTTGCCTTTAGTTTGTAGCTAAAAACCCCGGTGGTCCCGGCGGCTTTTAGCATATCTAGGCTTTTTGAGGAGTAATTATGTTGGAAAAAGATAATATCGAAAACCAGGCTAAAGACGGCATTCCCTCAGCTAAAGAGGCAGTGAAAGATAACGCAGGTCAGGAAGTTATCACCGAAGCTCAGGCAAACACCTCAAATGTTGAGGCTGACCAGCAGATTAACGACGTGCGCGAGCGCTTCGGAAAATAAATTTCCAGATATTTTTCAGGTGATTCTCGGTTTTCAGAAGTATACTTAGAAATACCAAGTAGGCAATACACAAGGAGGAAACCCATGAGTGCACAGGATAAATTGAACGAATTTGCAGGCAAGGCAAAAGAGGGTATCGGCAACGCTACTGGCAACGAAGAGCTGAAGGCTGAAGGTCAGACTGACCAGGCTCAGGCTAAGGTTGCCGATGCGGCTAACAATGCTAAGGACAAGGTCGAGGGTGTTAAGAACTCCCTAAAGAACGACTAAGTTCGCCTCTTTTATTTAGGTGGTGCTCCCTTCGAGGGAGCACCACCTCTTGTTTTAACGAGGCAGAGTACCGCGTGGTATTTAAAGCATTTTTCCTTTTCCGAGCGGATACTAGGCTTAGAAATGGACTAGATACAACTAATTAGAGGAGATTTCTTCATGGAACGCGCACAAGCAACACAGGCTGAAGCCGAGAAGGTCATTGAAGACGGCGGAGTGGTTATTTACTGGCGCCCCGGTTGCCCTTTCTGCGAGGCATTGGATTCTGGCTTGGGTGAGACTGGCGATGACGCTACCTGGGTGAATATTTGGGAAGACGCCGACGCCGAGGCATTCGTAAAATCTGTCAATGATGGCAACGCCGTGGTACCTACAGTGACTAATTCTGAGAAGTCTTTTGTAGCTTCATCTTCCAAAGCACCGAAAATTGTGTCCCTGATGATCGAGAAGTCAAAGAAGTAGGCGTTATTTCCATGGATATTTCCCACAACAACACTTCGCGCCCGCCACTCAACCGGGATACCACCGTGTGCATTTCACTCTCGGGGCGCCCGTCGAATCACGGTATTAAGTTCCACAACTATCTCTATGAAAAGTTCGGGCTTGATTTTCTTTACAAGGCAATGACTACCTCTGATATCGAAGCAGCGATCGGGGGTGTAAGAGCGCTCGGCATTCGTGGTTGTTCCGTTTCCATGCCATTCAAGCAGGCTGTTATTCCTCTGGTGAATGAGGTGGACCATTCAGCGTCTGTCATTGGTGCAGTCAACACGATTGTGAATACTGATGGCTATCTCCATGCGTACAACACCGACGTGATTGCGGTTGCCTCCCTTCTGAAAACTCATCATGTCGCCCCGTCTCTTCCCTTCATTTTGCAGGGTTCTGGCGGTATGGCGCGCGCTGTGGCAGGTGCTTTTTATGACGCCGGGTTCAAGCGGGGCACGATTGTGGCGCGTAATGAGCAGGCGGGTAAAGAGCTAGCTCAACAGTATGGCTATGACTGGATGCCTGAAGTGGGTTCTTTAACAGCTCCTGTAATTGTGAATGTAACCCCTCTTGGAATGGAAGGTGGTCCAGAGAAAGACACCCTTGCCTTCCCCCAGCCCACCATTGAGGCGGCGGAGGTAGTGTTCGACGTCGTCGCTATGCCCGTTGAGACTCCCCTCATTCAGGCTGGACGCGCGGCAGGTAAGGAGGTCATTACCGGCGGCGAGGTGGCTGCGCTCCAGGCGGCTGAACAGTTTAAGTTGTACACCGGTGTGGAAGTTTCTCCTGAACTGGTGGAAGAAGCAGAGGCTCAAGCTAACTAGATAGACCATTCGGCTGATCTCTTCAGTGAAGCATTCGTGAGAGACAGTAGAAATTGATGAGGGGCCGCTCCTTTTCGGGGCGGTCCTTTTTGTTGCACCTATAGCGTTGTTGCGCAATCGAATATTTTGAAATTACAAAAAGTCCACAAGTCTTTTTTAAAGTTATCCACAGGTGGGGATAAAATTGGGGAAAATGGTTACACCCGTGTAATTACGCGAAAATTAAAGACTGATTTGCCGGTCTCCACAGCCTATTCACATTTATGGAATTACAGTACTGTAGTTATTAACAGCTGTGGATAAGTTCTGTGGATAGAAGCTTATATACCTATTAGGCGAATCTTTTCCTTCCCTTCGCTAGCATCTGTAGAAATCGGAGTCACCCTGCCAATGAAGAAGAAAATCCTTCCCTCTTGGTTCTAGGAGTCATCGTCTTTCTCCTCGCCGTGTTTTCTTCTTTTCTCTTACCTCACCAAGGAATGATTACAAGTGTCAGCATCGCGGTCCTCGGAATTTTGGGAATACTGTTTATCAACAGAGACAAATTTCGGAGTCTTTAGCTCTCCTCTCGTTGAGGTACGAAAAAGGGTTAACTTTTTACTCAAAAGTTAACCCTTTTTCGCACTTCAATGCGTGGGAGGAATGTTTTTACCGCCGTGGCGCTCGCAATCTCTGCAAGAGCATGGTCACGATAATGCCGGTGAACAGCCCACCTAGGTGCGCTTGCCAGGAAATTCCCGGCATGATGAACCCGAACACCATGTTGATAGCTATCAATGTCAGGATGGGTGTGGCATTGGCTCCTCTCATGCGAGTGAGCACAAAAAACGCGCCAAATAGACCAAAGATAGCGCCCGATGCACCCACCGTATTGACGTTTAAATCTCCAGTGAGTGCACCCCATATCCACACACCCAACGATCCGCCCACAATAGAGAGCACATATACCAGGAGGTACTTCCAGCGCCCCATCATGGGTTCTATCGCGCGACCAAACAGCCAGAGCGAGAACATATTCAACAGCAGGTGCGTCGGTGAACTTTGAGCATGCAGAAAACCCGACGTCAGCACGCGCCACCACTCGCCCGTCATCTCCACATAGAGCGGGTTAAAGAGAAAATGAATGAGCATCCAGCGACCAGGAATGAATTGCTGCAAAAGATAGGCAAGAATGTTGAGTCCAATCAGCACAAAAGTTACCAGCGGCGCCGTCGTTGGGCCGCTTCTCACCTTGTTTTGACGGCGGTGCTCGTCTCTGCAGTCCACGCACATCAATCCCACTTCTAGCGGAACCTGGCATTCTGTGCAGGTGGGTCGGCCACATCGTCCGCATCGGGTGTATGTCACTCGGTCAGGGTGGCGCGGGCATGTAGTAACCTGCGGTGATTCTTCAAAATGGTGTTCAGTCACTGATTTACCTATCTCAGGGGTACTGTTCCAACGGCTGAGGTATATAAAAGGA
>NZ_JBHUCN010000008.1:240723-269133 GCF_042677725.1 Rothia amarae
TCGGTATCTCTTCAGATGGTGAAGGGCTTAGAGCTCTTCAATATCGATGGAGGAAATAACGACATCTTCAACAGGGCGATCCATAGCACCGGTTGCTACGCCTTCAATAGCGTCTACAACCTTCTTGGAGTCTTCGCCTACTACCTCACCGAAGATGGTGTGGCGACCGTTGAGCCAAGGGGTTTCAACGGTGGTGATGAAGAACTGTGAACCATTGGTGCCGGGGCCTGCGTTTGCCATAGCGAGCAGGTAGGGCTTGTTGAAGGAGAGTTCAGGGTGAATCTCGTCCTTGAACTGGTAGCCAGGACCGCCGATACCCTGGCCGAGGGGGTCGCCACCCTGAATCATGAAATCACGGATAATACGGTGGAAGACGACGTCCTTGTACAAGGGACCTTCCTGTACTTCACCGGTGCGGGGGTGACGCCATTCCTGTGAACCATCGGCTAGACCAATGAAGTTCTTTACGGTCACGGGAGCGTGGTTACCAAAGAGGTCTACCACGATGTCGCCGTGATTGGTGTGAATAGTTGCCTTTGCAGTTGCGTTAGTCATATCTTCATCTTCGCACGATAGAGCGGTTCAAATCTAGAAGAAGTAGGTCTTTAGCACTCAGCGAAAGCTCTATGTCCCCTGAAGTTCTTTGAGGAAAAGAAGTCTCTGACTACCACCCCTATTTTGCGGCGAGAGAAACCTGAGATTTTTGAGGAGATACACAGAAAAAATCCCAACAGAGTTAGTAAGCTATATGATGAATACATTACACCTGTGCTCTTCCGAGCAGAGTATTTGTATCATGAAGGAGGAAAAATCATGGCATGCTGCAAGAAAGCAAAAGCCCAGAAGAAAGCTTCTAAGGCTTTCGATAAAGCCCAGAAGAACACTAACAAGAAGGCTCAGCACTTCACTAAGGTAGCTAACAAGCAGGCTACTGTTGCTGGCAAGAAGTTTGAAGATTTTCAGAACACTGTAACCGATCGCGTACACGAAGGTATCGAGAAGGCTACTCCTGTTCTTGAAGACGCCGCTTCAAAGGCACGCGTCAAGGCAGGCGTACTTGCTGCTGTTGCTGCAGATAAGCTCAACGATGTTGAGGTTCCCGAGCAGGCTCAGACTCTCGCCGCTAAGGCTGGCTACAGCAAGCGTGACCTCAAGAAGGCTCGTAAGAACGCTGTAAAGTCTGCTAACGCATTCGCTAAGCAGCAGAAGAAGGCTGGCAAGAAGTCCAACAAGGGTCTTCTACTGACCGGTCTTGTTGTTGCTGCTGGTTCTGCAGGTTACGCAGCTTACAAAGCTTCACGTCCTGTTGAAGATCCTTGGAAGACTCCTGTTAAGCCCGCAACTGAGACCAAGACCGTTTCTCCGGTTACCTCTCAGACTGCGACTGAAACCAAGTCTGCTAATGCAGCTGCACCTGTAACTCCTAAGACTGTTGCGGAGACCAAGCCTGCAACCGAAACCAAGGCTCCTGCTGCAGCTCCTAAGCCTGCAACTGCACCTAAGGTTGTTACTGAGTCCAAGGCATCAGCTCCTAAGAACACCAGCGGCGCGGCTCATGCAGCACCCAAGAAGTCTGCTGATCCTGATTCAGATACTTCACGTCGCCAAGCTGAGAAGAAGGCTGCTAATCCTGCGGCTACTACTCGTGAAAAGTCTTCTGAAGAGATCGTTGCTCAGACCAGCAAGGCACCTGTAGGTAAGGCTAACAATGCTGCACCTGCTACCAAGGCTGCTCAGAACTCTTCATACACCAACAACAAGGAGACCACTTCCTCCAAGTTGAATGAAGAAGGCGTAGAAGCTAAGGACCCTAAGAAGAAGTAATTTTTCTGAAGTCTAGTTCTTGATTGAACGTAGAAGTTCCGCCCCTCATTTGAGGGGCGGAATTTTTTATGTCTCAGGTTATTTTTCGATATGAATCAGCGGATCGGGGTGAACTAAGGAGTTCTCCACTTTTTGAGCGGTGAGATTGAAGGTCAACGGCCCCTCAACTTGATTGCTGTATTTCTTAGCAACGGGTGTTGTTTCCTGAATGAGGTTTTCTCTGCGTTCGGTGAAATCGTTTTCGCTAAATTCATTGGTGTAGGAATTTGGTTCAAGAGTGATGTTTAGGTTGCTAGGCGAATTGCTGGTACCGCTGGATGTTATTTCTAGGCGATGGACGCCGCCTGGCCACTTGTGGTTTCCGACATCTTCGATTGCGCTAAAGGTTCTGTCGATATCACTTGCAGAGATACTGATAACCACCCTATAGGGGTTGTCTTTGACGTTAGTAGAAATAAAAGAATGTTTAATGACGGCGTTTCTCAGCCCATCGGGAGTGGAGATGTTTTTTAAAGATCCCAAAAACGTGCGAGCTTGTTCAACGGTCGTTGCTACAGGAGGAGATATTTCACCGTCGTACCCCTGTTGTACAAAGATTTCTAGCTGACCATTCTCATCAATCACCGCGTGCTGAACCGAGGAATTTTGCATCAGAGAGAGCATATCTTGCCACCCCCGCTCGGTGAGCCCTGGCAAGGAACTTTCCCCAGATGAGTCGCTGGTTTCACGTGAAACATTGTTGGAAGAAGACGCCTGACTCGATGTAGGAATAGAGACCTCTAGCTCTTTCCCTCCCTCAAACGTGAGATAGAAAGAACTCACCTTGTCTGAATCCACCAAATCGCTCATACTTTGCCCAAATTCAGCAGGGTCAGCATGAGCTTGCTTATTCACCTTCGCAAATATCAGTCCACGCCCCTCTGAGCCACTTTCAGCGTGCTCATTATCGAGAAATTTATTTTCTCCCAGGACAGCTTCTGCCTCAGCACCCGAAGTTTTATAGCTCTCTTCCCAAGCTTTATTTTCATCTCGATACCGATCAAACATGTTGTAGACCAGGAAACCTAAAGTACCGAGAATAACCGCGATAACTAGACCGATGATTCCCAGAATCCCCAGCACGGTTTTGAGCACCGTTGGGGCCTTTGAACGTTGTGGATAATTCATAGTTCTATTTCCCCTCATAGATAGCGGCAGGCGGAGTCTTCTGATCAGCTGACTTGACCGCTACTTTTAGTTGAATTTGGGGAATTATTTTCTGAACTTTCTTTTCTAGTTCCTGGTACTGGTCCTGGCTATATTTTTGAGAGTCAGTCTGGGGGTTGAGCTGAATTAGTATTTGAGGTTTCCCCTGTTCTTCGCGGGTAAAATAGACTGCCGCCAGATCTGGAGCAAATACAGACGCTTGAACATCGTTCACCATCGAAGAGGTTTTCGTTGCCAAGTTCGCAGGAAAATCACTATAAACAACCGATATAAGATGATTTCTTTCTACTTCAACCATATAAGTTACGCTCACCGCCACTGCTGAAAGCTGAGACACTTCAGCTAAGTGAGCAGCTTTTCCCAGTTCATTCTCTGCCCTATCTCGATACAGCAGAGAGTCGGCTCCCCCTATTTTCACTACCGCATGGTCAGTGGCGCCAACTTCGATGGAATACTCGGCCGGATGAGCAGTATATAGGTTCTCAAGAAGCACCTGCCAAGTCTGGGCGGAGAGGTTCTGTGCAGCATGGGTATCCACAGAGATATAAGAACCGGTATCCGTAAATATCTGAAGAGTCTCCACACCTGGCTGCTGCGCGGCGTCCTTAATATCCGACATCGAATCTTCTAGGTGCTGAATACCTGTTCCTGAAAGCTGAATAGCGAGACTAGGTCGCCCATCTGCAGTCCCTCGGCGGTCATATTCTGAATAAATCACCTGAGAAAAATTCTTACTCTGCACAGTGGGGGTTACCGAGGTAGAGGGGGTAGCCGATGATTCAGTAACAGAACTGCTACTACTTGCTATTGCCCCACTCCCCCGCTGGGAGATATCAGTGGAAGAGCCGCGCATCAGGGAATTTACAAAGACGCTGAATCCCATCACCAGCAGCAGGAGAAACGCACAGATAGATCCCAGGACGATTGCGATGATACGCCCGGTTGATAAGCCCGGTTTAGACGGCGCCTGAGGTGGGTAAGACTGTGAGGACGGTAAGGTCTGCCTATACGGGTATTGCCGGTTTTCAGGCGGCTGAAGAGGGCGCTGTGAGCTGCTCATGGTTACCTCGATGTATCTGGACGGCGCTACGTGAGCCGTGGAATACTGGCGAGTCTACATAAATCCAGCTTTCAAAAAGTCTTATGACTTCCATTCCTGTGGATAACTATAAATTGGGGTAGGCACACAGAATATTTCATAAAATACTCCTCAAAGACAGGAGTTATAAACCTATGATTTCTTCCCTTCCCCTGCGAAAAATTCAAGGGTTAGAGCCTGCTCCCCCGTACTCATGGCCGTTAGAGGTGCCCTTCTTTTGGAAATTGGTGAATGGGGTATTCGCCCCACCGAATATGAAGAGCTCGAATCAGTAGCTCTATGGCGTTCTTTCCTGCAAGCTCCTGAACAGTTTATGCGTCACTTTTGAAGGTTCTTCATAAAATTCATATCTGTCTATGCTCCAGGAGCGAGAATATAAAGTTTGGTGAGAGCGCCCCTCATTTCTTCGCTCAGCACCGGAAAAGAGAGTTAAACAAAAAGAAGAGGTTCCAATCAAAAGACTGGAACCTCTTCAAAAAAAGTAGTTCGGCGATAACCTACTCTCCCACACCGTCCCCAGTGCAGTACCATCGGCCCTAGGAGGCTTAGCTTCCGGGTTCGGGATGGAGCCGGGCGTTTCCCTCTAGGTATAATCACCGAAACGTGGAGGCGAGGGGACTCGAACCCCTAACCCCCTGCTTGCAAAGCAGGTGCGCTACCAATTGCGCCACGCCCCCGTGCGGTAGTTATTACTTTACAGGAAGATTTTCTGAAGATGCAAATCAACAACAAATGACGTGCAACACAAGGCAGGTAAATTCACCGTAAACTTCGCCATGCACTATGGGGAGCCACTTTCACAGTGACTCCCCTTGATACTTCATCACAGAAAACCTTTAGTTCTCCAGCCCCGGCACCTTTGCAGCTACAGCTTCTGCAATCTTCAACTCTTCTGGAGTGGGATCGTCATAATGAACAAACCCTTCAGTATCACTCTCAGACACAGAATCTTCCGGTCCAAAATGTTCTTCAGAAATCAATAGTCCATGTGCCCCCAAAATGCGAGCTACTCTATCGATTTCCTGCGGACCCGGCACATCATCCACTACTTTTCGGATGTATTCGTTAATTCGCTCATCACTCACATACTCTTCTCCACGAGCTGCGCGCGTGGCCATCAGTCTACGAATTACTTCCTCTAGCTGCTGATCATTCAAACGATGGCGCAGTACAGCCATCACAGCGGCACGGTCCTGAGGAGGAACATCCTCAGGATACCCAACGCTCAACCAGTCGATCACCCGATTCACGACATTTCTTTGAGGCATCCCGAAACTCCTTTGCATGGGACCTACATGAATAAGAAAATCCTATTTATTATCCGCCAAGCCAAACAGGTTGAAACCGAAGGTATGGTACATAAAGTCTTTCGCGACCCACAACACCGCAATAATGATGACTACAACGATTATCGCAAAAATAACGTAGGCAAGCGCTTTCATTACGCCAGAGGGGCCCTCAGTTTCAATGAGACGGCCGTCCGCAGTGTACTCAGTGGTTCCAGCTAGAAAACGCATACCCACTGCGTAAAGAGCAGGCAAACCTGCTCCAAATAACAGCCCTGCTAAAACCACAGAAATAACTTTTTCGCTTAGCTCAGGAAAACTCATTACGCACCGACCTTGGATGATTTGATGGAACCGGCATCCTGGGAACCATTATCTTCCCAATCAGCATTCACATTTGAGGAGTCAACGGGTGCTCGACGGGAGTGCAGGTACATCCATGCGCAGAAGCCTACGAGGATGAGGAACACTACTAACTCGCCTAGCCAACCACTACCGGTCAATACATTGATGTAGTGACCAATAAACCAGGTAGATGCACCAATCGCGCCGGCAGCTGGCAGAGTAATCAGCCAAGCTACTACCATGCGTCCGGCAATACCCCAGCGAACTTCAGCGCCCTTGCGCCCCAGTCCAGAACCCAAGATAGATCCGGTTGCCACGTGAGTGGTGGAAAGTGCCATACCGAAGTGCGACGACGTCAAAATAATTGCTGCCGAAGAACCTTCAGCTGCCATACCCTGGGGAGTATCAATCTCTACCAAACCTTTGCCGAGGGTGCGGATAATACGCCAGCCACCCCAGTAGGTACCCAAAGCAATAGCCAGGGCACACGATGCTTTAACCCAGAACGGAATATCGGCAGAGGGGTCAATTTCACCCGCAGCAAGCAGAGCCAAGAAAATAACGCCCATAGTCTTCTGAGCATCATTAGTACCGTGAGCCAAAGAAACAAGCGATGCTGTGCAAACCTGGCCCCAGCGGAATCCAGAAGTCTTCTTTGCATCGGAAACAGGGCTTGAAATACGGTAAATCAGCCAGGTGCCCACCGTTGAAACCAAACCGGCAACAAACGGCGCCATCACAGCGGGAATAACTACCTTCGACATAACTCCTGACCATTGGACACCCGAAGTACCCAATGCCGCCATAGCTGCACCAATCAAACCACCAAACAAGGCGTGCGAGGAGCTAGAAGGTAGACCCAACAACCAGGTCAAGACGTTCCATAAGATACCGCCTACTAGTCCGGTGAAGACAATGAGCATAAGCCCCGAATTGTCATGAGAGACGGCGTCAAGATTGACGATGCCTTTACCGACAGTTTTAGCCACTTCAACAGAAAGAAACGCACCTACGAGATTGAGAACCGCAGAAAGCGTTACCGCAACCTTCGGTTTGAGCGCACCGGTTGCAATCGAGGTTGCCATGGCATTACCGGTGTCATGGAAACCGTTAGTGAAGTCAAAAGCTAGTGCGGTAAGCACCACAATGATCAGAATGATGAGTTCAGTAGTCACCTATTGATTATCTGCCCGGATAACTCTAGATGAAAATAAGACGTCGACTCGGTAACAAGTAGGTGTCGATACTGGTTTTGTTGGTTATTTTCCCATAAACCCACATCTTCAACATTCCTTCAATTGTGAAATGCCTTGAAAATCAGGGAAACGACCATCTGAAAAGGTGTGGTTTCATGACCGTTTAAGTCCCCTACCGCGCTAAACCCACATAAGTAAACCGGGGGTTCAAAATGCGTTTACTTTAAGTTCATTTTAATGGGGATAAGATGCGCATCACACTTTATATGCAACCAATAGGGCTTAAAGAAAAAGAAGAGGTTCCAATCAAAAGACTGGAACCTCTTCAAAAAAAGTAGTTCGGCGATAACCTACTCTCCCACACCGTCCCCAGTGCAGTACCATCGGCCCTAGGAGGCTTAGCTTCCGGGTTCGGGATGGAGCCGGGCGTTTCCCTCTAGGTATAATCACCGAAACGTGGAGGCGAGGGGACTCGAACCCCTAACCCCCTGCTTGCAAAGCAGGTGCGCTACCAATTGCGCCACGCCCCCTCGGTGGGAACTCTATTGAGTTTTAGATTGAATCCGTAGATTCATTCCAGGAAGTCTTATTTTCCTGATTTTCCTTCACTTTACGAGCCGCAATTAAACTTGCCGCAGTAGCCATAACTACTACAAAAATCTTTTTCATTGAGACTCCTTGAAGAAAGGAAGTGGGCGTACCAGGATTTGAACCTGGGACCTCTACATTATCAGTGTAGCGCTCTAACCAACTGAGCTATACGCCCTCACTTGCCCCTTGGGACGAAATAAAACTTTACACGAGCTTATAGAACTTTCCAAATCTACATTCGGTGTTCCGTCTCACATTCTATTTCGCCCCGCAGGCAAGAGACAACTTTAGTCGTCTGTCAAAGTCAGACCAATTCCGCCCACCAGCTTGGCTGCAATATTGTACAGCATTGCGCAAATTACGCTCAGCAACGTAAAGAGAATAACGTTCACGACAGCCAAAATAGTGGTGTACAAAGCAACCTGCCCCAGAGAAAGAACCTGGGAAATATCAATGTGATTACCCGTGGTACCCAGCATCGTCAGCATGTCATTTATGCCATCGAAAGCACCAGTAGCCTGCAAAACAAGCCACAGCACCACCGAAGTAACCACGATAACAATGCCAACCGCTACTGACAGCAGAAACATCAGTTTGGCAACTGACCAGGTATCAACCTTGGCAACAACCAGACGAGCGCGACGAATCTTTGACCGAGGCGCCGGACGCACCAACGGCTTATTGCGGTTCGCTGCTGAGCGAGTGCCCGCGCGTCCATTCTGGGGGCGAGTAGAGGGGCGTCTTTTAGCTCCCGACTGCGCGCCATTTGATGCTGATACGCTCACTAGTTACCTCCATGTGCGTTGGAATCAGACAATTCTAATCCCTCAGAGCTTTGCTCGTGTTGACCGTCTTCTAACGGTACTTCATTATCCGCTGCTCCGTTGGATTCAGCGGTGTTTCCCTCATCAGCGGCGACAGCTTCCTCAAGATTGCGCTCCTGATTATGAGCTACACCCACGATGTAATCATTCTTGGCAGGTTTAGCAAAAATAACGCCCATGGTATCGCGACCCTTAGCAGGAACTTCATTCACAGCGGTGCGAACGACCTTCCCCTGCTGCATCACAACCAAAACTTCGTCGTCCTCTTCAACAACCAGACCGCCGACGAGATCGCCGCGTTCTTCCGCCAATTTGGCTACCTTGATACCCAGGCCACCGCGACCCTGCTGGCGGTATTCTTCCACCTTGGTGCGCTTAGCGTAGCCACCTTCAGTCACAATGAAGACGTAAGAATCATCGGTCACCACGTTCATAGAGAGCAGTTCATCACCCTCACGGAACTTCATACCGGTCACACCGGAAGTCGCACGACCCATCGGGCGTAGAGCCTCATCGGTGGCGGTAAACCGTAGCGACTGACCCTTACGCGAAATCAGCATAAGGTCATCTTCTGCCGAAGCTAAACGAGCAGAAACCAGCTCGTCATCATCGCGCAGGTTAATAGCAATGACACCGGCGGTACGGTTGGTGTCGTAATCGGTCAGGCGAGTTTTCTTCACCAGACCTCTCTTCGTAGCCAAAATCAGGTAAGGAGCATCTTCATAGCTGGTGAGCTCCATGACCTTCGCAATGGTTTCATCGGGCTGGAATGCCAACAGGTTAGCTACATGCTGTCCTTTAGCATCACGTCCAGCTTCAATGAGCTCATATGCCTTGGTTCGATAGACCCGACCAAGATTTGTGAAGAAGAGAATCCAGTTGTGGGTGCTGGTCACGAAGAAATGTTCTACGACGTCGTCGCCACGAAGAGAAGCACCCTTAATGCCCTTACCGCCTCGATGCTGCGCGCGGTACTGATCAGAACGAGTACGCTTCACATATCCGCCGCGAGTAATGGTGACAACCATTTCCTCGTTAGGAATGAGGTCTTCCATGGACATATCGCCGTCATAGCCCATCAGAATCTTCGATCGACGATCGTCGCCATAGCGGTGAACGATATCGGCAAGTTCCTCAGAAACAATCTGACGCTGGCGTTCCTCAGAAGCAATAATCTCGTTGTACTCAGCGATCAGGCGCATCAGTTCGTCGTGGCGATCCTGAATCTTCTGACGCTCCAGAGCAGCCAAGCGGCGCAACTGCATGTTCAGAATTGCCTGAGCCTGAGCCTCATCAATATCCAAAAGCTCCATCAAACCGCTGCGTGCCTCATCAGCAGTGGGGGAGCGGCGGATCAAGGCAATAACCTCATCCAAAGCATCCAGAGCCTTCAGCAGACCCAGCAAAATATGTGCTTCGTCCTCAGCCTGACGCAGACGGTACTTAGTGCGGCGCACAATCACTTCGAGCTGATGGTTGACCCAGTGGCGGATAAACGCATCGAGCGACAGCGTGCGGGGCACACCATCAACAATCGCCAGCATGTTTGCAGAGAAATTCTCCTGCAACTGAGTGTGCTTGTAGAGGTTATTCAAAACCACCTTGGGCACGGCGTCGCGCTTGAGCACAATCACCAAACGCTGACCGGTACGGCCCGAAGTCTCATCGCGAAGATCAGCAATACCTGAAACCTTGCCGTCCTTGACTAGGTCAGCAATCTTAATCGCCAGGTTATCGGGATTCGCCATATAAGGAAGTTCCGTAACGACCAAGCAGGTGCGTCCCTGAATTTCTTCAACATTGACGACGGCGCGCATGGTGATAGAACCACGGCCAGTACGGTAGGCATCCTCGATGCCCTTGCGCCCCAGAATGGTTGCGCCACCGGGGAAGTCAGGGCCTTTAATACGCTCAAGAAGAGCCTCTAAAAGCTCTGCATTTGAAGCTTCAGGGTTCTTCAGGAACCACTCCACACCGTCGGCGACTTCCCGCAGGTTATGGGGAGGAATGTTGGTTGCCATACCCACAGCAATACCCGAGGATCCGTTCACCAGCAGGTTAGGAATACGAGCTGGAAGAACAGTGGGTTCCTGGTTCTTGCCGTCATAATTGTCCTGGAAATCCACGGTGTCTTCGTGGATATCGCGCACCATTTCCAGTGCCAGCGGAGCCATCTTGGTTTCGGTATAACGAGGAGCCGCAGCGCCGTCGTTACCGGGCGAGCCAAAGTTACCCTGACCCAGCGCGAGAGGGTAGCGCATAACCCAAGGCTGAATCAGACGGACGAGCGTATCGTAAATCGCCGAGTCGCCGTGAGGGTGGTACTGACCCATCACTTCACCCACCACGCGAGCGCACTTATTGAAAGAACGCTCGGGGCGGTAACCGCCGTCGTACATCGCATAAATAACGCGGCGGTGAACAGGCTTCAGACCATCTCGCACGTCGGGTAACGCGCGTCCGATAATAACTGCCATTGCGTAATCGAGATAGGAGCGTTCCATCTCCGCACGCAAATCAACACGGTTGATGCGACCGTGAATACCGACTGCCTGTTCGACATCGTTGCCTACTACTTCGCCCTCGTGGGGCTCTGTGGAATCGTTCTGAGTTTCATCGCTCATGAGAAGTTTCCATTTCTGTGAGGTTCCTTGATAAATATTCCTTGGGCGTTATATAACGCTTTTGATATAGGTGAAAAGCCCTAAATATCAAGGAATCGAGTATCTTTGGCGTTCTGCTGGATAAAAGCGCGGCGAGACTCGACGTCCTCACCCATCAGCACAGAGAAGACCTGGTCTGCAGCCGCAGCGTCATCCATGGTCACCTGCAACAGCGTGCGCGTTTCGGGGTTCATGGTGGTATCCCACAGCTCGGTGTAATCCATCTCGCCCAACCCTTTGTAGCGCTGAATACCGTTGTCTTTAGGAATACGCCAGCCGTTAGCCTGACCACGAGCCAAAGCCTCATCACGCTCTGCATCGGAGAACACATAATCGTGTGGAGCATTGGACCACTTGATGCGATACAACGGTGGCTGAGCCAGATAGACATAGCCAGCTTCAATCAGCGGACGCATAAAGCGGAAGAGCAAGGTGAGCAAGAGCGTGGTGATGTGCTGACCGTCGACATCCGCATCCGCCATCAGTACGACCTTGTGGTACCGTGCTTTTTCGATATCGAAATCGTCTCCGATACCCGAACCAAACGCGGTAATCATTGACTGAATTTCTTGGTTAGATAGCGCACGGTCAAGGCGAGCACGCTCTACGTTCAGAATCTTGCCGCGCAGCGGAAGAATTGCTTGCGTATTGGGATCGCGCCCCTGAACCGCAGAACCACCTGCGGAGTCACCCTCCACCATATAGATTTCAGAGATTGAAGGATCTTTAGAGGAGCAGTCTTTGAGCTTGCCCGGCATTGAGCCGGTTTCTAGCAGTCCCTTACGGCGAGTGGTCTCGCGAGCCTTACGAGCTGCCAGACGAGCCGACGCAGCGGTAATAGCGCGGCGGACAATTTCTTTAGCAACTTGAGGATTACGCCCGAACCAGTCCGCCATATGATCGCTCATAATGCGCTGAACAAATGCTTTAGCTTCTGAATTACCCAGCTTGGTCTTGGTCTGACCTTCAAACTGAGGTTCAGAAAGCTTGACCGAGATAACGGCGGTGAGACCTTCACGGACGTCTTCACCGGTGAGGTTATCGTCCTTATCGCGGAGCAACTTATTTTCACGAGCATACCGGTTAACCAGCGAAGTCAACGCGGTGCGGAAGCCTTCTTCGTGCGTACCACCTTCATGGGTGTTGATGGTATTGGCGTAGGTGTGCACGGATTCTTTGTAGGCGGTAGTCCACTGCAGGGCTACTTCCAAGCTCATCATGCGGTCGGTGTCTTCTTCTTCGAACGCAATAATTTCTTCGTTGATAACATCCAGCTTTTTGGAGCTGTTGATGAAGTGAACGTAGTCGAGCAAACCATGCTCATACATGTAGGTAACGGTTTTGAAGCCCTCTGGATCTGCACCGACCGTATTGAGTTCTAGAGCCTTGTTCTCGTTTTCGTCTCCAGCAACTTCGTCGCCTTCGTGCTGATCGCGACGATCAGTCAAAGAAATCGTCAAGCCTTTGTTCAGAAACGCCATCTGCTGGAAACGTGCACGCAGGGTTTCAAAGTCAAAGTCAGTGGTTTCAAAGATGTCTGCATCTGGCCAGAAAGTTTGAGTGGTTCCGGTTTCTTCGGTGGCATTGCCCTGGGATAGGGGCTTGAGAGTGTGTCCACCGTTAGCAAAAGTGATGTTCCATTCGAAGCCCTGACGGCGTACCTGAGTTTCTACGCGAGTTGAAAGCGCGTTTACTACGGAGATACCCACGCCGTGCAGACCACCAGAGACCGCATAACCCCCGCCGCCGAATTTACCGCCCGCGTGCAAGATAGTCATAACAACTTCAACGGTGGGTTTATGTTCGGTGGGGTGCTCATCCACGGGAATACCACGGCCGTTATCGCTGACTCGAACTGCGCCGTCTTCGAGGATAGTGACCTCAATATGATCTGCGTAGCCAGCTAGCGCCTCATCAACAGAGTTATCAACTACCTCATAGACGAGGTGGTGAAGGCCGCGTTCATTGGTAGAACCAATGTACATACCTGGACGCTTACGAACAGCTTCCAGACCCTCGAGAACCGTAATATCGGCGGCGCCGTATTCGTGAGGTGTTTCTTCAGTTGCCACTTGTTTAGGCTCCTTGCATAAGATCTCACGCTCATCCACGCTGGGCAACACGCTATGGGCAGGCATATTTGGCCTGCATTATCTTCGAAACAAGAAAATCCTTGTTCACAAGAAAACTTGACGTGCGCATTTTGACCAGGGGAAAGCGCATTTCATTCACCCCTAATTCTACCGGAAAACACTCCTCACAGGGTGCAGTTAAGCCCTCTCAAAGCAGTTATTCGAGGGGTTAACCGCATTGAGAAGGCTTTTGAGGGCATTTTTAGCGCTTGAGGGTGTGTGCATGTAGGTAAACCCTTTTCCTCTACCTATGAGCGGAGAAAGAAAAATAGCCGTTTCATCTTTTTGAACCAACGCCGTCGAGCCTTCATTGACTTATCCGTAGGTATCACGCGGTCCACGACCATAAGGCGCCACAAATTTTCCTTTTTTCCAACTCGGTGTGTGCGGACCGTGAACCACAATTTTTTGTACTACGCCGTCGCCCAGCTCCCGGCTCAAGGTCTGCAAAATTTCCCCGCGCATCAATTTCACCTGCGTTGCCCAGGCAGTTGTCGAGCAACGCACGGTTACCACGCCGTCCTGAAACCCTTCTGGTTTCACATGATCTGCGAAGTAAGATCCCATCAGGTCATCCCACCGCGAAAGTACCGAGGAAACCGCTACAGGTTCTTTCCACCCGCGAGCGCTAATCATCGTCTCCATGATGGAGGTCAATTCTTTAGGGTCGCGCACCGATTTTCCTGGGCCTGTGTATCCGCCGAGAGTGCGCGGGTCAAAGCTGTTATTTCGAAACTGCCGAGGTTTTTTCTCTCCGGGCTCTGCAGACATAGTGGCACCGAAATTTTTGAGAATTTTTTGAGCGGCATGCCCGGTCAGGCGTCCTTCTCCGCGGTCGGCTGCGGCAACGCGGAGACGACTCAGAAGCGCTGCGGGGGCATCAATTTCGTCATCAAATCGGTGGGGATCAACGGACATTTTTATGCCTCCTGTTCCACACGTGCAATTCCTGGGCTCACATGCACAATGGTGGGGTTTTCACCCAGCTCTTCTGGGATGTCCATGGCAACTGCACAGGTGACTAGAACCTGCTCAGCTCCGGCAACGATTGCTCCTAAACGATGCCGACGCGCGGAATCTAGTTCTGCAAAGACGTCGTCCAAAATCAGGATGGGGGAGGCACCGGGGGAGTCATCATCTGCTCTGTGGACGTACCAGGACCCTAGCTGCAGTGCCAGTGCAAGGGACCAGGTCTCACCGTGGGAGGCAAATCCGCGAGCTGGGATGCCACCGAGTTCGAGTACTATTTCATCGCGGTGAGGCCCCACGAGGGTCACGCCACGGTCTAATTCTTCAGATTGTTTTTCTGCAAATCCCCGTAAGAGAGTCTCCTGTAAATCGTTGACGCTCATCAGTGCTGCTTGCTGCAGCGTAGTGGAAGAAATCACGGGAAATATTGTGGATTCATAGCTGACGGTCACGTTCTTAGATCCATCGGTCAGTTCGTTGTAGGCACGCTGAATTTGGGGGAGAACCACCGCTAATACCCGTAAGCGGGCCTGCAGAAGATGAGCGCCCGTAGTAGCGAGCTGCTCATTCCAGATACGCAATGTGTTCAGCGCGGATTCGTCGGTTTTTCCCCGGCGCATTGACTTCAACAATGTATTCCGCTGACGCAATATGCGCTCATAATCACTACGATATGCGGCTACCGACGGACGTAAAGAAACCGCTAAATCATCCAAAAAACGACGACGGTAGGCAGGTTCACCTTTGATAAGTTGCAAGTCCTCGGGGGAGAACAAAACGGTTGAAACAATGCCTAACGCTTCCCGTGCACGCACGGGAGATGCTCGATTGATGCGCACCCGATTACTCTTACCGGGGGCTATCTCAAATTCGGTAATAGTCTGCTGTGAGGCACGAACCACTCGGGTACGGATAAAGGCACGTGGTGCCCCCACACGCACCAACGGAGAATCATTGCTTACCCGGTGAGACCCAAGATTAGCCGTGTAATCAATAGCTTCAACGATGTTGGTTTTTCCCACACCATTTGAACCTAAGAAGATAGTTACGCCCGGGTTAAGCGGCAGATTCAGCAGAGGGTACGTGCGAAAATCCATCAACGAGATGTGATCGATATACACGCAGACCTTTCGAAATTATTACTGGTTGGGAAGGCGTACCGGCATCAGCAGGTAGCGGTATTCCTTGAGATCTTCTTCAAGAGGATCTTTTTGACCGGAGATAACCGCAGGCTTGGGCGGGGTAGTGAAGGAGAATCGCACAAAGTCAGTACCGAAGGTGTTCAATCCTTCGGAAAGGTAAGTGGGGTTGAACGCTACGGTGATGTCGTCGCCTTCAAGTTGCGCCGAAAGAGTCTCGGATGCTTGAGCGTCTTCGCCAGTCCCGGCGTCCAACGTTACCTGCCCTTGCGTGAATGCCAAACGGACAGGTGTATTGCGTTCTGCTACCAAAGAGACGCGGCGAACTGCCTCTAGAAGATCAGAGGTTCGAACGACGGCGTGAATAGGGGTGGTATCGGGGAACAATGCGCGAATCTTGGGGTACTCGCCGTCTACCAGCAAGCTAGTAGTGCGTCGATTTGCAGATTCGAAGCCTACGAGTTCGTGAGTATCTGAAAGCGCAATATCTAGTTCTCCCGAGCCGCCTAGAGTTTTAGCAACTTCGGTGATGGTTTTAGCTTTGATGAGTGCTGCGGTTGAAATCTCTGCATCTGCAGGATTCCAGGTGAGCTCTCGCATAGCGAGGCGGTAGCGGTCAGTGGCAAGAAGGGTAATGGTGTCTCCTTCAATTTCCATTCGAACGCCAGTCAAGATGGGCAGGGTGTCATCTTTAGATGCCGCTACTGCTACCTGAGATACTGCCCGGGCAAATTCTGAGCCTTCCACGGTTCCTGAGACCTGCGGCAATCCAGGGAGCTCAGGATAATCCGAAACCGGCATAGTAGCGAGGTTGAACTGCGCTGAACCGCAGGAGAGATGCAGCTTTGACTCGTTGGTTTCAACGGTGACGTCTGCTTTGGGTAGGGAGCGGCAAATCTCTGAAAGCAGACGACCTGAAACCAAGGTGGTTCCTTCTTCATCAATATCTGCAGGGATGTGCAACTTTGCTGAAGTTTCGTAGTCAAAGCTAGCGATAGTAACTTCGCTGTTCTCTGCCTTAATGAGAAGGCCGGAAAGAACAGGCACTGGAGGTCTGGGTGAAAGTGATCGTGCAGTCCAACCAACTGCGTCAGTGAGTACGTCGCGATCGATAGTGAATTTCACCGGGACTCCTAAAAGAAAAATAGTGGCCCTACTTTGGGCATAACTCAGAGTGCAAGTCTACCGGAAGAGGTAGGGCGGTTCTACGAATCCTTGTAATTTCACAAAGTTCTCCGACCCTAAAAGTCGCCCTCGACCTTAACTATCTGTAATTACAAGAAGAGGCAACTAGTGCTTTAAGAAAACTAGAAATTTTGTAATTACAGAGCCTGGCGCAAATCAGGGTGGGGAGGGGCAAGGAATTTGTTATTTGGTTTCTTTTTTCTTTAAGTATCGTAGTGTTAATAACGCATGTGGATTCTGTGGAAAAGCGTCTGAGACCGCTAAAAATCACGGATTTTCCCTGTTGATAGGATGTGGATAAATCACAACAATCCCGTGAGCCTTAAGTGGATGAATATTTATACAAATCGAGCTCTCCACACTTTCTGAATAACTATGCACTTAACATCCACATTAAAAGACCGCAGGCACACAAGTTATCCACAGCCCTTTTTGAGGTCGAAATTACCTGTTTTGAAGAAAAATGTGAAGCAACCAACTACTTCTGTGTGCGCTGTTCCTGTTTAATCTTGTTCGTCAGTTCGGTTACCTGATTGAAAATCTGATGACGCTCCGCCATCAATTCACGGATCTTACGGTCCGCATGCATCACCGTCGTATGATCACGACCGCCAAATTCCTGCCCAATCTTCGGCAAAGACATATCGGTGAGCTCACGCAACAAATACATTGCAATCTGCCGTGCAGTAACGAGGGTACGATTACGAGATTTCGACTGAAGATCCTCAATTGAGACGTCAAAGTAAGACGCCGTCGCGGTCAAAACCTGAGTCGCAGTAATTTCCTGCGCGCCGTCATCGGTAATCAAATCCTTCAGCACCAACTCAGCCAACGGACGATCAACCTTCTGCTTATTCAACGAAGCAAAAGCCGTAACGCGGATAAGCGCGCCCTCCAACTCACGAATATTGCTCGTGATATTAGAGGCAATATATTCCATGACATTATCGGGAACATCCAGGTTCTCGTTCTGCGCTTTCTTCCGCAAAATCGCGATTCGAGTTTCCAGCTCGGGAGGCTGCACATCGGTAATCAGGCCCCACTCGAAGCGCGACCTCATACGCTCGGCGAATCCCGTCAGCAACTTGGGCGGCATATCGGAGGTAATAACCACCTGCTTTTGGTGATTATGAAGAGCATTGAACGTATGGAAGAACTCTTCTTGCGTGTGTTCTTTGCCAGCTAAGAATTGGATGTCGTCAATGAGCAACATATCTACATTGCGGTAAATCTGTTTAAAAGAAGAACCTTCATCATCGCGAATAGAGTTGATGAAATCGTTGGTGAACTCTTCCGAGTTCACATAGCGCACCCGCAAATTGGGGTATAGATGCTTCGCATAATGTCCAATAGCGTGTAGCAGGTGGGTCTTGCCCAAGCCTGAATCACCGTAGATAAACAGCGGATTATAGGCGCTCGCAGGAGTCTCAGACACCGCGAAAGCAGCCGCATGAGCAAAGCGGTTAGACTGACCAATCACAAAAGTATCAAAAGTATACTTGGGGTTGAGACGGGCAGAAGATTCCCAAGTCACCTGCTCAGAAACCTCGCTCTGAGAAGGAGAAACACGAGAATCTTCTTGAGGAACGCGATCAAAATTTTCAGTATGAACTGCTGGATCTTGAGCAAAAGTAGGACTCGACTGACCAAGTTCAGCTTCCAAATCATGCAGGGACGGGCGCACGTCCTCACCAGGGTCCGCTGAAAGAGGCGTGGTGGGAACGTCGTAAGCAGTTTTTTGGGCCGAACTAGGCGCCTGCTCCTGGCGGTCTTCCGCTGAAAAGAAGCTTTCACGCTCAGGCTCTACTGCCAAAGTCTCGGAAGAATCAGCCGAAGCGGGTAACTCAGAGGGGGCGTCTTCCCCGAGAGAAGTATCAATGACGATTGCTTCAAAAACGCCAGCTCCGAAAGAAGCTTCTAAAGCCTCTTTCAACTCTTTATTAATAATGTTCTGAAAAACTTCGCGAGTGTATTCATTAGGCACAGCGATGAGAAGAACATTGGACATTTGGGCTTGCGGCTGAGCCAACGATACGAAAGCAGCCCACCGGGGACCAACCTTAGGGCGCAGAAGATTTACCGTATGGTTCCATCGAACCAAAATTTCTTCGTTGAGTGATTCGCCCATGGTTCTCCTTAAAAATACGAGGTGCAGCAGAAAAATTTTACCTACCGCACCCACCAACATACCAAGTTATCCACAAGAGTTATACACAGGGTGGAAAACTTGTGATTTAACAGTGGA
This sequence comes from Rothia amarae, assembly GCF_042677725.1. NCBI lineage: Bacteria > Bacillati > Actinomycetota > Actinomycetes > Micrococcales > Micrococcaceae > Rothia > Rothia amarae. The sequence continues at coordinate 259,428 of NZ_JBHUCN010000008.1, forward strand.
GAAGATGTGCGGTTGTGGTGGAATAAAAATAGTACAACGTTGAATCCTTGGGAAAATTGTAATTTCAAAGATTGTGGGAAACCTTCACAGTTCGGGTGTGGATAACTTGTTGAAAGAATCATGAAAAGTGGAAAATCCACACCTGTGGGTATTGACTATCCCCAGTCTGTGATTAAAGACCTAGTGATACGTAGCTTGACCGCACGCCTTAAACCTCATAGAGTTTTTTAGTCGTATGTGTGCGCCCCTACCCTCTTAATAACAGGGTAAAAACTGCGTGATGAACGCCGTGAGGCGCGCTCAAACTTTAAAGAAAAGCGTCAACCTGTTTCTAAACATTGGTGAAGGGTTGCGCCCCATACCAAACGTTTTGGAGTAACAAAATGAGCAAGCGGACTTTTCAGCCGAATAACCGCCGTCGTGCTAAGAAGCACGGTTTCCGTCTTCGTATGCGCACCCGCGCTGGTCGTGCGATCCTTTCGAACCGCCGTTCCAAGCGTCGCGCATCACTTTCGGCATAAGCAATCTCCTTCCCTCCTCGATCGCCCAGTTGTTAGCTAAATAAGCGATCGAATCCGAAAGGAGTACATGTGCTGCCTCAACAGCACCGGATGCGGACGAAAGTCCAATTCTCAGAAACTACACGTTCCGGTGTCCGGTCAGGACGCCGGAACTTAGTTCTATATGCGGTCAAAAATTCTCAAGAGCCCACTCTTGCCGGGTTTATCGTCTCCAAAGCAGTAGGTAACGCGGTAGTGCGCAATAAAACCAAACGCAGATTACGCGAACTGGTAGCACACTCCATCCAAGAGAACCCCACCGGTTATTCCTTAGTGGTGCGAGCGCTACCTGCCGCAGCGCAATCGACATGGAGCGAATTATCAGCTGATTACGCTGCCGCATATGAGGCGATACTTGCTAAACTTGCAAAGCAATCGCACACCAAAATGGCAGTAGCAGAAAGCCTAGACGCTGCCCGCACGACCCCGCGAGAGGAGTCATAATTTTATGGGCTCACATCCCGCACGTCATTCCCACACTGCTGATTATCAGCTTGAGAGCGCCCCTAGCGAATTTGTGTGCCCCTCCACCGTGGGTGAAGCGGTATGGACTTTCCCTCAAAATGTACTTATTGCATTTCTTAAGGCTTATCGCGCCGTCATTTCCCCCCTCTATGGGAATGTCTGCCGGTATTTCCCGTCCTGCTCTGCCTATGGGCTTGAAGCAGTTACGGTTCATGGAACTCTGAAAGGTATCTCGCTGACCGTGCGTCGGCTGCTGAGATGCCACCCCTGGGCAACTGGGGGAGTTGACGACGTCCCTCCCGGGAAACGAAGCTTTACTCCCGGTACCGAACCCAAAATTATTCTTTTGAATCATCCGCGGATTTCTCACTAAAAACCGCGGAAACCCTACCTAACTGGCTCGTAAGAGTCAAGGAGAAATAGATGATTGATACTATCCTCTGGCCCTTTAAATGGATCGTTTCGGCGATTCTTTGGGTGTTTCACACTCTCTTTACTGCTCTCGGTATGGATCCAGCATCCGGTACCGTCTGGGTGCTTGCCATCATTGGACTGACACTGGTGATGCGTACGCTCACTATTCCCCTTTTTCTCAAGCAGATTAAATCCATGCGCGGCATGCAGGAACTGCAGCCTGAACTGGCTAAACTCCAGAAAAAGTACAAGGGCAAAACTGACCAGCTCTCCCGCCAGGCTATGGCACAGGAGCAGATGGCTCTCTATCGTAAGACCGGTTCTAATCCGCTAGCTTCTTGCCTGCCGATTCTCGTACAGATGCCTATTTTCTTTGGTCTATTCCGCGTACTCAACGGTGTTCCTGCCGCTGCGCAGAACAACGAGGGTATTCTTCTGTTGACTCCCGACATGGTCAAGCAGTTCAATGATGCCTACATTTTCAACCAGGTACCGCTGTTCTCCACCATGATGAAACCTGGCGACGGCAACCATGCGATGACTATTGCCACCGCCATCATCCTCGTGATTCTGATGACCCTCTCCATGTTCTACTCACAGAAGCAGCTCGGTGCGAAGAACATGTCTGATGCTGCCAAAGAGTCGCCCATGTACCGCCAGCAGCAAATCATGCTGTACGTATTCCCCCTCATCTTCCTTATCTCGGGTATTAACTTCCCCATCGGTGTGCTGGTGTACTGGACTATCTCTAACTTCTGGTCCGTGGGTCAGCAGTGGTGGGTTATCCGCAACAACCCCACCCCCGGTTCTCAGGCAGAGCGCGAGCTCAACGAACGTCGTGCTGCTAAGGGCTTGCCTCCTGTAGGTAAGACCAAGGAAGAACACGAACGCGAATTGGCTGAAGCTCGCGAACGCGCTACCCGCGGCCAGCGCCAGCAGCCCATTGGTAAAAAGCGTCAAAAGCAACAGAAAAAATAACAGAACCACTCACTGAACCCACAGGAGATATTTCTCGTGTCTGAAACACCCGAAACCTTTGAGAATGAAGAAGACCTCACTGCTCTCGAAGAAGAAGGCGACATCGCTGCTGACTACCTCGAAGAGCTACTCGACATCGCCGACATCGATGGCGATATCGACATCGAAATTCGTAACAACCGCACCTACCTCTCGGTCATCACCGAAGACGGTGAAAACGATGACCTCGAAGCACTGGTAGGACGAAACGGTGAAGTACTGGATTCACTCCAGGAACTTGTTCGTCTCTCCGTCCTAGCAGCTACAGGTAATCGCTCCCGCCTTATCTTGGACATTGCCGATCACCGTGCCAACCGCATCAAACGATTGGCTGAGATGGCAGAGAAAGCCATCGCTCAGGTCAAAGAAACCGGTGAAGATTTTCATCTGGAACCTCTGGGTGCTTACGAACGCAAACTGGTTCACGACCTGGTGGCAGAAAACGGTCTATTCAGTGAATCCGAAGGTGAAGGCTCAGGTCGTCACATTGTGATTTCGCAGCCGGAGGACTAACCCCATGTCTGAAACAGAACTACCCGTTCTTCAAGGCACAGAGCTTGAAGCTGCCGAAAAAATCTTCGGTGACCGGCTACCTCTAGCAAAGCGCTATGTGGAACACCTCGCCACCAGTGGAATCGAACGCGGCCTCATCGGGCCTCGCGAGGTACCTCGCCTGTGGGGCCGCCATGTACTCAACTGCGCTGTGGTTGAGGAATTCATCGTTGAGAACGCCTCAGTAGCCGACGTAGGATCTGGGGCGGGTCTTCCCGGGCTCTGCCTTGCTATAGCTCGTCCTGACCTCTCTCTGACGCTCATAGAGCCTCTCGAACGTCGCGTCATCTGGCTCGACGAAGTCATTGAAGATCTCGGACTGGAAAACGTTGATATTTTGCGTTCGCGAGCTGAGCAAGCTGTAGGCATGGTCGACGCCGACTATGTGACTGCACGCGCTGTCTCTGCCCTTGTAGGGCTTTTGGATATCACTTTGCCCATCCTGCGTGGGCAAGGTGAATTACTGGCTCTCAAAGGCCGCTCCGCTGCCGAAGAGATTACCAAGGCTCGTAAGAAGCTCAACAAATATGGCGCTCGCGAAGTAGATATCTTGACCGCCGGGGAAACTCTGTTGGAAGAGCCCACTACCGTTGTTCAGGTTATCCTCTAAACATATTTTGAGGACGCCGAGGTGCGGCATGTTTTTCGTGTTTGAGACATGGAAAACATGCCGCATTTTTTTGTGGGTAAATTTCAGCGGGCATAAATTTTCGTTGACTGGTGTTATCGGTGTGGGACATACAGGGTAGAAAGAGAATCTCATGAGTGAATCGCCACGGTTATCAGTGGGGGGAGTGGTTTGCTACGCATCGGACTGCCTCAGGCGTCGTTCTTGAATCTGTAGTGATCGGTGCCGGGCAAGCCGGTTTATCAGCCGCCTATGAGCTCAAACGGCGGGGTAAAGACTTTGCGGTTTTTGATTCTAATGAGGGCGCTGGCGGTGCCTGGCAGCATCGTTGGGATTCTCTCACAATGGACGATGTACATGGAGTTGCTGACCTTCCCGGCTCGCAAGCTCCAGCGGTTTCATCCGAGCGATCAAATCAAATTATTCCTGCCTATTTTGCCGAATATGAGGAGAGATATCAGCTACCGGTATTTCGTCCGGTTCGAGTTCTTTCGGTAGAGAGTGCTGAGAAAAATTTACTGGTGCTCACTTCTGAGGGCGACGTGCTGACTCAAACGCTGGTGAATGCCACCGGCACCTGGGACTGTCCGTTTATTCCTTGATATCCGGGAGCTTGAAACTTTTTCCGGTGAACAGTTTCATGCCTCAACTTACCCTGGTCCGGAGTATCTCGCTGGGAAGCGCGTGCTAGTGGTCGGCGGTGGTGCTTCTGCCGTGCAATTTTTGGGGGAACTTGCGTATCGTTCCGAGTTGTTGTGGGTTACTCGCCGTCCGCCCCAATGGGTTTCCGGCAGTATCGATGGCTTGAAAGCCGTGGAGTGGGTGGAAGAACGAGCGGTGTCGGGGCAGCTCCGGCTAGCGTTGTCAGCTCTACTGGGTTGTTTTTACGTCCTCAGGAGCAGTATGCGCGAAAAATGGGAGTCTATGAGAAACGCCTACCCATGTTTGCACATATTGAACCGGACGGCGTTCGCTGGGCAATGGGGATTTTGAGAAAGCGAACGTTATCCTCTGGGCCACGGGATTCTGACCCGCTATTTCGCATCTTGCGTCGTTATATCTGCGCTCTGTTGAAGGTGGTATTGCGTTGCAGCGCGTGACCGGTGACGTTCAAGGTGCGACGACGGCGGTGGCAGACCCTCGCGTACAACTGGTGGGCTACGGCCCATCGGCGTCTACTGTTGGCGCGCGTCATGCCGCCCGACGAGCGGCTATGGCGGTTAAAAAGTGGGTAGGAAACGAAAGTAATGACTCTTAGCAAACGTCCAGGGAATATAAATAATCCCTAAAGGTCGGTACGGTTAACTGTTAATAGATGGTTCGAGAAGAGAAAATCTCTGAAGCAATCTAAGTGTGTGATAGGGAAAGATGTGAATCTTACTCACGAGGGGCCCTTACCTCGAAATGTGTGTGTGATGTAGTGAAGGTTCCGCTGATTTCAGCGGAACCTTCACTCATTTAATGAATCCAACAATGAGTGGATCAGAAGTATTATTTTTGCTCGGGGGTTGGTTTCGATTCATAGACGCGACGCGCAAGTTGCTTCTTCATGGTGATGCCAACACCGACTGCCGTGCAGAGAATGCTGAGAAAGATGACTCCGAGAGCTAGAGGGAATAATCCTGAGGTGGTATGTGAGATTCCTTCTGTCGTTAGGGTTTCAAAAACTCCTGAATTGAGCATCATAATAAAACCAGCTATCAACCCTATGACACCGACGCCCATCAGAATGATGTTGAGTGCCGATGTTTTATTCTCCGTGTTCATCATGCCCCTTCTCGTGATGTGTTTAGATTTTATCTCGCCACGAATTGAAAGTTTAAGGTGTTTCACGTGAAACATCGCCGAGGATCTAGCTCAACGATTCTATTTGTTGCATTGTTTCATGTGAAACATTCTCTCCGTATTTATTGGAGATGCGGAAGTGGTGAGCATATATGGGTTGCTTCTTGATGCGTAATAAGGCTGTGTGAAATGCCTAGCTTCGTCGAGGTAAAGAGGTTAAGAGAAATCAAGATAATTACTTCTAAACTCATAAAACTACTTCTAAAGATTGATATAATTATTTATTTTCTCGCAGAGGGCTCACCGGGTACTCTTAATTTTAAAGAGAGAATAAGTTTCTGGGGAGAAGCAATTGAATCAACCACAACTTAATATTCCTGACTTTGGTATGCCTCCTGAGCCTGCAGACTCTAAGACTGAAACCAAGCCGGATCGCGGCAGGAATGTTTCACGTGAAACACGGAAAAAACTCGAACGTGAAGTTCAAGAAAAAACCCTCGACACCCCCTTGGCGAAAGAAATCATGAGCGAAAAAAAGCAGTTTGAGAAGCTGGAACAAGTAAACCTCAAGCACCCGCAAAACACTCGAGTTTTTACCATCTCCAATCAAAAGGGCGGCGTAGGAAAAACAAGTACAGCCGTCAACCTAGCTGCAGCTCTTGCCACTAAAGGCATGAATGTCCTGGTGATCGACAATGACCCTCAGGGCAATGCCTCAACTGCCTTGAATATCGAACACGGCACCGACATCAAAAGTACCTATGATGTGCTGATTGATGATGTCCCCCTAGCAGACATTGTAAAAGAGTGCCCCGACGTCCCTCAGTTATGGGTTGCGCCAGCAAACATCGACCTGGCGGGTGCCGAAATCGAGCTTGTCTCCATGGTTGCACGTGAAACACGCCTAAAAGGAGCCTTGGCTGACTACGCAGAACAACGTGAGAAGGACGGTTTGCCACGTCTTGATTACGTTTTCATCGATTGTCCACCAAGTCTGGGTTTGCTCACTATCAACGCCTTTGTTGCTGCACAAGAGGTTCTCATCCCCATTCAGTGCGAATACTATGCGTTGGAAGGTCTAAGCCAGCTCCTCAAAAATATCCAAATGATTCAGAAGCACCTCAATTCTGAGCTCCACATCAGTACCATTCTGCTGACCATGTATGACGGTCGGACCAATCTTGCCTCCCAGGTTGCTGATGAAGTTCGAGAGCACTTTCCCCAAGAGGTTCTTAAAACCCTTATCCCTCGCTCGGTACGGATTTCAGAAGCACCGAGCTATCAGCAGACAGTTATAAGCTACGATCCCACATCGACTGGTGCCCGAGCATACCTCGAAGCAGCAATTGAAATAGGGGAGCGCGCAGTATAACCCTTGAATGAAAAGACGACGTGCGGCAACTCAGCCGCGCGTCGTCTTTGTTTTTAAGTAAAGAATAGAGATGTTTCACGTGAAACATCGCTCAAATAGCGACTCGGTGTGTTGCTTCAGACTCATCTCACCTAAACTTAGTAGGTAGATAACAAGCTTATTTTTGGAGGACTCTGTGGCAGAGAAACGTCGTGGACTAGGTCGTGGATTAGGGGCGTTGATTCCTAGTGCGGCAAAAGAAGATATAACGGCCTCTGAGAGCACTCCAGAAGCTACTAAAACCGCCGCATCTGCTCAAGCAGAGGGGGAGACTCGTCAGAAGAAGCAAAACCTTACCGTGCAAAAAACTTCTCGCGAGAATGCTGAAAAGACTCCTGCTAAAGAGCCTGCCAAGAGCTCTGCGGCACAACAGAAGTCTGGAAAGAAAAGTGCTCCTGCTGAGAATGAACAGACGGCTCTAAATATTGAGGCTCCTCAAAAAAACACCAAAAAAGTTGATTTACAACAGAATGTTTCACGTGAAACACCTACATCTTCTACCCGTTCCGCTAAGAAGAATCAGCGCAAAGATATGGGTGCGGCGTTGAGGAGCACTACTCCATCGCGCCGTCCAGTTGACTTCTTCTTTGGTGAAGATGCTCCAACAGCAGGCGAAAAATTGGTACCAGTGCCTGGCGTAGAATTCGCTGAAGTCTCTGTTAAAGATATTCACCCTAACCGGAAGCAACCCCGTTCAGAATTCAATGAGCAGGATATGGAGGAGCTCGTCCACTCCATCAAGGAAATTGGGGTTCTACAACCGATTGTTATCCGTCCCAGCCGTGAGAATGGGGCAGAAAAATATGAATTGGTGATGGGCGAGCGTCGATGGCGTGCGACTCAAAGAGCTGGGCTAGAAAAGATTCCAGCAATTATTCGCGATACCCAAGACGTGGATCTCTTACGCGATGCTTTGCTGGAGAACCTGCACCGCAGCCAGCTTAATCCGATTGAAGAAGCTGCTGCTTACCAGCAACTATTGGAAGAGTTTAACACTACCCAAGACCAGCTGGCGCAACGGATTGGACGATCACGTCCACAGATTTCTAATACCCTGCGCCTACTCAAGCTTCCCGCCTTGGTTCAACGACGAGTTGCAGCAGGCATACTGTCCTCTGGTCATGCTCGTGCTTTGCTTGGGTTGCGAAGCCAAGCTGAAATTGAAAAGGTCGCTCAAAAGATTGTTAATGAGGGTCTTTCTGTTCGAGCAGTGGAGGAGATTGTGCAGAGCTCCTCTGAATCTACTCCTAAGGAACGAAAGACGCCGCAGCCCCAGAAACACCATGAGCGATTGGACTATATCGCAGATGCATTCGCAGACAAGTTAGATACCAATGTGAAGATTCAGCTGGGTGCACGCAAGGGCAAAATGACCATTGAGTTCGCTTCGGTAGAGGATTTAAACAGAATTATTTCGGTTTTGGATCAGAATATCGGGCAGTAAGATCTAGTTGATAAGGCTCCGTGTTAGAAGATAAGTGGTTGCTGTCTCTTTGGGAGGCAGCAACCGCTTTTTGTATGTTGTGATGTCGCCTGAGTATATAGGTGCTCTTCTTGTTTGGTTTTCAAACATGGATGACCTGAAAAGGCCCTAGAATTGATTCTCAGAGCTTTAAGGTCTTGAATGGCCTTGGATCTGTTTTATGTGAGAAAGTGCGGGAGAATCGATTCTGATGGGTCAATTTTTGACTGATGGCAATAAAATTTTACTCAAAAGCCACAAAATGCCGCTCTTTAGGTTTTCTTGAGAGGAAAATTAACTTTTGTGGGTATCCGCTGCCGATGCTGTTTCACGTGAAACATCGGAGGAGGCGAACAATCGCCTACATCTATTCCGAAGTTAGCTGGTGTCGGATCTTCAGAATTTTTTTGAAGCTTGCTCATAAGTTATAAGTATCATCAGCCCGGCACAACCCTCGGCAAGTATCTTGTCGTTTACTTCGCTAACGCTCAAATAACCGATTCTTGCTAAGTGTAACTAGTTTGCTTCGCATCGGGACGGTCTATCGAATTGTCATATGAATAAACCATTTCGTGAGTTGAATGTTCTCAAGAGAAATTAGCAAAAGAAAAGAAGAAAATTAATTCTCCTTTAGATGAATCATGAAAATTTAAACTCTGTTGAATTTCTATTTTTAGAAATTTTATAAGGAATTATAAATTTTAGATTGAATTAAATAAATGAATTACTTTATTTTAGAAAACTCTTTGGGTTTGGGAATAACTAAAAAAGAACATATTTAATTAAAAAACAACCTACATAGGTGGATAAATAGATATAGTCGCGATGTTTCACGTGAAACATCGCAATTCACGTTCAGTTTTCATCCCTCTAGCAGTTCATTTCATTGATAGAATAATTCCTCACGAAGGGATGGGTGGATGGAGAAAATTAAAATCCATATCTACACGGGATTGTTATTTATTACTCTCGGGGTAGTAGCGGTTTTAGTTCGGCGGAAAAACCCTGGAATTGAATGGGTAGAATATATTTCCGATGCGACGGGAACCGTCGGCTGGGCTGCAGTATTTACAATATTTTTCTCATTTATATTTTTAAACTCCAGAAAATGGAAATTTATTACTCCAATTATTTCACTTCTATTTTGTTGGAGTGTTGAATTTCTGCAGATGACCAATATCCCCGGAAATCTAGAGAAAGAATTTCCTCCCAGTCATTATCTGTTGGGTTCAAATTTTGATTCCGCAGATTTACCCTGGTATGGATTAGGGGTCTTGTTATCCTGGTTTATTCTTTTGAAATTTATCGACAAGAAGATGATGAATAAAAATGGATATTCAAGGAGGCTTATTCAAAAGTCCTCCCAGCCGCATAAAACACCAACCCCCGAACCACCGCAAACACCCGCAAAT
>NZ_JBHUCN010000009.1:0-9374 GCF_042677725.1 Rothia amarae
AGGTAAAAGTCCAGGGTCTGGCCACCGGCGGTGCTCGCCCGATAGAGGTAGCACCACCTGCCGCCGACCCCTAAGAAAAAAGCACACAAGACGCCCCCCCGTTACCTTTTAAGGGCGCACACAAAGACACCAAAAACAGGTGAAACTAGAAGCGTAAGTAACCGGCCCGCCCCGGCATGGCTCAATGCCCCCAGCCAACACAAATAATGGTCAGGGGGGTGTCGCCACCGGGGCCGGGAACGGTCCACAAACCATCGCTAATAGAAGCACGATCCAAAGCCAATGTAACGTGGGTGCGAGATTCGTGAACCACCGGTTACTTCACACCATAACCCGCAAAACACAAAGGTGCGAAGAAATGACCGAAAACCTCACCATTTACCTCGGACTAGACGTCGGCAAAACCAACCACCACGCTACAGCGCTCACCAGCAATGGCAAAAAAATCTGGGATAAACCCCTACCCCAATCAGAACCCAAAATCCGTGAACTACTGACTAAGCTCAGCACCCAAGGAACTGTTCTGCTAGTAGTGGACCAGCCTAAAACAATCGGTGCCCTGCCGATAGCTATCGGCACAAAACATAGGTATCCAAGTCGCCTACCTGCCAGGGCTAACCATGCGAAGAGTAGCTGATTTGCACCCCGGTGAAGCAAAAACAGATGCTAAGGACGCCTTCATCATCGCTGAAACAGCCCGCACCATGCCCCACACCCTACATGGAATAACAGTTGCCGATGAAACCACCTCAGAACTCTCCATGCTCTGCGGTTTTGACGATGACCTAGCAGCACAAGCAACAGCAGTTTCAAACCGTCTGCGTGGCTTTCTCACTCAGATTCATCCACACCTTGAGCGAGTTTTAGGTCCTAGACTTTCGCACCAGGCGGTGCTTGGGTTGCTCAAGAAATACCCTGCTCCTGCAGAACTTCATTTTGCAGGGCGCACCAAGGTGCGTAACCTACTGAAAAAGAAAGCACCTCGGCTTGCACCGAAGCTTACGGAAGAAATCTTCCAAGCTCTTGATGAGCAAACAGTCATCGTTGCTGGAACAGCAAGTGCTTCTCAGATTATTTCTTCCTTAGCTGCCCAGCTTGAGCTGATTCTGGCACAGCGTAGTGAAGCAGAGCAGCAGATACTGGATTTGGTGGAAGCTCATCCTTTATCAGCAGTTATTCGTTCGATGCCTGGGGTGGGTGTGCGCACCAGTGCCAGGATTCTAACTGAGGTGGTGGGTAAGGATTTTAAGGATGCTTCTCATCTGGCGTCTTATGCTGGGATTGCGCCAGTGGATAGAAAATCGGGTACCTCGATTAAGGGTTCCCACGCCTCACGGCGTGGGAACAAAGCACTTAAGCGAGTGCTTTTCTTATCTGCTTTTGCTTCGTTGAAGGCTGATCAGGCTTCGCGTGCTTATTACGATCGCAAGTGTGCGGAGGGTAAGCGGCATAATCAGGCGGTGATGGCGTTGGCTCGTAAGCGGTTGAATGTTTTGTTTGCGATGTTGCGGGATGGGTGTTTTTATGAGTCTCGTGTGTCGGTGGGGGCTTGACGAAAACTATAGAAGCACCCCCCGACGTCGAAAGCATACGGTTTGCCCACCGCCACAGGAAAGAACCGTGTGCGGTGGGCAAACCGTGTGCGTTCGAGGTTAAGAACAGCTACTTCGTCAAAAGACGCCGCGTCTTAGTAAGCAATCTCGCGCAGCGTGCGAACCGCTACCGAAATCGTCGCTGAATCGGCACGTCGTGAACCTGCTGCGTAGAGATTAATGAACTCAGAAATCTCCTGGGTCAGACGGCGAATCGCCGGTGCCTGCAACGGAGTGACTTTCTCCCACTCCCGAACAAGCTTCATTGCCTGGGCAAAAGTCTCCGGCTGAGCTTTTCCGTTCTCCTCGGCAAATCCGATCAGCTTGCAGGTCAGCGCCGTCAGCGCCTCATACAAGTCCGATCGGAGTGACGCGCGGGCAATCGACTCCCAGCGCCCTACTCGGGGAAGCTCGGTAATGGCAATCATGGTGTTTGAAGCATTGAATCGCTCATACAACGCAAAGTAAAGCGGTGCTACACGTTCGGTGCTCCAGCCGGTTTGTTCGGCGATGGAGACGATGTCAACCAGAGCAATCTGCTCCCAAACCTCCGCCCACAAATCTGCAAGAGCGCCGTCAACTCCCCAGCGATTCACTGCCCGCTGGTTATCCCGCACACGTTCAAGGAGCTTACCGCCCAAGAAAGATTCCAGGTGACCGCACAGCGATTGAACCTGCGAGAAACGGTTGATGAAAGACTCCATCACACCCTCAATTTCCCCGGACACCTCTGCGCGAGCGAGAGTTCCTTCCTGCACTACCTTGCGTACGGCGCGATCGGTGAAGCGCTGAATGCCATAGACCAAAGAACGCCAGACATCGGGGTCAGTGGTGGGGGCAAGTTCGCGCACCTGCTGCATGGCGTCCTTCAACCCAAAGATGGCGCTCACTGCCAAGAACGAACGCACTACGGTGGAAACGCTCGCACCGGTTTCTTCAACCACCCGGAACACAAAGACAATTCCAGCGGTATCAACGACTTCATTGGCTACCTTGGTGGCAATAATTTCTCGGCGCAGAGGGTGAGACCAGAAATGCTTCCCATATTTCTCCCGCACGGCAGAGGGGAAGTACTCCTGCAGAACCGGCTCTAGCCAGCGGTCCTGCCCAAAGTTTTCATCAATCAAAGTCTGGGTAAGCCACAGCTTCGAGTAAGCGGTGAGAACCGAAAGTTCGGGGCTGGTCAAGCGTTCCTTGTTATCCCGGCGTTCTGCCAGCTCGTCGTTGGTAGGCAGGAACTCAACGTCGCGGTCCAGTCCAGCATTGTTCGATAGGAACTTGATAAAACGGGTTGCCGCTGAATTGGTAGGACGAGTGCCCAAGCGTTCTGCTTGCAACAGAATGTTTTGGTCGATGTTCGAGCGCAACACCTGCTGCGCAACTTCCTCGACCTGTTCCTCAATCAAAGCCGCACGCTCGTCCTTGCTAATCTCTCCAGCGTCAACCAAACGATCTACCAGAATCTTCAAGTTCACTTCGTGGTCGGAGGTCTCCACACCCGCTGAGTTGTCGACGGCGTCAGTATTGAGCAACACCCCATGGCGAGCCGCTTCAATGCGAGCGCGCTGGGTCAACCCAAGGTTGCCGCCCTCCCCTACTACTTTGACGCGCAGTTCGGGGGCAGTGATACGCATGGAATCGTTGGTGGAATCGCGGACGTCGGCATCTGTTTCGCTGCTAGAGCGCACATAGGTGCCGGTTCCGCCGGTGTAAAGCAAATCCACCGGAGCGGCGATGATAGCGCGAATCAATTCTGCGGGGGTCAGTTCCGAGACTTCATCCTCAATGCCGAGCGCCTGCCGAATCTGCTCATTGATTTCGATGGTTTTATCGGAGCGGTTGAAGACGCCACCGCCCTCTGAGATGAGTTCCCGGTTGTAGTCGGTCCAGTAGGCGCGGGGCAGGTTGAAGAGGCGCTCGCGTTCGGCAAATGTGGTTTGAGCATCGGGGTTAGGGTCGATGAAAATGTGCCGTGAATCGAAGGCGGCGACCAGGCGAATATGGGGTGAGAGTAGGACGCCGTTGCCAAATACGTCGCCCGCCATACCACCGATTCCGACCATGGTGAAGTCTTCGGTTTGAATGTCTTTGCCGAACGAAGCAAAATGGCGTTTCACCGATTCCCACGCGCCCCGGGCGGTAATGCCCATGTCTTTGTGGTCGAATCCGACCGAGCCGCCGGAGGCAAAAGCGTCGCCCAACCAGAAACCGCGCTCTAGCGAAAGGGAGTTAGCGGTGTCGGAGAAAGTTGCGGTTCCCTTATCGGCTGCGACCACCAGGTAATGATCGGGGCCATCAAGAATCACCACGTTATCGGGGTGAACAATCTTTTCTTCGCCATTTTCGCTCACCAGGTTATCGGTAACATCCAACAGCGATCCGATGAACAGCTTGTAGGCGTCTACGCCCATCTGCGCATAGAGTTCCTTTTCGGCGTCGCGGTCGGGAAGTCCCTTGGGGAAGAAACCGCCCTTAGAACCGTTAGGAATAATGACGGCGTTCTTGGTGCGCTGGGCTTTGACCAGGCCGAGAATCTCGGTGCGGAAATCCAGCGGGCGATCGGACCAGCGCAAACCGCCGCGGGAGACCATTCCAAAGCGCAGGTGAGTACCTTCGACCTTTGGTGAGTAGACCCAGATTTCCCAGAGCGGGCGCGGCGCCGGCGCACAGGAAATCTCCTGCGGGCGAAGCTTGAACGCTACCGTCTCTTTATTTTGAAAGAGGTTGGTGCGCACGGTGGCTTGCATGACCTCAAGCAGATGGGAGAAGAACTGCTCGGTGGCGGCATCGGTGATTTCGCCCATCTGTTTCTCGATACGGTCTGCAAGTTCTTCCCGGTGGTCTAGACGCTCCTGCCGGTCCAAATCCAGTTCAGGGTCAAAGCTCGTATGGAAATACTCAATAAATGAGGCAGTAAGCTCTGGGTAATTCAGATAGTACCCAGCAATAGTTTTGGTGGTGGGTTTGACCCCCAGCTGCGCCAAGTAAGCCGCATAAGCACGCAAGACGACGACGGTGCGCCAGGAAACCTGCTGGGCGGTGATGAGCTGGTTCAGCTCGTCGTCCTCAGCTTCTTGAGTCAACACAGCATTGAGTGCGTCTTCTGCAAGTTCAAGTGCGCGGTCGTTCTGAGGGAAATCGGTGTGCTCTAGTTCTAATTCAAAGAGGGTGATGTCCTTCCCCTCAAAGGTGACGGCAAAAGCTGCCTGGTTCTTTACGGAAATACCCAGGTGCGCCAGCAGAGGAAGCACAACGGCAATGGATTGCGGTTGCGACAGGTACAAACGCAAAGTTCCCTGAGAAGGAGCTTTCACGATAGCCGGAGCGGATGAGGAACTGAGTTTCTCCAGCGCTGCAAAATCAGCGCTTCCCAATTCGGGCTCTTGAGATAGCGGTTTGAGGGAAAGGTTGGGTAAAGCGCTCATGGGATTCCTCCGATAGCTGGTTGGAAAGAGACGGTCGTTTCATCGTTTTCGTTTTCAATCTATCGAAGCCAGCGGCAACTATAAATACTGGAGAACCGGAAATTCCACATAATAGACCTCGCCCCATAAACTGAACATATGCTCACTGAAAATACTGTTCAAGCCGAGTCTCGTCTGATTCTCGCATCTAGCTCCCCCGCCCGGAAAAAACTCCTCGAAGATTCAGGTGTGGAATTCACGGTAATTGTCTCTGAAGTAGACGAAGAACAAGCCTTGCAACAAGCACAAGAGCACGCCTATGCCTCAGGACTGGGTAAGATTACCCCGGCGCAGACCGCTCTCCTGTTGGCAAAAGCTAAAGCACAAGCTGTAGCGCAATTACCAGAATCGGAAGGGGCGCTGGTTTTGGGCTGTGATTCAGTGTTTGAAATGAACGGCCAAGCCTTTGGCAAACCCCGCACCGCTGAAAAGGCACTGGAGCGCATCCGCCAGATGAGCGGCAATGAGGGCGTGCTACACACCGGTCACTGGCTGGTTGATAACCGCACGGGGAGTCGCTCCCCCGAAGCCTCGGAATTGCGCAGCGCCGTCGTGCGTTTTGAAGAGATGAGCGAGGCTGAAATGACCGCATACGTGGGCACCGAAGAGCCCCTATGGGTGGCTGGTTCCTTCACCATCGACGGCTTTGGGGCGGCGTTCATCCGCGAAATCGAGGGAGAATTTCACACGGTCGTCGGCCTATCAGTGAACGCGTTGCGTTCCATGCTGAAAGAAATGAATCTCTCCATCACAGAGTTTTGGAAGAAATCAGCGTAAATTTTAAACATATTCGTAGTGTTTTGACGGTAAAATCGACAAGTAGACGCACAAAGCATAACCGTGAGCGCTCCAGAGCCACAGAGTTTCAGCCCGATTCAGGGCAGTTTCCTCTCAACGTATCGCGGATCAAAGGAGTTTTTCATTGTCCACTACCCATGACCGCGATCTCGCGCATTTTGTTGCTCGCGAGGGTCGCCATACGGGCCCCGTTTCCAAGGTTTTAATTGCCAATCGCGGTGAGATTGCGGTACGAGTTATTCGTGCTGCGCGTGATGAAGGTATTAAGACAGTGGCAGTTTACGCCGAGCCTGATCGCGATGCGTTGCACGTGCGCCTGGCTGATGAAGCCTACTCTTTGGGTGGCTCCACTGCCTCTGATTCCTATCTGGTCATTGATAAGCTCCTGCAGGTTGCTGAGCGCGCTGGCGCTGATTCGGTGCATCCCGGTTACGGTTTCCTCTCAGAAAACTCCGAGTTCGCGCAGCGTGTGATTGACTCTGGTCTGACCTGGATTGGTCCTTCGCCTGAAGCTATTACTCGTTTGGGCGACAAGGTTGCTGCCCGCCATATTGCAGAGAAAGTCGGCGCTCCCCAGGTTCCCGGAACCCAGGATCCCGTGGAATCTGCCGCTGAAGTTGAAGCTTTTGCCGACGAATTTGGGCTGCCCATCGCCGTTAAAGCTGCCTTCGGTGGCGGCGGACGCGGCATCAAGGTGGTTCGCCAGCGTGAAGATATCCCCGAGCTTTTTGATTCGGCAGTTCGCGAGGCAACCGCAGCATTTGGTCGCGGTGAATGCTTTATTGAGCGATTCTTAGACTCGCCCCGCCACGTTGAAACCCAGTGCTTGGCGGATGCCGCCGGTAACGTCGTCGTGGTATCTACCCGCGATTGCTCGTTGCAGCGCCGCAACCAGAAACTGGTTGAAGAGGCTCCTGCTCCCTTCCTTTCCGAGGCGCAACTTGAACGCCTCTACGAATCCTCCAAGGCGATTCTCAAAGAGGCACGTTATCAGGGTGCTGGAACCTGTGAATTTTTGGTAGGAACCGACGGCACCATTTCCTTCCTTGAAGTCAACACCCGCCTTCAGGTAGAGCATCCTGTCTCCGAAGAAATTTCTGGAATTGATTTGGTGCGCGAGCAATTCCGCGTGGCCCGTGGTGAGGAGCTCGGTTTTGATGATCCGGTTCTGCGCGGTCATTCTTTCGAATTCCGTATCAATGGTGAGGACGCCGGGCGTTCGTTCATGCCCTCCCCCGGTACCGTGGAAAAACTAGCTATCCCCACCGGCCCCGGTGTGCGCTGGGATTCCGGTGTGATGGAAGGCGACGTCATCGGCGGTTCCTTCGACTCCATGCTGGCAAAGCTAATCGTAACCGGCTCCACCCGCCAGCAGGCGATTGAGCGCTCGCGCCGCGCCCTGGCAGAGCTGGTCATTGAAGGTATGCCCACGGTGGCGAACTTCCACCGCCAGGTCTTGACCGAGCCGGCTTTCGCCGCTGAAACTGCTGAAGATTTCACAGTCCACACCCGCTGGATTGAGACCGAATTCAACAACACCCTCAAGCCCTACGACGGCGGGTTCGGTAACGTTGATGCAGACGAAGATGACCGGCAAAAGGTAGTGGTTGAAGTCAACGGCAAGCGCATGGAAATTCTCATGCCCCAGCTTGGATCTGCGCCGTCTACCAAGGCTCCTGCTGCAGCGAAGAAGCGTAAAGAGCGTTCCGCCCGCGCCGTCTCGACTAATTCCAACGAGCTGACCTCACCCATGCAGGGAACTATCGTCAAGGTCGCAGTCAAGGACGGCGCTAAGGTAGCTGAAGGTGATCTCATCGTGGTTCTTGAAGCCATGAAGATGGAGCAGCCCATCACCGCGCACAAGGCAGGCAAAGTTGCTGGTCTCAAGCTGAAAACCGGGGAAACGGTTTCAGCCGGTTCGGTGATTGCAACTATCAAGTAAGCGTCTGAGCACAGCGTTTCAAAAGCGGAAATTCCTGAGCGGGAGTTTCCGCTTTTGTGCTCTCACCTGCCGGTTTATGCCTGATGAGTCTCAATATTTGAAAATACCCTGCACGGTTTCGCTCAGCGTACATACAGTTACCTGGCATACACATTTAGTTTGAGCAAGGGGTTTTTATGATGTCGCAACCGTCTTCGAACGCTGCTGCCCAGACGCCCGTGCCGCGTTCACGCATCATCACGGCGTCATTGGTGGGCACCACCATCGAGTTCTATGACTTTTACATTTATGCCACCGCAGCTGTAGCTGTGTTCCCCGCCCTCTTCTTTATTGGGGCAAATGAGACGGCGAAGTTGCTGGCGTCGATGGCGACGTTCGGCGCGGCCTTTGTGGCTCGTCCGATTGGTTCGGTAGTTTTTGGGCATTTTGGCGACCGAATCGGTCGTAAAGCTACCCTGGTGGGTGCGCTGCTCACGATGGGTATTGCCACCTTCTTGATTGGATTACTTCCCACCTATCACCAGATTGCGCTGTGGGCCCCTGCCATGCTCACCATTTTGCGTTTCTGCCAGGGTCTAGGACTCGGCGGCGAATGGTCGGGCGCGGCACTGCTCGCTACCGAATACGCTGAAGAAGGCAAACGCGCCCGCGCAGCGATGTGGCCTCAGTTAGGCGCCCCATTCGGCTTTATCCTTGCCAACGGTTTTGTGCTGGTTCTGACGTCACTGTTGAATTTCAATTCAGCACGCGATGCGGGAAATCTCGATCACGACTTCTTGGTCTGGGGCTGGCGTATTCCTTTCCTAGCGTCCATCGTGATGGTGCTGGTTGGGCTGTACGTGCGCGTCAAGCTCGAAGAAACCCCGGTCTTCTCGCAAGCTGTGCAGAACAATGAGAAAGTGAAGACTCCGCTGGTAGAGGCGTTCAAGACCTCCTGGTGGCCCATGATTCAGGGAACGTTCATCATGGTTGCTTGCTATGTACTTTTCTATTTGATGACTGCTTGGATTCTCTCTTACGGCATCGGCAAGGTTGAAAGCGGCGGGTTGGGTATCCCCTATCACCAGTTCCTCATCATCCAACTTATCTCCATTCTGTTCTTTGCCGCCGGTGTGCCTGTCTCTGGCTGGTGGGCTGATAAGGCAGGACGCCGCCAGCAACAGTTAATTACCACAACACTGATGGTGCTATTCGGCCTGTCTTTCCGGTTCGTGATGGCACCTGAGGTAGTTGGAACCGGCGCCAACGCCAACATCACGCAAATCATTATCTTCATGTCGGTGGGCATGGCGCTGATGGGCCTAACCTTCGGTTCAATGTCGGCATACCTGCCCGAGCTTTTTCCAACCAATGTGCGTTACACCGGGTCGGGAATTTCCTATAACGTCGCTTCTATTCTGGGTGCAGCGCTCACCCCGTTTGTGGCTGTCTGGCTGAACGCCCATTGGGGTGTAGGAGCGGTCGGCGCGTATCTTGCGTTCGCTTCGGTTATTTCTATCGTCTTTATCTTGCTCACGCACGAAACACGGGACGTCGACATGTATGCAGCGAATCCCCGCGACTCCATCCGCCCATCCT
>NZ_JBHUCN010000009.1:9428-209557 GCF_042677725.1 Rothia amarae
CCCCGCTTTTATCTTAGAACCGCTAGATGTATCGCGTTCTAGTTCTGCGACTCAGCGTTGTGCAGATGACGAGCCGCCTCAGCAATCGAGCCGGACAGCGAAGGATAGACGTTGAAGGTCTCAGCAATATCATCCACATGCAGCTTGTTATCAATAGCGAGTGCAATGGAAAAGATAAGTTCGGACGCACGCGGACCCACAACCACACCGCCAATGACAGTTCCCGAATGCTTGCGGGCAAAAATTTTCACAAAACCATCTTTGACCGCCATCATCTTGGCGCGAGCGTTAGTGGTCAATGACATCATGACCATATCTGCTTGGTATTTGCCTGAGGCTATTTCTGCCTCGCTGACACCCACCGTTGCGATTTCAGGGGAGGTAAAGATGTTCGATGCCACCAAGTGAGTACGCAAAGGCTTCACCGAATCACCCATCATGTGCGCAATAGCCACACGCCCCTGCATACCTGCCACCGAAGCCAGCGGGTAGACTCCGGTACAGTCACCGGCAGCGTAGATGTTAGGAATGTTGGTACGCGAAACGCGGTCAACGGAAATATGACCTGATTCGGTCGTCTCCACTCCAGCCGCTTCCAAGCCCAGGTTCTCCGTATTGGGGATAGAACCCACGGCAATGAGCACGTGGGAGCCGGACACTTTTCGCCCGTCGCTCAACGTAACAATCACGCCTTCGCCGTCCTCGGTATATTCCGCCGATTCAGCACGCGAGCGCGGCATGACCTTCACTCCGCGGCGGTCAAAAACGTTCTCCAGAACCTTCGCGGCGTCTTCGTCCTCGCCAGGAAGCACCTGATCACGCGAAGAAATCAGCGTGACGTCTGAACCTAAGCCATTGTAGGCTGAGGCGAATTCGGCACCGGTCACACCTGAACCCACCACGATCAGTTTTTCGGGGACTTCTTCGAGGTTGTAGAGCTGAGTCCAGTTCAAGATGCGGTGGCCGTCTGGCTTAGCCGTAGCTAGCTCGCGAGGATGGGTACCCACCGCCAGCAAAATGTAGGCAGTCTCTAGCTGGTACACCAGGCCTTCGGAGTCGGTCACCTCAACGGTGTGCTCATCTACGAGCTTTCCGCGACCTTTAATTACCTTGATGCCGCTACGCTCCAGCGTGCGCTTAATATCCGCAGACTGAGACTCTGCCAAGCGAAGCAAACGCTGGTTCACCTTGGTCATGTCCACATGAGGGGTCTGCAAAGAACCACGCTCGCCCAGGGTAATCCCCAAATCAGCCGCTTCAGAGATACGCGCCATCAAATCTGCTGATGCGATGAGGGTCTTTGAGGGAACGACGTCGGTCAAAACCGCCGAGCCGCCAAAACCTTTGTCTTCGATAATGGTGACGTCTGCACCGAGCGAGGAAGCTACCAGTGCAGCTTCGTATCCGCCGGGGCCTCCGCCGAGAATAATAATTTTGTGCGATGCATAATCTGTTTTAAGAGTCACATGTTCATTCTCTGCTAGATATGAAAATGGTTCAAATGAATACCGGGCAAAAGTGCCTTTCTTTACCTCCCGCATCAGGTTTTTGGTAGGTTAGGCATGTGATGACACAGAAAAATTTGGACGCCGCTGGCCTCCCCACACACCATGAGGACTACCCCGCAAACGCTCTAGCGCAAGAAGCTGCAGCCTATATTGCTGAAGCAACGGGAGTTGACCACCACGATATTGCACTGACATTAGGCTCCGGCTGGGGTGAGGCTGCCTCTCTCATCGGTGAGACTACCCACGAGATCTCCGCGGACCTGGTTCCCGGTTTTCACAAATCTGCGGTTGCTGGGCATCCAGGCATTCTCTCCTCTATTCTGACTCCTTCGGGCAAACGCGCTCTGGTCATCGGCGCACGTACTCACTTTTATGAAGGTCGAGGCGTTGACGCCGTCGTCCACGGTGTTCGGACTGCCGCAGCAGCCGGCGTCAAAACCATGATTTTGACCAACGGATGTGGCGGACTTAACCCCGACTATGAACCGGGCATGCCAGTGCTCATTTCAGACCACATCAACGCCACAGCGACTTCTCCTTTGCAGGGTGCACATTTTGTGGATCTCACCGACTTGTACTCACCACGAATCCGCGAAATCGCACGCAACGTTGATTCGTCGTTGCTCGAAGGCGTTTACTATCAGACCTCCGGCCCCCACTACGAAACTCCAGCAGAAATTCGCATGATGCGCACTCTCGGCGCTGATTTGGTGGGCATGTCCACTGCGCTTGAGGCGATTGCCGCACGTGCTGCCGGACTAGAAGTTTTCGGTATTTCTTTGGTGACCAACATGGCTGCTGGTATTCAACAGACCTCCCTCAATCACGAAGAAGTAATCCAGGCAGGTAAGGACGCCGGTCCACGTATCTCGCAACTGCTCGCATCCATCATCGAGCAACTTTAAGGTTGCTGGCTTCACCAGTTAGCTAATTTTTATTTACAGTCAAGGGGAAAAAATGACTACCGCTTCACAGCTCTTAGAGCAGGCACAGCATTGGATGAGTATCGATCCTGATGAGCAAACTCGCACGCAGCTTCAGGACATCGTTGACCGCGTTGCCGCAGGTGACGATGCCGCTCTCGCCGACCTCAGCGACCGTTTCTCGGGAACGCTACAGTTCGGTACTGCCGGACTTCGCGCAGAACTAGGCGCCGGTCCTATGCGCATGAACCGGGTTGTTGTTCGCCGCGCAGCAGCAGGACTAGCCGCCTATGCCAACGAGCGCGCAACCGCCGAGAACTGGGATAAAATCACCGCCGTCGTCGGCTACGATGCCCGCTACAACTCCGATATTTTTGCAGAAGAAACGGCGGCAATCTTTGAAGCCGCAGGGATTCATACCCAGCTCATGCCTTCTGCCCTCCCCACCCCTGTGCTGGCGTGGGCAACCCGCGAATACAAAGCGGAAATCGGTGTAATGGTCACTGCCTCCCACAACCCGCCGAACGACAATGGATACAAGGTGTACCTCGGCGGCAACGCGGTGGAAGAGCACGCTTCAGGCGCTCAAATCGTTCCGCCCTTCGACGGCGAGATTGCCGGGCACATCTCACGAATCAGCGATTCCACCATTACCCTCGCTAAATCCGGCTGGGACATTCTGCCCGAAACAGTGGCAGATGACTATACCTCCCGCATCGGTGAGCTCACCGAACAGACAGAACGCAACTTGAGCATCATCTACACCCCCATGCACGGCGTCGGCGGAAAAACCATGCTGGAAGTTCTGAACAACGCAGGTTTTGAGACGGTAGCACCCGTTGAAGAGCAGTTTGCGCCAGACCCCACGTTCCCCACGGTCTCCTTCCCCAACCCCGAAGAACCTGGCGCTCTCGATTTGGCATTTGCGCTCGCTCAAGAACGTGATGCAGATTTGATTATTGCCAATGACCCCGACGCCGACCGCGCCGCATTTGCTGTCTATGACCCGGCAGTGTCCACGTGGCGTCAGCTACGCGGCGATGAGATTGGCTCGCTCCTGGGCGTCGCTATGATTCAGCGCTTAGGCGATATTTCAGCGCTGAGCCCCGCTCCGGTTTTCGCAAACTCTATCGTTTCCTCCCGCCAGCTCGGTGCTATCGCCCGTGCTGCTGGCATTACCCACTATGAAACTCTCACCGGATTCAAGTGGATTGCCCGCATTCAGAACCTTGCCTACGGTTACGAAGAGGCAATTGGCTACAGCGTGGCACCTGAAGCGGTGAAAGATAAAGACGGCATCTCAGCAGGTCTGATGGTTTCGCTCTTTGCCCAGCAACTCAAAAACGAAGGTTCATCCCTAGTTGAGGTCCTGGATCAGATTTCTCGGGACTACGGTGTGTTTGCCACTGACCAGGTATCCATTCGTGTGGAGGACCTCTCGTTGATTGGCACTATGATGGGCTCGCTCCGCCTGAACGTCCCGGCAACCCTAGGCGGCTCTGCAGTCACCGAAACGGTTGATTTGACTGCAGGTAGTGAGAACTTGCCACCCACCGAAGGAATGCTCTTCCTCACCGAAGACAATTCGCGCGTCATTGTTCGCCCCTCCGGCACCGAGCCCAAACTCAAGTGCTACCTCGAAGTAATCCGCCCCGTTGCAGAAGGTGACGATCTGAAGCAGGCGCGCAAGCAAGCGCAAGAACAGCTGGGCAAAATCGCCGACGACATACGCGCAGCTCTTGGTCTATAAGACACATAAAGAATGAAAGAAGAAATCATGGCTGAACTCTCCCGTGAAGAACTCGCGGCAATGATTGACCACACCATCTTGGCACCGAATGCCTCTGAAGCTGACGTACGCCGTCTGTGCGGCGAGGCAAAAGAATTTGGCTTTGCCTCGGTGTGTGCAAACCCCGTGTGGGCTTCCGTTTTGGCAGATGAGCTACAGGGCTCGGCTGTACTGGCATGTGTCGTAGTGGGCTTCCCCTTCGGCGCATCCGCCACCGAGGTCAAAGCGTTTGAAGCAAAAACT
Source organism: Rothia amarae (assembly GCF_042677725.1). Lineage (NCBI taxonomy): Bacteria > Bacillati > Actinomycetota > Actinomycetes > Micrococcales > Micrococcaceae > Rothia > Rothia amarae. Next base: position 13,892 of record NZ_JBHUCN010000009.1, read on the forward strand.
GCAGTAGCCGCAGGTGCGCAAGAGGTCGATATGGTCATCAATATTGCCTCTGCAATTGCAGAAGATCGCGACGCCCTGGTTGCTGATATTTCAGCTGTCGCCCAGGCATGCCACGACGGCGCAGCAAAGCTGAAGGTCATTATTGAAACTTCTGAGTTGACCGACGCGCAGAAGGTTCTTGCATGTGAAGCGGCAGTTGAAGCAGGTGCCGACTTTGTGAAAACTTCCACCGGTTATTCTTCCTCCGGTGCTACCGCTGCCGATATTGCTCTGATGCGCAAGACTGTGGGGCCGGATATTGGTGTGAAAGCATCCGGCGGCGTCCGTACCCGCGAGCAAGCTCTGGAAATGATTGAAGCAGGAGCCAACCGTATTGGTGCTTCAAAGGGTATAACGATTATTGGTGCAGGCGAAGCGTCCGAGGGCTCCTACTACAAGGCCCGCTAAATTCTGGCAGAAGTAGAGGGGTGGGGAAATTTTATTAACACATCGTGCATAAGATTTCCCCACCGCCTATACTGGACAGTAAACACATACATTCCCCGTCTTTGAACGGGTACCTGATGGAGAGCATTGATGGCACATACCAATCAGCAAGATGCACAAGAACGTTCAAACGTGGAGTCTTTCGGCATGCAACGCGGCGCAGATAACCCTCGCGGTCCCCAGCACTCAGGCGAAGGTCGGCTCGGTGAAAACATCCTGCTGTTCGTCATTGCTATGGCTATTTTTGTCTTCGGCATTTTCACGCTAGGCTTCTACCCCGATGGCGGCTGGATGGTCTGGACTGGCTCCGTTGTTTTGATGATGGTCTCTTGGTTCGCTTCTTTCCACTTGCTTTCTTCCAAAACTAACAACCACACTGCGCAGAATAGCACTGATTTGAACCTGCTCTAATTCTTTAGATTCAGTCCATAAATAAAAGGTCCGCTTCTCTCATAGGTGAGAGAAGCGGACCTTTTGCTGTACCCTTCTAGCTTTCGAAGATCGCCTTGAGGAAATCGCTGGTCCACTCAACCATGGCTTCGTCTTGGAGGTCTTTGCCGCCTACGCGCGCCGTCTTGGGCCGAGGAACTAGAATCTGCCACCGTTCGGTACCGGGAACCTGCTTGTGCAAAGAACCGGGGTACATTCTCGTAAGTCTCATCTGTTTGGAGTCTGGAAGATCGTTGACGGGATAGAAACGAACCTTAGGCCCCATCGCAACGATTTCTTTGATACCAGCAGCGCGAGCGCGCAGACGCAGGGAAGCGATACGGAAAAGATTTTCGGTAGCTTCCGGCACTTCACCGTATCGGTCCACCAACTCTTCGTGTGCCTCGGCGAGTTCCTTTTCGGTGAGTGCCTGGGCAATTTGCCGGTAGGCAGCCAAACGCAGACGTTCGGAGGAAACGTATTCGTGCGGTAAGTGGGCATTGACCGGTAGATCTACCTTGATTTCTGCCGGTGCGGCGTCGTCGTTCTCCCCGCGGAAATTAGCCACCGCTTCACCGACCAAGCGTAGGTAGAGGTCAAACCCCACGCCGGCAATATGACCGGATTGTTCGCCGCCGAGCAGGTTGCCTGCGCCGCGAATTTCAAGGTCTTTCATGGCAAGCTGCATGCCTGCGCCCAGTTCATTGTGGGTTGCCACAGCTTTGAGACGTTCGAGGGCGACTTCACCGAGCATTTTGTCTGAGGGATAGAGGAAGTAAGCATATGCGCGTTCGCGTCCACGCCCCACTCGACCGCGCAACTGGTGAAGCTGCGAGAGACCGTAGTTTTGTGCCTGATCCACAATCAAGGTGTTGGCGTTAGAAATATCCAAGCCAGTTTCAACGATGGTGGTACAGACCAAAACATCGAACTTTCGTTCCCAGAAATCAACGATAATCTGCTCTAGTCGGGATTCACTCATCTTGCCGTGTGCCACCGCAATTCGAGCTTCGGGAACCATCTGCTGCAACTCCCCCGCTACTCGTTCAATCGATGAAACACGGTTATGCACGAAGAAAACCTGGCCCTCACGCATGAGTTCACGGCGAATCGCTGCAGAAATCTGCTTGTCGGTTCGAGCACCCACATAGGTAAGAACCGGGTGGCGTTCCTCTGGGGGTGTAGCCAAGGTAGAGGTTTCGCGAATGCCGGTCAGCGACATTTCCAGGGTACGAGGAATCGGGGTAGCGGACATCGCGAGAACATCCACGTTAGTTCGCATTTGCTTGAGTTTTTCCTTGTGTTCAACGCCGAACCGCTGCTCTTCGTCAATAATAACCAGACCCAGGTCTTTGAACTGGGTGCTCTGCGAGAGAATACGGTGGGTGCCGATTACCACGTCTACCGAGCCGTTTTTAATACCTTCGAGTGTTTCTTCAGATTCTTTCTTTGTTTGGAAACGAGAGAGAACGCGCACACGAACGGGGAACCCCGAAAAACGCTCATTGAAAGTTTCATAATGCTGCTGCGCCAGCAAAGTAGTGGGCACAAGCACCGCAATCTGCTTGCCATCTTGCACCGCTTTGAAAGCAGCGCGCACAGCAATTTCTGTTTTGCCATACCCAACATCGCCCGAGATGAGGCGGTCCATGGGAACTTCCCGTTCCATATCCGCTTTAACATCATTGATGGCTGAGAGTTGGTCAGGTGTTTCGTTGTAAGGGAAGGCTTCTTCGAGCTCGTGCTGCCAGGGCGTATCCTGCCCGAAGGAGTGCCCGCGCGAGGCTTGCCTCGCCGAATATAGCTTGATGAGGTCAGCGGCAATCTCTTTGACTGCCTTGCGAGCGCGGGATTTGGTTTTCGCCCAGTCTGAGCCACCCATTTTTGAGAGAGTCGGGGCGTCGCCACCCACGTAATTTGAGACCTGGTCTAGCTGGTCGGTGGGTACAAACAGGCGATCTTTTGCCCCGCCTCGTTTTGATGCCGCATACTCCAAGACCAGGTACTCTTTCATTGGTTTAGGCTGACCGGGTTTAATGGTCGCACCGGCGATGGGGCGCTGGACTAGCTCAACGAACTGACCGATACCGTGTTGTTCATGTACTACAAAGTCACCGGTCTTGAGTGACATCGGATCCACCGCATTTTTACGACGACGCACAGGTAGCTTGGTGCTACGAGCATCGCGCGAGGTGTAGGCAGAGGATCTCCCCAAAATATCTGCTTCGGTGAAGAACGCAATTTTGGCGCTCTCCAGCACGAAACCTTTACCTGCTGAGGCTGTAGTCAACTCGACGATGCCCGGCTCAGGTTCGTTTTCCAAGGAGTCGACGCGGGCAGCGGGGATTTCGGCGTCCTGGAAAACTGTTAGCAACCGGGTTAAAGAACCAGGGCCGTCGGTTACAGCGATAACCTGCCAATTTTCGCGAACTTTGTTCTTCACCTCATCGAGCAATTCGCTAACGTTACCTGCGAATGCATGAGGTACTCGCGCATCTATGGTGAGCGAATCAACCCCGTCATCAATAGCATCGTCTACCCCCAGCGCGGTCATACCCCACCAGCCGAGGTTGCGGTCCAATGCCGTCTTCCGCACATCCGCCACCGACCGGAACGCACCGGCGGCGAATCCTGCGGCGTTTTGTCCGAGATCAATAGGCGCGCTGGAATCGTCGGCAGCAGATTCCCATGCGGCTAGCAAAAACTCTTCGTTGGTTGCTACCAGATCAGCTGCACGAGTGCGTACTTTCTCGGGTTCTAGAACGATAGGAAGTGAACCTGCGGGCAGAATTTCCAGGAGCGTGACCATGTGTTCAACCAGAAGCGGAGTCAGCGATTCCATGCCTTCGGTATAAATGCCGCCGGCAATTTTTTCGAGCATGGCGGCAGCCCCAGGAAAGTCTCCTTTGAGTCGTGCTGCCCGGGACATCACATCGGGAGTAATAAGAAGTTCACGGCAGGGTGGTGCTGTGATTGAGTCGGGTTGCTCGCCCTGGTTGAGCGTGCGTTGATCCGCGACGGAGAACCACCGGATGTTTTCAATTTCATCACCGAAAAATTCAATACGCACCGGGTGATCTGCCACAGGAGAAAAGACATCCAAAATACCACCGCGCACGGCAAATTCGCCGCGTTTTGACACCAAGTCTACCCGCGAATATGCGGCGTCTGAGAGGTCTTTGACCACGGAATCAAAGTCCCGCTCCTGCCCTACTTTGAGCGTGACAGGTTCCATCAGTTCGAGACCGGAAACCATCGGCTGAATCACGGCTCGCACCGGCGAAATGATAATACTGGGAGCCTTGCCACTGGCAAGACGGCGCAGCACCGTCAGCCGCTGACCTACCGTATCGGTGCGCGGTGAAAGACGTTCGTGAGGCAGGGTTTCCCAGGCAGGGAAAAGCGCAATTTCCTCCGCAGGTAAGAAAGATTCGAGGGCAGCGGCAGTATCTTCGGCTTCCCGCTCGGTCGCCACCACCGCTAATATGGTGGAGTTAGTTTCCCCCGCCCGGCGAACCTTCTCAGCAATCTCAGCCAAGAGAACAGGGCGGATGCCGTCCACGGCACCAATCATGAGCTCGCTTGCTCGGGCAGCCAGCGGTTGCGCAGCCGCCTGAGAAACTCGGTCAAAACCTGGTTCGTGGGATAGAAGAGCGGTAAGACCCCGCAGACTCATAAATTGCTTCTTTCTAGCGAAGTATGCCTCAAAATGCTTGTTTATTATCCCATAGCCCGCGGAACAGATGCAGAAAAAACGGGAACTTCTCACCTCTAGCGAAAGTAGAGAAAGCAGCGGATTCAGGTTCCGACACAGACGTTTTGAAACTTCATTCTTTAGTTGTGCTATGTCCCTATTTCATCCGGCAAATTCACTCATTTGGGGCGAATCTAAATAGCATAACCGCCTATCAAACTATCTTTTCGCCCCAAAGTATAACGGCATCATGCTTTTGTCCCCCATGTTCTCCATACAGCCCACAAACGCCGTATTCCACTCAAACACGCGCTCGAAAACTGCAACAATAAGGACTTAGCGCGCAACTTCCTTCGGGGAAATCGGCTTCGCAACCGAGTTCGGGGAAATCGGTTTCGCAACCGAGAAGGAAAGTTCAGCGCTCTTCGCACTTATTGATTTATATGGGGGAATAATGACACGCGCCTTTCCGCGAAAAGCGTTTTCTATCGCAGGCTCTTTTATGATGCTTGGTGCTATTAGTGCACCCATCTCACCTGCAGGCGCAGTAGATAATGCTGCTCAATCATCTACTACCCAGTTCACTGCAGACGGCAAATCAAGTGCCACCGCTGCGGCGTCCTGCTTTGAAATTAAGAAAAACGATCCTGATTCCAAGTCAGGCTCATACTGGCTCTACACCCCTCAGATGGCGGCACCTGCACAGTTCTACTGCGATCAGGAAACTGACGGCGGCGGCTGGGTCATGATTGGTCGCGGACGCCAGGGCTGGAGCACGCAGAACAACGGCATCGGTAACCCAGATTCACTGGCAAGCAACCCCGATGGCACTGATGCCTTCAAACCGGTACAGCTTCCTTCCAACACCGTTGACGCGCTTCTGAATGGCAAAGCTCCCAGCGAGCTGTCTGCCGATGGTCTGCGCATCAAGCGCGCTAACAGCATTGATGGTTCAAAGAACCAAGAAATTCGTTTGCACCGCGATAACATTCAAGACTGGTCCTGGGAATTTACCCAGCCTGCCCACTACAGCAACCTCGTCATCAATGGCGCTGACAACACTGCGTATAAGGCAACCGACCCTTTCGACGGTCGCATCGCGTTGAACTCCACTAACTCAAATTTCAACATCTTCTTTGCAGGTTCAGCCGCTAACCAGTGGAACAACGGTTTTCTCTACGGTCCCCGTGTAACCGGTTCACCAGCAGCGGATTCATATCTCTGGGCGCCGACCGAAGGCGGCGGTTATGCTGCTCCCTTCTCGCAAATGTTCGTTCGCCCCGAAATCACCCAGCAGGATCTCAACCTTAGCCAAATCGGCGATCAGGGCACCGAAGCAAGCACCCGTCGTGCTCTTCCTAACAGCTACTCTGAGAAGGTGAAGTGGCGTACTAGCGACGAAACTGCATCGGGAAGCACCAGCGAACTTCACACCTACGTTCAGGCAATTGAGCAGGTAGGAAACACTGTTTTCACTGCCGGTGACTTCAAGTATGTTGAAAACGCTGATACCGGTGAAAGGGTTGAACAGTCCTACATCGCAGGTTACGACGTCAACACTGGCGAGCTAGTTCGCACATTTATGCCCACTTTCAACGGGCAGATTAAGGCACTGGCTGCACTGCCAGACGGCAAATTAGTTGTAGGTGGCGAATTCACCCAGGTCAACGGCGAAGCTCATAACGGTATCGTCGTGCTTGATCCTGCTACCGGCGCAATCGACCCTTCCTACAAGTGGAATGTTGAAAGCCGTAATGCTAACACCGACGTCAGCGTTCGCTCTTTCGATGTCCAGGGCAACTACCTCTACATCGGTGGCAAGTTCACCCATGTCAAGGGCAGCACCTCTGATACGTACGCATACTCCAAAAATGCAGCCCGTTTCACGCTTAACAACAAGAGCGTGGACTGGAAGTGGCGCCCCAATTTCAATGGTTCACTTACCGGTATCTCCGCTAATGAAGCAGGAACCGACGTCTACGCTTCAGGCTACTTCTCAACTGTGAACGGTGCGCCCGCATTCCGCCTAGCTGACCTCAACACCACTGATGGCAAGCTCGCTCGCGATTGGCAGTGGAAGTCTTCTCACGAGTCGACTAATCCCAGCGCAGGTTTCCAGCTCGATGTGAAAGCCGGCCAGGACACCGTTTGGGTAGGTGGCTCTGAGCACATCATTCACGCCTACAGCCAGAACGATATGCAGCGCGTGAGCTCTTCGATTACCCGCCAGGGTGGAGATTTCCAGGACATCTTAGTCAACAAGGGTACCGTCTACGGTTCATGCCACTGTGGCGACGCCATCTACCAGGGCGCAGATTCCTGGGATTCACCATTCGCTCAAGCTACGGATGTTCATCAAATTCGTCTCACTGCAGCATTTGATGAAGAAACCGGTGAAGTTCTCTCTGACTTCAACCCACAGATTGCTGGCAAGCGTGGTCACGGTATCTGGGAGCAGTTCGTAGATTCAACTGGGACCCTGTGGGTAGGTGGAGATATCAACTCTTCATTGGGGCAGAACGGTACTCAGAAAACTGTGGGCTTCGCTCGATTTGCTCCTCGCGACATCGTAGCTCCTCCCACTCCCACCAATCTTCAGGTAAAGACCACCAACGGCAAGGATCGCTTGACTTGGTCTGGCGTTAACGACGCCGGTACTGTTTACCAGGTTTTGAAGAACGATCGTGTGATTGCCACCGTTCGCTCCACTCAGTTTGAGTTGGAACACGAAGACGGCGCTCGATACTTTGTTCGTGCGATGGATTCATCGGGCAATTACTCCGCTTCAACCCCTGTAGCTACTGCAGCAAAGAGCGAACCGACTGCTCAGCCTACTCCGTCCACTACCGCAAGCCCCTCGGCGCAGCCTTCTCAGAGCCCCACGGAGTCTCCCACCACTGCACCTACGGCTACTGCGGAGCCCTCACCGACTCCTACTGCCGCTACACCCACCGTTGCCCCTACTCAGCAGCCTACGGCTCAGCCGGTAGTTACCGACCCTAAGCCTGTCGACAAGCCTGAGATTATCAAGGGTAACGAAACCGGGCAGAATCACACTGATCCCGCGTCACACACCAGCGTAGGTCAGAAGTAATTTAAGACCTGAGAGCATTGTGCGGAACGTGCCGATACCCTTTCGCTAGTTTTACTTCAGTGAGGTAAATGAGCCGCTCGTTGAAAAATCATTCATGATTTTTCAACGAGCGGCTCATAGCTTTTAAAGCAGAATCTGCCCGCGCATCTGTCATATAGAGCTGGCAACTAAATCAATAGTGTTCTACACAAAGCCCAGAAGCTGTTGATTAGCTCTAGTTGCCGTTCATGTCTTGAGCATTATTTACCGCTCAGTAACCTAAAATGACATTGTCTGTTGCTCCGTACAACCATCGGTTCAAACACACACTTTGAAATCTCTCGCATTTTCCCCATGAGGCTTTATGAAAATTTCACTACGTCAAAAAATGACGACAGCTACCCTAATCGCCTTGAGCGGCATCTCATTAGTAGCTCTTCCAGCACAAGCTGAGCCAGCTACGTCTCCCAAAACGGATGGTCTGAGCAGTGCTACCGCTGCGGCGTCCTGCTATGAAATCAAGCAAAATGATCCCGCCTCAAAATCTGGATCTTACTGGCTTTATACTCCCCAGATGAGCGCCCCTGCCCAGTTTTACTGTGACCAAGAAACCAATGGTGGAGGCTGGGTTATGATCGGCCGCGGTCGTGAAGGCTGGACCGATACCTACGAGGGCAAGGGCAATGAAGCAGATATCGCGGCTAACCCGGATGGTACTGATGCCTTTTCACCCGTTCAGCTTAAATCCACTACCGTGGATGCCCTCCTGAATGGGCAAGCACCCAGCGCCCTAGACGACGGTGTGCGCTTTTACCGTGCCACCGATAAAGCGGGAACAAAATGGCAAAATTCTTACGCTCACCGTGACCAGATTCAGAATTGGTCGTGGGCGCTTTCTTCATGGGCTAACTGGTCCAATATCTCTTTCGATAACGGCCCTACTTCTCCCTGGAGCAAAACCTACCCTGGGACTATGGATCGTATTGCTCAGTACAGCTCTACGGTCAACACCATTCTTTTTGCGGGCAAAGCAGCTCAGAACTGGAATCTCGGTTTCGCCTTTGGTCCTAGTGTTTACGGTGAGAATAACGCAACCTCTTACCTTTGGGGTGCTACTCCCACAGCTGGCAATGCTATTCCTTTCACGCAAGTCTTTCTGCGCCCTAAACTTACTCAGTCCGATCTTAAGTTTGCGGATATTGCAGATTCAGGTACTCCGGCAAATACCCAGCATGCCCTGCCCAACAGTTATTCAGAAAAGATGCGCTGGCGTACTTCCAATGAAACTGGAACTGGCGTAGTGGGTGAGCACAACACCCTGGTACAAGCTTTCGGACAGGTCGGAAATACTGTGTTCGTTGGTGGCGACTTTAAGAATCTGGTGAGCGCTGACGGCGAAGTAGTGAATCAGCAATTCTTAGCTGGTTTTGATGTTAATACCGGTGAGTTGGTACGCGGTTTTACCCCCACCTTTAACGGGCAGATTAAAAACGTCATTGGTTTGCCCAACGGCAAGTTGGCAGTGGGCGGCGAATTCACTGAGGTCAACGGTAAACCAGCAGCCGGGTTAGTGCTGCTTGATCCGGCAACAGGTGTCACTGACACTTCGTGGAACATCGGATTAGAAAACCGAAATACTGGCGGAGTCGTAGCAGTAAATACTCTTGATGTTCAAGGCAACTACCTCTATGTAGGTGGAACCTTTACGCATGCCCGCGGCAATACGTCATCAGTTGCCGCATATTCTAAGAACGCAACCCGGTTCCGCTTGGATAACGGCGGGGTGGACTGGACGTGGCGCCCTTTGTTCAATGGAACGGTCAACGGTATCAATGCCTCCGCAGATGGCAAGCAAGTCTTTGCAGCCGGATATTTTTCTACGGTGGGCACGGAGTCAGCGTTTCGCCTCGCCTCGCTGAACACAGTGGATGCCAAGCTGACAGCGCAGTGGAACTGGAAGCCCAGCTTCGAGGAGGCACGCACTCCAGAGTGGAGCTATCAATTTGATGTTCAGGATGTCGGAGGATCAGTCTGGACCGGCGGAACAGAGCACCTGATTTCCCAATACACAAAAGATAATTTCACTCGTCTTTCTAGCTCCATCACCAAAGACGGCGGAGATTTCCAGGATTTGAGCTACCACAACGGAGTTGTTTTCGCAGGATGCCACTGCGGCGATGGTATGTACCAGGACGCAGACTCGTGGAAGAACGCCTGGAATCAAGCAACCAATGTGCAACAGATTCGTTTGATGGGTGCTTGGGATGCGGAAACAGGTAAATACCTCCCCCAGTTCAACCCGCAACTCAAAGGCTTTCATGGCAACGGCGTCTGGGAATCTTTCACTGATTCAAACGGTGTGTTGTGGGCAGGTGGCGATATCGCCACTTCACTCGGTGCTTATGGGGTGCAGAATACTGTAGGTTTTGCCCGATTTGCTCCTCGGGATTCAGCAGCTCCTATGGTTCCTACAAATCTTCAAGTTTCCGTTGATAACGCAACAGATAAATTGAGCTGGACAAAGAGTGCTGAAAGCGGTGTTGTCTACCAAATTATTCGAGATAACCGTGTGGTGGGCTCGACCTCTGAATCAACTTTCTCTCTGAATCATCAGGACGGAGCACGCTACTTTGTCCGTGCAATGGATAGTGCGGGGAACATCTCAGCTTCTACGCCAGTGGTTCTCTCTCCCGTCACACCGTCAACCCCAGCAACTCCTACTCCCGAGATCATTTCTCAAAAAGTCGTCTCTACCGGAGACCAGTGGCAGTACAAACTCGGTCTAGCTGCTTTAGATTCTTCGTGGAAGGACGTCGCGACGACTGAAACTGGGTGGAGTTCAGGTGTTTCGACGCTGGGCTGGGGTGGTTCTAACTTGGCTACCGTCATCGATCGCGGTGATAAATCACCTATAAGTGTCTATTTCCGTAAAGAAATTTCTGTGAATTCTTTGGACGAAGTCAAGAAGTTTCAGATTAGTACCGTAGCTGACGATGGAGTGGTGGTTTACCTTAACGGGAAGGAAGTGGGGCGTAAGAATATCTCCGCTCAGCAACCTACTTTTACCACATATGCAAACACAGCGCCGTCGCAATCAAGTGCAACTGCCGCTCCTCTTGTAATCGACGTTTCGCCTAATCAACTGGTAGAAGGCCCCAACGTAATTGCGGTTGAAACACACGCGAATTGGCGCAACAGTCCCATTTCATTTGACACTCAAATAGCACTTGATAGAGAAGTGCGTAACCCACAATAGGGACAGCTTATTATCCCCAGGCAAGGGGCTGGTGCGGATACTCTTCGCCAGCCCCTCCACCCAAAATGCTGAATTTTGTAGTCCACATCTCCCACCACAACACATATATGGGTACAAATTGGTGAATGATTATCTGAGGCAACAAATCTAAAATTAGAACAGCTGATTATTTTCCCGGGAAATAATATTTGAGGGAAAAATCGCATCGCTCGCAAGCATAAAAATATTTTGATCCGAAAGACGCTCTCTTCTCATCAAGAGGGCTGAATCGCCACATCACTTTAGAGGCACATATGTACTTAACTCAATATCGCACGCAGAAAAAGCTGGTAGCCCCCGCTGTGCTGTCGGTATCCTTAGTGGCAACGCTTCTTTTAAGCGGTTGCTCCGACAATTCCACTGATTCGGCTCCTGCGGAATCTTCCTCCTCCGCGGCATCGTCGACTTCAGCTTCCGCATCTAGCGCGACCCCCTCCCCCACCACTTCGGCGAGCACCTCACAGAAGGCATCTCCTTCGGCAAATGCTGCCACCTCCAAAGCAGCGGAGAACAAAGAATCAGACTCTGCGGATGCTCCTTCAGAAAACTATGCGGGTGCTGAGGCTCTCTCTTCGGCAAAATCTACTGACCTCTCGAACGAGCAAGTCACTAAGACTCAAGACCTTTATTCTTCTTACGAAAAAGTACTCACTGCTGTAGGAACTGTAGAAGTTAAATCGGACAAGGAAAGCGACTCAGCGAGTAGCGCCAAGGAAGATAACACCAATACCCCGAACCTTGCTCTGGATGATAAAACAGTCTCCGACATTGAAAAGGTCTCCACCGGTAGCGCTAGCGATGAATTTTCCGCTAACGCCCTGGAATTTGGAACCAATGACTGGAAGCAGGAGGGGACCTCTAAAATCGTAGGTGAGCCCAAAGTTGCTGATTCAAAGTACAACGGTGCTCCCGCGAAGGTTCTTGAAGTTTGCATCGATTCATCCGATGTAAAGGTCAAAGACAGCGCTGGCAACACGCTAACCGACCCCAATACCCCCAAAAAATCACTCAACATCTTCACTCTTGTTGAAGATAACGGCAGCTGGAAAATTGCCTCCCACGATTTTCCCAATAACCCGGATTGCTAAAGAATTATGAAAAAAATATCACTCGCACGCTCGGTAGCAGCCTCTGCAGCAGCATTCGCCTTGGGCGCTTCGCTGTTGCCGCTGACCGTAGCGCAGGCAGCACCCACCGTCGATGGTTCTTCCAGCGATAAAGCGGCAGCATCCTGCTATGAAATCAAGAAAAATGACCCTTCTTCAAAATCGGGCTCTTATTGGCTGTACACCCCTGCCATGGAAGCTCCTGAGCAGTTTTACTGCGACCAGGAAACTGACGGCGGCGGCTGGGTTCTGATTGGCCGCGGCCGTGAAGGCTGGAGCGAAGAATACGCCGGCAAGGGCAAGGCTGCTGACCTAGCATCTAATCCCGATGGCACCGACGCTTTCACGCCCGTTCAGCTCCCTTCTGATACCGTCAACGGCTTACTCGATGGCAAGTCCCCCTCTGACCTCAAAGACGGTGTTCGCTTTAAGCGCGCTGCCAACACTGATGGTTCTGCATGGCAGGAAGTCCGTGCGCACCGCGATCGTACCAACCGCTGGTCATGGGCACTACAGGGCTACGCTTCCTGGTCCAATATTTCCTTTGATAACCCCGCAGGCTACGACGGCGACGCAAGCTACGCTTCAAGCATCGGCCGCGTAGGTAACTGGAACAATCGCATGAATGCGATGTCGTTCACTACAACTGCAGATTTCAACTGGAAGCTTGGATTCAGCTATGGTGCTTACATGACCGGCACTAATTCTGCCAGCTCCTACTTGTGGACTCCTACCGGTCGCTCGGCTATGCCTTTCACCCAGGTTTATGTGCGCCCCACCTTGACCCAGGATGACGCAGGCTTCCAGGATATTCCTGATGCGGGTTGGGGTGCCGAGAAGCAAACCCAGCTTCCCAATAACTACTCCTCCACCATGAAGTGGCGTACCTCCACCGAGTCAGGTACTGGTGCAACTACCGAAATGAACACTCGCGTTCAGGCTATTTCTCAGGTGGGTAACACAGTCTTTACCGGTGGCGATTTCAAGAACGTTGTCAGCCGCTCTGGTGAAGTAGTCGATCAAGGTTACCTCGCTGGATTCGACCTAGATACCCAGGAATTAGTCCGCGGCTTCACACCAAAGTTCAACGGTCAGATCAAGGCTGTTGAAGGTCTCTCCAACGGCAAGCTTGCTGTAGGTGGTGAATTCACCGAGGTCAATGGTGAGCCGGCTGCAGGTTTTGTTGTGCTTGATCCCGCCACCGGTCAAATTGATCATACTTTTGATTGGAAGGTCGAAAACCGTCTCAGTGGCGCAGCTTCAGTAGTTAAGACCATCCAGGAAAAGAACGGCTACCTCTACATCGGTGGTTCCTTCACCCATGTCAAGGGTGCAACTTCGACAAACTTTGCTTACGCACGTAATGCTTCCCGTTTTGATATAAAGTCAGGCTCTGTGGACTGGAACTGGCGTCCAAACTTCAACGGTACAGTAAACGGTATCTCCGCCGCGGATGACGGCTCAGGCGTATATGCAGCCGGCTACTTCACCACCAATGGCACTGATTCTCAGTACAAGTTGGCGTCTCTTGATCCCACTACCGGCAAGAAGTTGAAGGATTGGAACTGGAAGCTTTCCTACACCAATCCCGCTACCGAAGGTAAGCAGGGATTCCAGTTTGATGTTCAGACCGCTGGGGACACCGTATTTGCCGGTGGCGCTGAGCACCTTCTCGCTCAGTACCGCACGTCAGATATGAGCCGGCTCTCTTCATCCATCACTAAATCAGGTGGCGATTTCCAGGACATCTCCAAGATCGGCGACGTTATTTATGGAGCTTGCCACTGTGGCGACTGGGTCTATGAAGGCGGAGAAACCCACGACGGTCCGTGGAATGAGAACAAGAACATCGATATGATTCGCCTCATTGGCGCATTTGATGCGAAGACCGGTCAGGTTCTGCCTAAGTTCAACCCCATCATCTCCGGTGAAAAGGGTCATGGAATTTGGGAAAGCTTTACTGATTCCAAGGGTAACCTGTGGGTTGGCGGCGACATCACCAAGACCATGGGTGCTTCCGGCGTCCAAAATACCGTTGGTTTCGCTCGCTACACCCCTGCAGACGTTACTCCCGCTGCAGCTCCTTCTAACCTTGCGGTTACTACCGTGGACGGCATAGATAAGTTGACGTGGAAGAGCAATACCTCTGCGGGTACTACTTACCAGGTTCTTCGCAACAACCGCGTCATTGCAACTGTGCCCAAGGGTCAAACCACTTTCGAAATTAAGAATACTGGTGATTCACGGTACTTCGTGCGCTCGGTTGATGATTCCGGTAACTACTCGGAAACTACTCCGGTTGCAGTAGCGACTGCAGCCGCAACTCCGACTGCTGAACCTACTACTCCAGCGCCTACTACCCCGGCACCTACAACAGAGCCTACTGTTGAGCCCACTACCCCGGCACCTACCACTCCCGCGCCCACTACTCCGGCTCCGGTAGTAGAGGACAAGGTGGCAGTTGCCTACGGTGATAACTGGAACTATCAGGTAAGCCCCTGGTTCATCAGCAATACATGGAAGAATTACGACACCACAGTACGTTCCTGGGGTAATGCCGCAACTCCAATGGGTTGGAATGTTCCAAGTCTGAAGACTCAGCTGAATAACACTCCATGGCGCCAGCCTTCCTCCATTTACCTTCGTAAAGAAATCACCATCAATAACCCGGCTGATTACCAGAACCTGGTTCTAAATTACCGTTCAGACGATGGCACTGTTCTCTACGTGAATGGTCAAGAAGTCAAGCGCGACAACATGGCGACTGGAACGATTACTCCTTTCTCACTTGCACGTAGCTCCAAAACCAACGATCAGGGAATCAATTCTCCTCTTGAAGTTAGCATTCCAGCTTCTTCATTGAAGCAGGGTAAGAACGTTATTGCTGTTTCAGTTCATGGCTACCGCCAGTCCAATGCTGGAGTGAGCTTTGATATGCAGGCAACTTTAAAGAAGTAAGCCAATAGCTTCATCAATATTTTATTGGTGAAATGCCAGGCGAAAACAGCGGGTCCAAAAGTTCTGACAAACTTTTGGACCCGCTGTTCTATAGCGATTTCTCTTTTCATCTGAGCACCCAATATAGGGTCGGAAGGTCAGAATAATTCTTCAGGATTCGCCACTTATTTGATGGTGATTACGTACCTAAGTGATGTAGACCGCTCAAAACAGCGCTTCACTAGGCACATAATGCCCCACAAACTCGATTAAATGGAGTTGCTACCGGCTTTCTAACGTGCACATCGGTAGTATTTTGCATACCAATGGGTAATTTACGCCCATACATACTCGCTAACGATAAATACGACCGTATATAAAGGTTATTTCCTTTATCAACGGATCAACATGATGGGTCAAATACACTTGAGTTCGCACCTTAGATCTTCATCTCAGCCAACAGGATTTCGAGATACTCTTGCAGCTTTGGGAGCTGCACAGAAACCAGGGCATGGCGTTCCCGCCTATACCCGCTGGGTAAACCGTCGTTTTGCCCGTTACTTTGCAGCGGCAGCGGTCAAATTTGGAGTTACCCCCAACGGCGTCACCGCCATCAGCTCTGCCCTCTCACTCGTGGGCATCTTAGCGTTGATTTTTCTCGAACCTTCATTCTGGACAGCCCTGTTAGTCGCAGTTTTCTTTGCGTTGGGTTATGCCATGGACTCTGCCGACGGCCAGGTAGCCCGAGTCACCGGAGCATCATCTCCTGCAGGCGAATGGCTCGATCACGTGGTGGATTCCATCCGTACCCCTGCCCAGCATTTGGCAATCCTCGTCGGTTTCATCCGCTTCCAGGATCACTGGCCTGTACACGGCTGGGCTCTGTGGTGGCTTCCTATGGCTTTTGCTGTACTCACCGTTGGCCACTTCATGAGCCAGATTCTCGCGGAGCAGTTGCGCACCAAGCGCAAAACAGCTGCCCCTCCAGCCGGTGGAACCATGCGCTCCTTCATCAACCTACATATGGATGCCGGCACTTTCTGCTGGATCTTCATTTTCTGGGGATGGGGTTGGGGCTTCATCGTGGTCTACGGACTTCTATTCCTGGCTAACTTCGCAACTACAGCGCTCTCAATGCGCCGTAAATTTATTTCACTCTCGCAGCCCGCCCAGGAGGCATAAACATGACTACATCTCAGGTTTCAGCAGTTATTGCAACTATTGGTTCGCGCCCTGAGCTCTTGCGCACCGCCGTCCGCTCCATCTTTGAGCAGGACTACGCAGGTCCCATCGAGGTCATTGTTGTTTTTGACCATGTGGAAATCGATTCGCTCTCCGATTTAGAGATTCCTTCGAACCGCACTTTGAAGACCGTTCTGAACAACGGTCCGCAAGGTCTTGCAGGTGGTCGCAACACTGGTATCTCCACCGCAACCGGTGAATTCATCGGTTTCTGTGACGATGACGATTACTGGTATCCCACCAAAATTCGCAAGCAAATCGAGCTATGGGAAAAGACCCCTGAAGCTTCAGCCATTTCTTCCGGTATTACCGTGCGCTCGGGTGGGCAAGATATTGAACGCCTGGCACCCGCTACCGCAACTTTTGATGACTTCTTGATTTCCCGCATTACCGAGATTCACCCTTCAGCAATGCTTTACCGCCGTGAAGATTTGCTGACTTCTGGCAAAATTGGCCCCGTAGATGAAGATCTTCCGGCGGCTTACGGTGAAGACTACGACTTGTTGTTGCGCGCCACCCGTTTTGGTCCGGTAGCTTCCGTTCCCGAGGCACTCATTTTGGTACTGTGGGATCGCCCCTCCTTCTTTGCCGGTAAATGGCAGTCAATGATTGACGGTCTAACCTACATGTTGCGCAAGTTTCCTGAATTCGAACGTCACCCCAAGGGCGTTGCTCGCATCGCGGGTCAGATTGCGTTTGCGTATGCAGCTTTGGGCAATCGCGAAATGGCTAAGGCGTACGCTAAATCTACCCTCCGTCGCAACCCTGCGCAGTTGCGCGGATGGGCAGCCTATGTTGTTTCCACCGGCGTTATCAAGCCACAGACCCTTCTCGATCTGGTCAACAAAACCGGTCGCGGTCTTTAAGGCGTCTAATGCTTTCCACCCTCTTTATGCCTCAACAGGGCGAACGCTTTGCAAGAAGCTCTGTTGATTCAGCGTATTCAAAGATTCCAGCGTTACCTGCCTGGCCTCTTTATACTCTTCTGTATGGTTTTCCTCTGATCTGGGCTCTTGGCTTGGGTCAGTTTGCCCCTACTATTCTCGCCATCATCATGGTCTTCTATATGGTGGTGCGCAGAAACATCTTGGTCTACAAGACACAGTGGATTTGGTTTGCCCTTATTTTTTGGTGCGTGGTGTCTACAGTATCCCTTCACGGGGGTAGCGATATTTTGGCGTGGGGTCTTCGTTGGGTAAATATTCTCAACGTAGGTATCTACGGCGTGTATTTCTTCAATGCACGTACATCTATCACCAATCAAGGGCTGATGGGCGGTCTCGTCACGGTCTGGTACACCGTGGTGATTTTGGGCTATTTGGCTTTGCTCTTCCCAGAGTTCCGCCTCACTACCCCTATGAGCTTTTTGCTTCCTGGCGGGTTGAAACAGAACGAATTGGTTCGTGACTACGTCATGCCACCGCTGGCTGAAATCCAGTTACCTTGGGGCGCTCCTGAGCCATATATTCGCCCGTCGGCACCGTTTCCTTATGCTAATAGCTGGGGTCTGGCGTTCACTTTCTTGACGCCGGTCGTGATTGCCACCTTGATGGCAGCCGATAAGCTTCGCACCAAAATTATTTTGGGTATCTCCATTATTTTGGGCTTGGTGCCTGCCATCGCTACCAGTAACCGTGGAATGTTCATTGGCTTGGGCATCGCCGTGGTGTATGTAGTGCTTCGCTATGTACTCAGCGGTAACTTGAAAGTCGCTTTCTACTCGGTGGTCGCTGCAGCGCTTGCTGTCGCAGGTCTGTTTGCTTCAGGTGCTATTGCCAAGATTCTTGGCCGCCAGGAATATTCAGATTCTACCGGCGGTCGTGCTTCGCTGTATCAGGCAACGTGGGACGCCGTCATGCAGTCGCCTGTGGTCGGCTACGGCACGTCTCGAATGAATGTATCCATTGGTATTTCTATGGGCACTCAGGGTTACCTGTGGGCTCTGATGTTCTGCTTTGGGTTAGTGGGGCTTGCATTGTTCGTCATCTTCATGCTTTCCTCCATCATCTCCACCTGGGATGTGCAGTCTGCAGCTGGGCTATGGATTCATTCGGTACCTGTCACTGCGATCTGCGTCTTTATCTTCTACAGCTTTGACATTATGCAGATGGCAGCCATGATGCTGTGTCTGACCATGATTATGAGATCTCAAGTTAATGGGGAGGGGATTTAATGCCCTCACTTGCTAAGAGCGGTGCATTTTCATCCCTCTTCGTAGTCTATGGAGCAATCGCGGCGTTCGTCGCTACCTTAGTAGTAACGCACGGGCTAGGCGAAGCTGGCGCGGGTCTATTTTTCCAGGTGATGGCGCTTTTCACGATTGGCACGTCGCTTTCGGTTTTTGGCTCGGACACGGGTTTGGTTCGTACGGTTTCTGCCCAGCGGGCGGTGGGTCGTTACTCGGCAATACCGCGTTTGATTCGTTTTGCGACTATTCCTTCGCTGTGCATTGCTATCGGGCTCACTGTAGTGGCACTCATTTATACTTTGCCGGCACTGACTCCGTCACTAGATCATGACTACCGGGTGGCAGTAATTGTCTCCGCACCGTTCTTGATTGCCGCTGCCGCCATGACAATTTGTTTTGGCGTGCTTCGCGGTCTCAACCGAGTGGTTACTTTTACCGCTCTCCAGAATGTTCTTCTGCCCACTCTGCGCATCTTGGCAGTGTTGCTGGTAGTAAGCATGGCTGGCTCAATGTTGTCTTTGGCACTGGCATGGGCAATTCCTGTGGTGATTGTTGGACTGATCGCCCTGGTTTTGGTTCGCAAATACATGCCGCGCGCTGAAGACGATGTCGCAGAAGGTAGCGTTCCTGCAGAGACCGCCAAAACCTTTTGGGGGTTTAGCGCCGCACGCGGTGTTTCTGCAGTGGTTGAATCCATCCTCGAATGGATCGACGTACTTTTTGTGGCAGCATATGGCGGCGTTGTCGCCTCGGGTATCTACGGCGCCGTCAACCGTATGGTGCGCATGGGCGTGATGGTAGAACACACCGGTCGAATTGTAACCGGCCCCTCTATCAGCGCGGCTATCGCCACCAACGAGTTGGATAAAGCTCGTCGTATCTTTTTAGGAAATACCAGAGCCCTCATCGCAATTGGATGGCCCTTCTACATCACGTTGGCGTTCTTCGGACCTGTTCTCATGACCGTTTTTGGTCAGGGATTCGACCGGGGCGCAGGAATTCTCTGGGTGATCTGCCCTGCCATGATGATTATGATGGCAGCCGGCGGTGTCCAGTCAGTTCTACTGATGAGCGGTAAGTCGCGGTGGCAGCTCTATAACAAGCTGTCCTCGCTGGCTGTTTCGTTCATCCTAAATTTCCTCTTGGTACCTACCTATGGGATTTGGGGAGCAGTAACGGCATGGGCCGCAGCTATTCTGGTGGATACCGCTTTGGCTTCCTATGAAGTTCTGAAATTAGTAGGTATTAGCGCAAAACCCACCGAAATGTTCCCCATCATGCTTGCAGGCGTGGGGGTACCTCTTTTGGGCGCGCTAGGAGTAACTTGGTTCATGGGGATGGGCTGGGTTCAACTCTTTGTCTACGCGGCCATCGTGATTCCGATCTACGGCATCCTGCTCTACGTCTTTAGACACGCGATGGGCGTCGAGATGATTTTCAAATCTCGAAAAAAGAAAAAAAGAATTGGTAAACACTTTGCATCGAAAGAGAGCAACTAAACATGGCTAAAGTAGCAGCACGCAGAGCGAGTGGGGATTCGCAGCGTTCAAATCAGGCGGTAGGGGCAGTTTCGCTCTCCGACCAGCTCAAGAAGATGCTTCGTCATCCTCTGATTATTCTGACCGCCGTCATTATTGGCGCTATCTTAGGCGCCCTGGCTTCGGTTGCAGCAACTCCCAAATATCAAGCAACCGCTACCGTTTTGGCGACCCCCGTCTCGCCAGACCCCAATGCATTGGCAAGCAACCAGCTCACTCTGAAGATTGATACAGAAGCAGGTGTTGCCGCTTCTCGTGAAGTAGCTGAAGAAGCTGCTAAGGAAATCGACGTCAACGACCAAGGGCTCGTCTCACGTTTGGTACACAACGTTGAGGTAGCACCTCACTCCGGTACCGAGGTCATGGATATTACTGCAACTGCAGATAATCCCGAAGACGCAGCACTTTACGCTAACTCCATCGCGAAGTCCTACCTGAAGGTACGCACCGAAGCAGCACAGGAGCGCGTAGACGCCGCTGCTAAGGAAGCTAAGAAAGAACTGGATAATCTTCCTAAGGATTCTTCAGAGCAGGTCAAGGCAACTCTGACTGAAAAGCTTGCTCAGATTCAGCTGACGAACACTGAAGCTGGCCGTGTTATCAGCGAAGCTAAGGCTCCTCAGGCATCCCAGAACCTGGGCATGCTCAAGACTGCTTTGGTGGGTGCTTGCCTCGGTCTTCTCATTGGAGCTGTTTTGGCATGGATTGCAGACTCTCGTGCCCGCAAACTGGCTCATGCTGATCGTGCCGAAGAGGTTGTTCGGGGTCCTGTGTCTCACATTCGTCGCGGTTCCGAGGTTGAGGATACTCGCCGGGCACTGATGGCGTTGGGCGCTCCTGTCGGACATGTTTCTTCAGAAGATCACCGCGGAGTCATCGTCTACTCGCCGACCCCTCAGCTGGCAGAGCAGTATGCTTCGGTCGTGGGTGAATCTATTTCTCAGGAAAACGTTCATTTCACCGACTCCATCTCAACGGCGCTTTCCAATGAGCCGACATTCCAGGCAGTAGCTGATCAGCCAACCGTCGTTGTTGCTTCGCATGAAGCAGGATTCTCTGAGGTTCTCTCAGCAGCTGAAAATCTAGGGGCAGCTCTGATCGTGGTGGATTCTTCCACCGAATCCGCACAACTTCGTGAATTCGCTCAGCTCGCAGCACGCACTTCACACGCCGATATCGAATACGTCTATCTGGCATCTTAAGCAACACATCTTTGGGGGATAACAACACAATGAAAGCACTCTATGTAGCGAGCGCGGGCGGTCACCTTGCCCAGCTCATCGCTATTGATAAGTTCTGGAAACAACACGATCGCACCTGGGCAACTTTTGAGCTACCTGAGGTAAAAGCGGCGTTGGACGGCGAGAAGATTGATTGGGTTTATTTCCCCACTACTCGCAACATTCCAAATGCCGTGCGCAATGTGGGAGTCGCTTGGCGTACTCTGCGCAGGGAGAAGCCCGATGTCGTCATCACGTCTGGTGCTGCTGTCGCAGTTTCTTTTTTCGCAGTAGCAAAGATTCTAGGCATTCGCACTGTCTTTATCGAAGCTTACGATCGCATCACGATGCCGACAATGAGCGGACGCTTATGCTACCCCATGAGCGACCTTTTTGTTGTTCAATGGGAAGAGCAGCAGAAGGCATTCCCCGAGTCGGTTAATATCGGCGCGATTATGTAGCTCCCTCGCTCTTTGCTTACTCACTCCATCTCTTAGAAAGTAGATTAATCGCATGGCAACACGCAGCGATCCCCAGAAACCTGTGGAAGAGGACGTGCCTCATTACGATCTTGTGGTTTCCATTGGAACTGACTATCACAAATTTGATCGATTGGTAGGTTGGGTAGAGTCTTACCTGACTCAGCATCCTGAGGTAACTTGCCTCTTTCAGCATGGTTTTACGGAAGGCCCCCGTAATTCCACCGACAACGTAGACCGCATGCCTCGTAAAGATCTGCTTAAGATCTACGAGAATGCTACCGCCGTACTGGTGCAGGGCGGCCCCGGTTCAATTTTGGACGCGCGCGAAGTCGGAGTTATTCCTATTTCTGTTCCTCGCCAGGCTGAGCTTGAGGAAGTGGTAGATAACCACCAGGTTGAGTTCTCCAAGGTGATGCAGTCTTATGGTGAGACAGTTATTGCTCAGGATGCCAAGGACCTGCACCAGAAGCTAGATGATGCTTTGGCGAACCCAGAGAAATATCGTGGTTCCCGTCGTCGTCCTGGTGCTGACGAAGCATCGGCTCGACTTTCCGAGGTTTTTGAAACTTTTGCCCCCTCCCCCGGCCACGACGTACGCAAGTTTGCTCGTCGTTGGAAGCAAGTAGTTTTGGGAATCGTAGGAGAGAAGTTTTCTCGTTAGTCTGAGATAGTTTTGGCGGCATAACCTATTCCGCCAGGTTCTAGAGGGCTTGATGATTTCTACAGGGCGCTCAATGCGATAGCTTATAGCTCATATCGTGTTGGGCGCCTTGTGCGTATTCCGTATAAGATATTAGAAGATAGAGCACCGATGGGTGCTTTCATTTCATAGAGAGGTACGTGTTATGGCTGTTAATGAAACAACCACTGTAAACGCAACTGTTGATCAGGTTGCACAGGCTTTTGCGTCTGAGGATTTCGCACGTTTTGTGTGCGATAAGTTGAAGATTGGTTTTGAAGGTTTCTCCGTTGACGGCGATCCTTCGGGTGCTTTCACCGCGACCTCAACCCGCGCGGTGAGTGCAGATCGTGTTCCTGATATGGCAAAGAAGTTTGTCTCTAAAGGTCTGAAGATGACTCAGGTTGATTCTGTTTCTGCGCCTGCAGCAGATGGTGCGCGCACCGTAGAATCAGAAATCAACGTTACGGGCATGCCTGTGACCGCTAAGGCTTCACAGCAGTTGGTTCCCCAGGGTGAGCAGACCGTTATCAATGTTTCCGGTGAAGTTTCCTGCGGTATTCCTTTGGTGGGCAAAAAGATTGCTGCTGCCGCTGAGCCTTATGTGGGTAAAGTAATGACTAAACTCGGTGGTTACATCGAAGAGTGGCTTCAGCAGAAGTAATTTCCGGTTTTAAGCCATAAAGCTCAAGGGCGGTTCCTGAAAATTCAGGAACCGCCCTTGTGCTTTAGTGATGAGATCCTTATGCAGCGTTGGGGGTGAGCGCTGCAAGAGCTGCGCGTAGCTTTGTAGAAGAAGTGTGTGCGGTGTAGGGGAAGTACACGACGTTCACGCCTACCGCAGCAAAGCGGTCTTCGAGATCTTTACCTTTTGGAGTGCCTTTCCAGTCATCACCCTTGAAGAAGGTGTTGAATTTGACTGATTCCCAGGTCTCTAGCTTATCCTTGACGGTCTCCGCGCGTACTTCGTCCACGAAGTCGATGTGGGAGACAATTTCCATGCGTTCTGCCAGAGGCACAATAGGCTTGCGACCCTTGGTCAGTTCTAGCATTTCGTCTGAAACCACGCCTGCGATGAGGTAGTCGCAGTTCTTTTTTGCTTCACGGAGGATATTAAGGTGTCCTACGTGGAAAAGATCAAAAGCGCCTGCTGCGTAACCGATATTCATAAATTCCCTTAGTCAAAAAACGAGTGTGCGAATAATACTACGCCACATAGGAGCTGACATGCCGAAACCTCTTGCGCCTAGTTTGGTGGACAGTATACCCCCTATCGTGAGCGGATGGGGACAAAATATGATGCCGTTCATGCTGGTGGGTCACATATTATCTTGGCACGCACACTGACGGCAGTTGCATCTCCTGCTGCAACCGCCGTCATCTATACAGGCTGAAAAAGTTTACTTCGCTACAGTGGCTTCTTTGGTGGCTTCTTCAGCCGCAACCCACGAAAGCATTGCACATTTGACGCGTGCTACGAATTTCGAGACACCTGCGAAAGCAGCAGCGTCGCCAAAGTACTCTTCATCGGGTTGAATCTGTCCGCGCGAGCGCAACATTTCGCGGAATTTGTCCACCATCTCCTGGAATTCTCCCAAGCTCATTCCTGGAGCCATATCGGATAGAACTGAGGCAGATGCCATCGAGATGGAACAGCCGTCCCCTTCCCACGATACTTTTTCAATGGTCTGGCGGTCATCCGAGAGCTCAACGCGGAGGTTGATCTCATCGCCGCAGGTGGGGTTGTACTGGTGGTTATCGGCGCTGGCATGCGTGCCGGGATCTACGAACCCTTCACCGGTGCGCTGCTTGGAATGGTCAAGAATAATCTCTTGATATAGGGACTCGAGTCCGCTCATCGTTACTCCTAGAAAAGCTTGATATTAGTCGTTGATGTCGAAGTAGGGGCGCACTGTGGCGAGGGATTGCAAGAACCGGTCGACGTCGTCGGTGGTGTTGTAGATGTAGCCCGACGCGCGGGTTGAGGCGTTAATCCCCATCGCCCGGTGGAGCGGCTGTGCGCAGTGGTGCCCTACTCGAACGGCGATACCTTCGGTATCAAGAATCTGTCCGACGTCGTGTGGGTGCACGCCGTCGACGTGTACTGCAGCAACTCCGGCTCGCTCCATACCGACGGCCGGCCCCAGCAGGCGCACACCACTTATTTCACTGACGCCTTGAGCCAGACGTTTGCCCAGTTCTGCTTCCCAGGCGTGAACGTTTTCCATGCCGAGGTGGATCAGGTATCGTACCGCCTCAGCAAGTGCAACCACCTGAGATACCTTCTGGGTACCTGCTTCAAAGCGGGTGGGAGGTGCCATGAATTCAGCTTGTGTCATGGTGACTTTGGTGATCATAGAACCACCGGTCAAGAAAGGTGGCATATCTTTGAGGAGCTCGCTCTTACCGTATAGAACGCCGATACCGGTTGGCGCGAGCATCTTGTGACCTGAAAAGGCAGCAAAATCTACATCTAGTTCGCGGAAGTTGACCGGCATGTGAGGTACCGACTGGCAGGCGTCGAGCACAATAAATGCGCCTGCTTGGCGACCTAATTTCACCAGATAATCGACGTCTGTAATCGATCCCAGCACATTAGACACATGGGTAAAAGCTAGGACTTTGGTGCGTGCGGTGATGACCTTTTCGGCTTCCTCATAGTTGAGGGTTCCGTCTTCAAGCACTGGAATCCAGCGCAAGGTAGCACCGGTTTTCTTGGCAAGCTGCTGCCAAGGAATGAGATTCGCGTGGTGTTCCTGTTCGGTCACAACGATTTCGTCACCCTCTTGGAGCGCAAATTTTTGGGCAGCTTCTCCCCCGAGCCCTTCAGAAGCATTCGCAAAAGAATAGGTCACCAGGTTCAGCGCTTCAGTAGCATTTGCCGTCCACACAATGTCGTTTTCACGGGCGCCAACGAACTCGGCAACTACACGACGGGCCTCTTCGAAGAGGTCAGTCGATTCCACAGCCAGGGTGTGTGCCCCGCGGTGAACCGCTGAGTTAGCACCCGTGTAGAAGTTCCGTTCGGCATCCAAAACCTGAACCGGGTTCTGGCTGGTAGCACCGGAATCGAGGTAGGTGAGCGGGTGACCATTCACTTCCAGAGAAAGAATGGGGAAGTCTTGACGAAGCTTCATCACGGTTTCATTGTTCAGAGGGGTACTCTCTGGCAAAGCGTATTTAGTGCTCACGTGCTCTTCCTTTTATTGACGATTATCTACGCGTGTTCATGCTCTCTTGGCATAACGACATATTTTTATAGCTTATTCCCCGCGCGCAAAATTGTGTAGTAAGGGCAAGCTCAGTTGAGAACACCTACCCCCCTAGCGGCACGGCGTCTGGCAAAAAATTTATGATGCCGAGTGAAATTTCTGTTGGGCTGCTACCAGACCATCGGAAATCAGCAATTGGACGGCGTCTGCGGCATTACCCACTAAGAAAGGAAGCTCTTTTGCTTCCGTAGAGGAAAAGGGCTTCAGCACAAAATCTGAGACCTGCATCCGCCCGGGTGGACGCCCGATTCCAGCACGGACTCGGTAATAATCTTTTGTGCCCAGCGCCTTAGACATATCGCGCAGTCCATTATGACCGCCCTCTCCCCCACCGATTTTCAGCTTGATTGTGTCAAAAGGGATGTCCAGCTCGTCATGTACCGCAATAATTTTCTCTGGATTAATGCCATAGAACTGTGCAAGCCCCGCCACCGGCCCACCTGAGGTATTCATATAAGTGAGCGGCTTTGCCAAAATAACTTTGGGCCCGCCCATGCCCAGGCGTCCCTCTAACACCATTGCTCGGGCTTTATGCCGCTTGAAAGAGCCGCCCACCTCAGTTGCTAACTCATCGATAACCATCTGCCCAATATTATGGCGAGTCTTTTCGTATTCAGCGCCCGGGTTCCCCAAGCCCACAATCAACCATGCGTCGCTCATCTTTTCTCTTTCCCTAGAGCTTTCAGTTATATCAGCTAGTTTACGTTTTAGATTTTCCAGCAAAGAATTCTCCTCACAAGAATGGCCCGCACCTGCTCTGCAGGGTACGGGCCATCTCTCACACCAATGGTGTTCTAGCTTGAAGCTAAAACATTAGTCCTGGGAGTTGTCTGAATCGTGTGCTTCGCCAGCCTGATCTGATTCTTCAGATGCCTCGACGACGTCGCCCTCAGGAGCTTCAGGTTCGATGGGGTTGCCATCTTCGTCCAGCTCAATGGGGTTACCTTCAGCGTCGGTTTCGCCTTCTTCACCGGGCTCAGGAACGTCAAGTTCCTGGGGCTCGGATACGTTAACAACGAGCAGTTCTTCGTCTGCAACGAGGGTAACGCCAGAGGGAAGCTTGATGTCGCCGGCAAGAACGTGCTCACCGATGTTGCGGCCTTCGATGTCAACAACGATTTCTTCGGGAACCTTGAGTGCGTCAACCTCAACCAGCAGTACGGTTTCTTCCTGGTTAGCGATAGCTTCTTCAGCAACTTCACCCTGAACGGTCAAAGGTACTTCAACCTCAACGCGTTCGCCGCGCTTCACGAGGATGAGGTCCATGTGCTGGATTTCAGGACGAATGGAGTGGCGCTGAATGTCCTTGATCATAACGAGGGTGGAATCACCTTCGATGTCCAGGTCAAGAATAGCGTTCGCGTTACGTGCTGCAAGGGTGGTTGCGTGACCGGGCAGTACAACGTGCTTGGGCTCTTCACCGTGGCCGTAGATTACTGCGGGGATGTCGCCAGCCATGCGGATGCGACGTGCGTAGCCCTTGCCAAAGTCTTCGCGCAGGGTTGCTGCGAGTTTGGTGGTATCTGCCATGAGATACTCCTTTCACTGGATATTTATTGCGCCAAGCAGTGCACTGACGCCAGAAAATAAATTCCAGTTCAGCCACCGTCGGTCTCGGACCTACCGGAGTTTCCTCACGATATTCCACCGCCTTGGCTGTTGTTCTACTGTGTGAACAACTCTCCTATTATGACGGGTTCACACCGAAAATAGCAAGATAACCCAAGCAACCTTCGGCGAGTTCTACTTCACAATCTTCTAGTGTTCCCGAAGATACGTTTCCAATGCCTCTTCGTGAGAGCGCGGGGTGAAACCTGCTACCGCGATCTTCTCCAAACTCAATGCAGAGTTGGTGGGGCGGGGAGCAAATGTTTCTACGTTGGCAAAATACTCTGCGGTAGAGGTAGGAGAGACTCGCCCGCCGTCATGCCCTGAAAGTTCAAAGACCTGAGTTGCAAGATCTGCCCACGAGATAACGGGACCAGAGTTGGTGACGTTATAGATGCCGTACTCCGCCCCGGAATCTAGCAAGTGAAGTGCGGCAGTAGCTAGCTCTTGCGTGAAAGTGGGGCGCCCAAACTGATCGTTGACGACCGCCGGATTGATTCCACGCTCCGCCAACGATTGCATGGTTCGCACAAAATTCTTCCCATCACCAATCACCCAGGAGGTACGCACTACAAAATGCCGCGGCGCACCCTGAGCAGCAAATTCACCGGCAGTTTTAGATTGGCCATAAACGCCCAAAGGAGAGACCGGATCTGTCTCAGCATATTTTTGTCCCACCGGTAGCGTTCCATCAAAGACGTAGTCGGTGGAAAAATGCACCAGTGGAATTCCAGCGTCGCGAGCAACCTGTGCAAGCGCAGAAACTCCCGTGGCATTGGCAGCCCACGCCGCGCGTCGTCCTTCAGGGGTTTCTGCATCGTCAACGGCGGTGAAAGCCGCAGCATTGATGATGCCGCGCATTGAACGCCATCGATACCGGTCAACCCACGCCGAAGGATTAGCCAGGTCAATTTCAGCTCTACCTGCAGCGATGAAAGGAATATTCTGCTCGGTCAACTGACGCTGCAATTCTTTTCCGAGTTGCCCACCGGCACCGACGATGAGAAGTGGCGCGGGCTGAACGGGTTGGATATCTGCTAACCGCGGATGATTCTTGTCTTTTTCTGATAATTCCGCTTGTTCTAGCGGAATCGGCCACGAAATATTCACCGTTTCATCCGCAAGGTTAAGGAAGGAATACTCCCCCTGAGCGTCTGCCGACCAATGGTCGTTCACCAGGTAGGTATAGGCAGTGTTGTCTTCTAAGGTTTGAAAGGAATTCCCGACGCCACGAGGAACGAACACCGCCGTATCAGGACCCAGCTCAACGGTAACGGTTTTACCCAAAGAATCCCCAGCGCGGAGATCCACCCAAGCACCAAAAATCTTGCCCGTGGCAACTGAAACAAATTTATCCCAGGGCTCAGCGTGAATACCGCGAGTTGTTCCACGAGCCGCATTGAAAGAAATATTATTCTGCACCGGTCCAAAATCGGGAAGACCTAGCGCAACGAGTTTCTCCCGTTGCCAGTTCTCTTTGAACCAGCCCCGGTTATCGCCGTGGACCGGCAAATCGATAATGAGCAGACCTGGGATATCGGTGGTGTGTACCGCTAACTCTTTAGTCATGTTTTACTGGCCTACCTTGAAATATTTAGCTTCAACCTCAGCTTTGAGAGGTTCCCACCAGTCTCGGTTCTCGGCGTACCATTCGATCGTGTTTTCCAACCCCGACTCAAAATTGGTAAATCGTGGCTCCCACCCCAGCTCTTCTCTCAGCCGAGAGCCATCGATGGCGTACCGCAAATCATGCCCGGGGCGGTCAACTACATGGTCAAAAGCGTCTTCGGGCTGACCCATCAGGCGCAAGATAGTGCGCAATACCGTGATGTTATTTTCTTCGCCGTTGGCACCAATGAGATAGGTCTCCCCCAGCTTGCCTTTTTCCAAGATAGTCAGCACCGCAGAGGAGTGATCCGAGGCGTGGATCCAGTCACGAACGTTCAACCCTTCTCCATACAACTTGGGTCTAATACCCGAAAGAATATTGGTGATTTGGCGGGGAATAAATTTTTCGATGTGCTGGAAAGGCCCGTAGTTATTCGAGCAGTTAGAGATAGTTGCCTCGATGCCGAACGAGCGCATCCACGCGCGCACGAGAAGATCTGACCCCGCCTTAGTAGATGAATAGGGCGACGACGGATTGTAGGGAGTTTTTTCCGTGAATTTGGCGGGGTCATCCAGTTCTAAATCACCAAACACCTCGTCGGTGGAGATGTGATGGTAGCGAGTCTTATACTCACGTACGGCTTCTAACAGGGTAAAAGTTCCGATGAGATTGGTATGGATGAACGGCGTGGGATCGTTCAGAGAGTTATCGTTGTGGGATTCTGCGGCGTAGTGGACAACGGCATCGGCTTCGTCCACCAAGGGGTCTACAGTATTTCGGTCTGCGATGTCCCCCTTAACTAATTCAAATCGCGAAGGGTCCAGCCCCTCCAAAGACTTCTCGTTAGCTGCGTACGTCATCTTATCGAGCACCGTCACAGAATGATCTGTGTTCTCTAGGAGGTGGTGAACAAAGTTTGAACCGATGAAGCCGGCTCCGCCGGTCACTAAGATTTTTCCCATGCCCTATATGGTACGGGAGATAATATTTATTGACTCACTTATGAATTGAAATGTTTTATTGATTCTCGTGACACAATATGAATCATGAAGGGAATTATTCTAGCTGGTGGCACAGGCAGTCGCCTCCACCCCATTACTTTAGGTATTTCTAAACAGTTGACTCCTGTTTACGACAAGCCCATGATTTACTACCCGCTTTCCACCCTGATGCTTGCGGGAATCCAAGACATCCTGATTATTACCACCCCCGAAGATCAAGACCAGTTTTACCGCTTGCTCGGTGACGGCTCTCCATTTGGCGTGAACTTTTCCTATAAAGTTCAGCCTTCTCCGGACGGACTTGCACAAGCTTTCATTCTGGGCAGAGAGCACATTGGCAACGAACCTGTAGCTCTCGTCCTCGGCGACAATATTTTCTATGGCCCTGGTCTGGGAACCCAGTTACGCAAGTACAACAAGATTGATGGCGCAACTGTTTTTGGTTACCGCGTGGCAGATCCTCGCGCCTACGGCGTCGTCGAATTCGATAGTAATTTTAAAGCTATTTCAATTGAAGAAAAGCCCGAAAATCCTAAAAGTGATTTCGCTATTCCCGGTCTTTATTTTTATGACAATGACGTCGTAGAAATCGCCTCAAATATTGCACCTTCACCTCGCGGTGAATTAGAAATTACCGACGTGAATCGGGTTTATTTAGAGAAAAATAAATTGCAGGTTGAGGTACTTCCCCGCGGCACCGCGTGGCTTGATACCGGAACTTTCGACTCGCTAGCCGATGCCACCAGCTTCATTAGAACGGTGCAGGCACGCCAAGGGTTATCCATCGGATGCCCTGAAGAAATTGCATGGCGTATGGGCTATATAGATGACAAACGCCTGGAGGAACTTGCATCTCCTTTGGTCAAAAGTGGCTACGGTCGCTATCTGCTCGGCCTCCTCAAGAAATAAATCACGCTTCCCAAGGTTCTTTAAAAGTTCTCTTTCGCTGGGAGAAACGTTGAGGAGCCTATGAAAAATCAGCATCTGCTATGAAAGGCATTACTTTTCATTTGAACAAATGCTTGTCCCCTACTTAGGGAACAAAACTGATGCTAAGATTGCCCTAAAATCAGTCCGCACATCGCTGGCTTCCACCCTCAAAAGGTTCTTTTATGACAGTTCTAGATTTCGTGCGCATGGTACGAGTCAATGCCAAATATTTGCTTATTGGCATGCTCGTAGGTGCTCTCCTCGGGTTCGGCTATTCCCTTTTACAGCCTAAGGTCTACGCGTCGTCGGCTACCGGATACGTCACCGTCGGTGAATCAACCGGAATTGGCGATGTCATTTCAGGTTCAAGCGCCGCTAAAGATAAGGCAAGCTCCTATCTCGCTTTAGTTAGCTCCGGCCCTGTTGCCGATGAAATCGTCAAGCAGAACCCCAATATTGGGATGAGTGCTGAAGAAATCAAGGGTCATTTGACGGCATCGCTTGAAGGCGATTCAGCCCTCATGAAAGTTCAGGCGACAGCTTCTAGCCCCGAAGCCGCACAGATTCTAGCAAACACCTCGCTTTCGGCTACCGCCAAGGTAGTGAATGACCTCGAAGGTTCTACCACCGTGCGCGTGGTCCCTCTCGATGACGCTACGTTGCCTGGCACTCCTTCAAGCCCCAACACTAAGCTCAATGTGCTTGCCGGTGCTCTCGCAGGTCTAGTACTTGTCTTCGCAGCGATCTTCTTGCGGAAAGCAATCGACGTCAAGGTTCGTACTCGCGACGACGTCGCCAAAGCCACCAAAACTGGTGTTCTGGGTACTCTCCCTGAGACCGAACAGCTCTCTGAGAAGAACCTTTTGACGAACCAGGACGACCACGCATCACAAGAGGCAATTCGTCAGCTTCGCACGAACCTTCGTTTTGTAAACGTAGACAACCCACCTAAGTCTGTTTTGGTTACCTCTTCAGAACCGGGTGAAGGTAAGTCCACCGTTTCGACCTCCTTGGCTCGTTCACTCGCTGAGTCCGGTCAACCGACCATCTTGATTGACGCCGACCTTCGCCGTCCTACTATCGGCAAGAAGTTCAATATTGATGCAAAGATTGGTCTGACCCAGGTACTAGCAGGGCAAGTTGAACTTGCTGAGGCAGTGCGCCAGTACCAAGATAGCCAGCTCTTCCTTTTGCCTGCTGGGCGTATTCCGCCTAACCCTTCAGAGTTGCTGGGTTCGGACAAAATGCGCCAGCTAGTGAAAGAACTCTCCAGCGAGTTCATGGTCATTGTAGACGTTCCGCCACTCCTGCCCGTTACCGATGCTTCGTTGCTTTCCTCCGCAGTTGACGGAGTTATCTTGGTGGCTACAGTGGGCAAGACCCGCAAGGAACACCTTGAAGAAGCTGCCAACATGCTCAATAAGGTGGGTGCGGCCCTCATCGGCGTTGTCATCAACCGTACTCCGCTGAAGGGCCTAGGAAACTCCTACTACGGCTTTGGCTATGCAGGATATTACGGCGGCTACTCGTCTTACTATGGCGAGGACGCTTCGAAGAGTTCCAAGAAAAAACGCGGTAGCAAAAGAGCTACACGCAACAAATAATATGTGAAGATAGTGCGGAGCAAGAGGGAATGCTCCGCACTATTTTCTTACACACAGCTATGAATACTGCCTCACTTTTAGAGAAACATATATGGGGAACAATGCCAGAAAAATTGCCTGATGAAGTCTCCGTACCATTGCCAGCCCGGATTCGTTTATCGCATGCTTATTTTCAGAATTTGGCGAATGCAAACGACATCGACTTGCTTCATGTCAAGGGATATGCCTTTGGTACGGAGGTGTATGCACCCAACCGCAATAGCACCGATGTAGATTTACTGGTGCGACCTGCGCATGTGGCGCGATTTTTATACTTGCTGAAAAAAGATGGCTGGCGCTCGTTGACGACGTTTGAAAGCGGCTCCATTTTCGAGCACGCTGCGACTCTTTATCACCCCTCCTGGGGGCTCACAGACGTGCATAGATACTTTCCCGGAATCAATTTCTATGACCAGGCGGGTGCATTTGAGAAGCTGTGGGAAAAGCGTCGTATCAAGCAAATTGCGCACTTTGACTGCTACGTTCCGCAGCTCGTTGACTGCCGAAATATTGTTGTAGTGCATGGCGCGCGATCTAGCGGACACGGGCTACACAGCGACGTAATGCATTTGCAGAGAACTTTGACTGACGCGCAGTGGCAGGAAATGCGCGAACGAATTCGAGAGTTTAATTCTGAGATTGCTTTTGATGCTGCCCTTGGCGATATTGAAAAGCACCGCGGAAATAGACAGTACCTGTTCTGGAAATCAGCGGCAGAGCCAACGCCCCTTCCGCTGCAGTGGTTAGGGCGTCTACAGCGCGCTGAAGGGTTGAAGCAAAAGCTACATGTGCTTACGAATATCGCTGAAATCAATAATGATCATCTGGCAATGACTTTGGGCCATGAACCTACCCATCAAGAGAAACGACATCTCTTCTATGAACGTTTTGAGAGGATTCTCCGGTGGAAAAACATATAGATCCCCTCTACTCGCGGGCGGAACACACCGCGTTCGTATACGAGACTGATCTCGATGACAGCCAAGAAGGCTCAGACAAGCTCTATCTTGCTAATCTGCTGACCTCTGAGCTTCTGGTACTTGAAGGGTCTGGGCCAGTAATCTGGGATCTTCTGGATGAACCTAAAACAGCGAATACGCTGATGACACAAGTGGCAGAGACATTTGAGGTTTCTGTAGAAACGGTAGAGGCCCCTGTACTGAGTTTTCTCAGCAGTTTAGAAAATCAAGGTTTCGTGCAGCGCTAAACGGGGTTGTCTCTCCCCGCTTAGAGATCTCTTACTTTCTCTCGGAGTTTCTTCTTGAACCAGTGTTCAGAAAATCTATCCGAATAGTCGTGAATAGCTACGCAATCCCATTCACGGCTATCAAACTGAACCAGTCCCGCTCGCACATGGTCGACATCAGGCGATTGAATAAACACGCCGTTGATATCTTCGCGGATAGTATCTAAATACCCTCCAGCTTGTAAGGCGATAGTAGGTTTGCCAAAGGAGCCCGCTTCCAATGGGGTAAGCCCAAAGTCCTCGTACGATACCGCTAAAAGAGCCCGACAGTTTTGGTAGGCGTAACGTAGCTGGGCATCAGAAATGTTACTGGCAAATTGAACGTTCTCAGGCGCCATCTCGTGGAGTTCCTCAGCCATAGGACCGTCGCCTACTACTAGCAATTTTTGGTTGAGCCCGGCAAACGCTTGGACAGCCACGTCAACGTTCTTATAAGGCAAAAGCCGGGAGACCACCAAGAAATAATCCCCGTCCTTCATGAATTCTTCCAATTCAGGGAGGGGTTCTATGCCTTTTTCGCTGGGAATAGAAAAGGGTGGGAAAATAACTTCGGATTCCTTACCACCATAAACAGCTTCTATACGTTGCTGAATGGTCGTCGAGTTAGCCGCATATGGGCCAGCATGACGCGCAGCGCGTTGGTCCCAGAGAAGCAGAGCTGGCCGTAGGAAACGCAGAACAAAGCTCATGACTTTTCCCGTGTGATCTCCTAAATACTGATCAGTAAGGTAGACCCAGCGTGCTGGTGAATGACAGTAAATGAAGGATTTCTCCGCAAAATTGAACCCGTGCGCCCAACCCGTTGACGATACAAGTGTTTTACGAGCAGGTACTTTCAAAAGGGAAGATGCTAATGGCAAAAGAGGTAGCGCTGCCCGATGGTTTTTACGAAAGAATTTGATGCGGTTCAGGGGCGATACGACGATCTTAGCGTTCTTGAACTCGGGATAGGTTTTCTCGGGGTCGTAGAGGGTCGTATATATGGTCGCTTCAGGGAAAGCACGGTGCATAGCAAGTACTACCCGCTCCGCTCCCCCACGCTGGGTGAGGTAGTCGTGAGCAATCGCAATTTCTTCAGTTGCTGCGGGGGGCGCCAAAAGGTTTTGAAAGAAAATAAAGGGGGATGGCATGGGGATTAGAAAACTTTCCGTGCTCGTGAGGGATATCTGATACCGGCATAAGCAGATGCTTCTACGAGTAGCGAAATAAGCTTTTCGGAGATTTTGTGCGGAAGGTTGTCCGCAATCTTATCGATGGTATTTCCGGCGATTTCAATATTTTTTTCGGTAGCAAGTTTTGCAACACTCTTGACGGCGGTCCCCCAAATCCCTACTGGGTCTGGATTCTTCAGTACGTCGGTGCCGTGTTTTTCCACGAAGAGGGAACGAGCTGCGCCCGAGTGTAAGGCCCGGGTAGCACGCGAGGCAGTTGTAGTCGCCGCGATATGGTGCTTCGACTCCAGCTCTGGGGCAAGAATTATTTCCGCCCCTGCTTGATGCATCATGTACCCCATATCGACGTCTTCCCAGCCGTAGAGGCGGTAGCGCTCGTCGTAGCCACCTAGGCGGTGGAACATTTCTTGAGTGAGTGAAGCGTTGGCATTCCAAAAGTGCCAGTAGCTGTTGGGGTCAGCTGCATAGGCATCCAGGCGGAATTTCTCATCGCGAAAATAACCATATGCTCGAGCATAAGAATTTTCCGGGTAAACGTTATGGACTAGACCAATAACACCTGTTTCTCGATCACCCTGATGCAATCTAACGTGTTCCGCTACATAGTTGGGATTCGGCTCAAGATCGTCGTCGCAACGAATCAGCACATGAGCATCTGCTGCCTGGTGCCCGGCGTTGAGGGCTTTGGAACGCCCCTGGTTCTCTTCAAAAACAATCGCTTCAATATTGAGAACGCCACGCTCTTTGTACTGTTTCACTACCTGGGCAGAGCCGTCAATATCGCCATCGCATACCACAATGACCTGAAAATCTTTTTCTGTCTGCTGCTCCAGCGCGTCAAGCGGAAAATGTAGCTTGGCGGCTCCCCCACGTGTGGGAATAATGACGGCAGCTTTATACAGAGTCATCATGTCTACTTTCGTTGGTCATCAATTGAACAAGCTTTTTGGTTGTTCCTAGAGAATTTCTAAGAGTAATTCGCGAAGATGGGCCTTTCCAGCCTCAGGCGAAAACTCTTCTTGCCAGCGCCAATAACTGGAGTTAATAATTTTTTCAGTTTCTTCAGAATGATTTTCGAGTTGGGTAGTAATTTGCCTCATTTGGTGGATAAGGCTCTCGACGTTATCTTGTTCAAAAATCCATGGGTAGCCTTCTCCTACAACTTCGGGCAATGCCCCTGCGTCAGATACCAACAGTGGTACTCGAGCGCTCATAGCTTCAGTTGCAACTAAGCCAAATGATTCGGGAATCTTAGAAGGGACAACAAGAATATCTATTTGTTGAAAAAGAACTGAAGGCTCAACCCAACCCAAAAAACGCGTTTGATATTGAATGCAGCTAAGAGTTTTCTGCAAATTTTGTTGTGCGCCCTCATCAACGAACTTTGACTCGCCAGCAATGACTAGCTCAAACTGGAGGGTTTCTTCCCGGTTCAAACGTTCGATAGCACGCGCTAACGTATCAGTACCTTTAATAACGGAGGGCCGACCTAAGAACCCAATAGAAATGGTTTTACCTATTGGTTTACGTTTGAGGGGCATATTTATAGTACTTACCCAATTGGGAAAAACTTCTGCAGTTTTCACAAATTGGGAGGCGAATTTGCTTGGTACTAGAGTTTTGAGGGTACAAATCTGTGCGAACTTTAATAGCCACCGCAGTTTTCCTTGCGGTACTTGGTGCAGATGTACAATTCGGTTCTGATGTCCTGCGGTAGCAAATGAAGGAACTAAACCATTGCACCACAAAAGTCCTTTACGCGAACGCTGATCCCACATTCGAAGGTGAGCCATGTATTGCTTGCGCGTAGTGGCGGGAAGACAAACTACATCAAACCCTTCATCTGCTGCAGCTTCCACCACTTCTGAGGGAGAAGCAGGACCTACAATAGTGACCTCGTGCCCTAAAGAACGCAGCGCTCTGGCGATATTGAAAAGCATAACTTCGCCCCCGCCGATATCACCATTGTTTGTAGCAATATTTATTTCCTTTGGCATGGCTTAAATATTTACTCCCTGAGTATGCGTGGAAGGAGCAATCCTAAATTCATGACCGATCGTATTTGTCTTGGGACGACTACAGTAAAGTAATGCCAACCCCATGACAAGACCCCAGGGCATAGTAAGAAATACCTCGCCCAGACGCCATCCACAAATCATGAGCAAGACGGTGGCGCCTTCTGCATACATCGACCGAGTTGATCGTGTCTGCTTCATCAAGAACGCAGCATAAATAGTCGCCCCAACTATGAGAAGCAGATAAATCCAACCGCCTTCAATTATCAGAGTCCAAAAAGAATTGTGAAAGAAAAAGGTTCTATCCTCTACCTCCACAAAAGCCTGTCCGAGTCCTAGACCATGCCACGGTGCAGCATCGATTTTAAGCTGAGAAGCGTGGTCAATACGGCTTCTCAGTAAATCGGTACCAGTACGATCAGCGAAAGCTCCTGCCTGTGCAAAATTGGTTTCAAGAAAATCAACCAGTCGCACCATGAAAATTGCTAATAACGCCTTAAAAACAATGTTTAATCGTCTCGCTGTAAAAATCCATACAAGAGCCAGCCCAAATCCTGCAATAGATGTACGCGATCCTGTGAGCCATAAAATCCCCGTAAATATTATTACCGTCAGAATCTTGTGCCAACGCTTGGACAAAACTGCTAACAGCAAAAGCCCTAACGTTGCATAATATAGTCCCGAGACATTCTTATCAGCTAGCCATCCCGTTAAGAAACCAGGGTAATAGTCAGGAGCTATACCTAGATAATATGCTGGAACATTGATTAAAGAGCTGAGTGTTATTCCAAATATGAGTGATTTAAAATCGATTCGCCCATCCGCAATAAAAACTGCTACAAAGAAAACACCCAGGATACGAATTATGCGACGTAATATTTCTCCATTTGTCGATATTCCTAGAACAGCAGAATCAAAGGTAACCCATAGAAGCCCAAAAATCACAAGGAAAACAAAAAGAGCTATCTTAGGAACATCATTCTTAGGTCTTCTTAAGAAGCCAATGCCCGCAAGCAAAGTTCCTGCAAGAGTGGCCAGAGGCAAACCAGCTACAGAGTAGGTGAAGATTATCATTGCCATTCCCAGGAGGAAATCTACAATCACAATCTTGCCTGTAGAGTCAGCCAGGTCATGCAGTTCAGTAGAAGCACGCTCTTTCCAGGTGCGGTGCTGTTTCTCTTGTTGCGTCATCGCCGTCATTTTTGCTTCTCCTTGCGATAACTTTCAGCTATCTTGCTCGCCATCTCCGTTGAACTGAGCCACTCGAATGATTTATGTCCAGGCTCATTTAGCTGTTGTTTAATTCTTTCTACTACAGCTTGTCGCAAATTCTCATGCCCTATTTCTGCAAGCGAGGGCACTAATTCGCTCTCCTCAAGAATTTCTGCGTTTCCACCGACGTCGGTTGCTACTATCTTCAGTCCGAGTGCCTTCGCATCCAACAGTGTGTACGAAAGGTTCTCCCAGACAGATAGTTGAACCAGTACATCCGCTCTGCTCATAGCCTCGGATGCATCTACAAAACCTGGAAAACGCACTGCATCCGAGATTCCTAGCCGCGCAGCTAACGCCTCCAGCCGAGCCAGTTCGGACCCCTCACCCGCTATTTCTAGGGTTGCTCCCCCCAATTCTTTGCGGAGTTCAGCGAACGCCTCAATCAAGACTTCTAACCCTTTCTCAGGTGCAAGACGAGCCAGCGAGAGAATATGAGGATTTTTCGACGCGCCCCTACTCTGATTCATTGCAGTCTGAGGAGCATCAACGCCATTGAAAATAACTTCAACATTGCGAGCGCCCCATTTGCGTTTCATTTGGCCCGCGGTTGATTGGGATACCGCAATGGCGTGATTGGTGAGCATCAAGCGCGCTCGATGAATGAGTTCTCTTCCGCGCGCTTTCAGGGGGCTAGAATGATAGACAGCATCATTTCCTGCAATGCCGTGTTCGGTGGTAAAGAGAGCCGGAACGAATGTCTCTCGCTGCACGATACGCCGTAAACGTCTGCTGACTACCACTGCGCATGCAACGATATCGGCATAGGCAAGGTGAGAGTGGACGACGGCGGGACGCAGTTGCTCTATCTGTTGGTTGAGTATATTGAACGACTTGATAAAGCCTGCAGAAGTGCCAAATTCACCGCGAATAGCACTGTTCCCCAGCTCATCAAGTGTATTCGCTAGAGCACCGTCGGCCACAAGAACTTTAAGTTCATAACCGGGCAGCCCGGCGCGAGCAACATCCGTTGCGTGCCGGGCTACACCGCCAAATTCAGGAACCGGTATTGCCCACAGGGCTACCGGTAGTGAATTTTCTACAACCACTTTTCCAACCGATCAAGCGCGGTAAAGAAACCTTCACCGTTATTGATGTGACCCTGCCAAATTTCAGGGATAAATGATGCAGCGGGGCTCAATTCGCGCAGTTGCTTACCCAGTGCAGCCCAGTCGACGTCACCTTCGCCAACCTGCACGCCTTCGCCATCCACACCAACGCCGTCGACCAGGTGAAGGTGGATGGTACGAGGTGCCAACAAATCAACGGCTTCAGAAAGGGGCATCTTCAGGAAGTTTGCGGCAAGCATGGTGTGGGAGATATCCAGGCACAAATCCACATCGTACTTCTCGGCAAATTCTGCTGTATCCCGCGGGTCGAGGAAGAGGTTGTGGAACTGTTGACCGCCCATCAGCCAGGGGTAAGGAGGCAGGGTCTGTGCGGCGATTCGAACACCTTGTGTGTTCAAGCGGGAGAGCGCTTCCCCAATACGGTCGTATTTTTCGGCACGTGCAGCGGGCGCAATATGTCCGACCTTGGTGAAGCCCCCCATGGTCACCACCATGACCGGGTCATCGTCGAGAGTGAAGTACTTCTTCAAATCACGGGTGATATCGATGGTGCGCTGAACCTCAGCAATTGAACGTTCCCAAATCTCTTTGTCGGCTGATGCCAAATCAACCAAGAAATCCCCAGCGAAAAGGTCTGGCAGATGGGTGGTGAAACTCATCGGCAGCTTCTCGTTAAAGACCTCATCAATATCAATCTCAAGGTCCTTGTAGGAGAAGTGGAATTCTAGGAAGTCCGGATTAGCCTCTTCAATCAGCGGCTTATAATCGTGGTAGCGAACAGGCAAGCCCCAGGGGCGGTCAAAGGTGAAGTCGCGGCGGGTGACCAAGTCATCTTTCAAATCACCTTCGTAGAAGAACGAACCGGCTTCTACTTCACGTGCCATGGTGCGTCCCACCAACTGTGAAAGGTAGTTGGGTTGCAAGCCGCGACCGGGCGACTTAACCTCAACGTCGGCTTCAGTCACGACGTCGCCCTTAGCGATAGTGCGGGTAGCCACCAACGATTTAGCCAGGTTCACGCGGTTCATCAACTCACCGGTTGAAACTTCGCGCGGTGCAGAAGTACCAATGGCTTCTTCGATATCGCGAATTTGCGTGACCATCGCTTTGAACTCATCGGGAAGAAGCGAAACTGTGTGGTCGTTACCTTCCAGAGTCTTGTCTGTGGTGAAGTGTTTTTCAATGATTTTTGCCCCGCGTGCCACCGCAGCGAGGGGAACATGAAAACCGCGTTCATGGCCTGAATAGCCAACGAGGCATTGGCCGATTTCTGCCAAGCGGTCCATGTATGCCAGGTTGACGTCCTTAAACGGCGCGGGGTACGTGGACTGGCACTGGAGCAAAGCGTAAGAAGCACCCTGATTTTGCAAGAGTTTGACCGACTCGCGGATTTCTTCTTCACGGCTCATACCGGTAGAGACCATCATAGGAAGTCCGCGCGAAGCGACGTCGCGAAGTAGCTCGTGGTTGGTGAGGTCAGCAGAGGCAATTTTTATACCGGCAATGCCGTAGTCAACAAGAGCCTGAACTGATGGAGCGTCCCACGGCGTGCACATGATATCCATGTTGTGCTGTTTGACGTGGTCAAACACTTCATACATCTGATCCACCGAGAAGCTGAAGCGGGAGAGCAAGTCGAGAGTATATTGAACGCCTAAATCTTCACCGGCTGACTTTGAGCCCTTCTGGCGGTAGAGGGCTTCCATGTCACGCAACTGGAATTTCACGGCGTCGGCACCAGAATCAACAGCTAGGTCAACCAAACGCTTGGCGAAGTCGACGTCGCCCTGGTGGTTGTTGCCAATTTCAGCAATGATGAAGGACGGCTTGTCCTCCGCAATTTCGTGCTTACCAATGCGCAGAACGTTCTGCTCATTCATGGCAATGGCAACGAGGTGGCCCCACTCGTCGATGAGAGGAAGATGGGAGATACCCTGCGCAAACTCACCGTTGAGAACAGCGGCATCGGTATCGACCGGGTAGCTACGCACGTTCTTATTCGCTACCTGAATAGCTGAGGTTTCCAAAGATTCTGCCGGATTTGCGATGAGCCAGCGGCGGAAGTCACCATCGGAAAGCGAACCCTGCAACATGCCCGATTCGTTCACTAAGAAAATTATGCGCTGCTGATTAGCGGAAATTTTCTGAAGAGCTGTAAGAACGGGGTCTTCTGAGAAAACGACGAAGGGGGTGGTATTGCGTTCAATAATCATGGGGGTTAGTTCACGTTTTTCTGGATTTGTTCTAGCTGATGTTCTGCAAGGGAAAAGTCGATGGGGGCATCGATGTCTACACCCTCAATATCTTCGAGCATGAAAAGTTCGATTTTGCCAGCAAGGCGGTTATGGAACTCTTCGTAGATTTCAGTCTTGGTGATGTACATGGATCCGTTTTCACGGTAACGGAAAGTTTCACGGGTGAGTTCTTGACGGCGGGGGCGTGCCATCACTTCGTATTGTGCTGTAGGCGGCTCAGTGGCAGCCCAGATAAAGGGGCCGATAGGGATAACACCGACCATCGAGTCGGAATCTGAGGCAGCAAACTGTCGCACCGCGCGTGCGAGAGTTCCTGGTAACCGAACAGGGCTCGTTGCCTGCAAAAGCATAACGGCATCAGGTCGACGGTCCTCATGACTCATGAATTCAATCGCGTGTTCGATGACCGGTTCAGTGGCAGTAGTATCTTCGGCAAGTTCAGCAGGGCGCATAAAGGGTACTTCTGCACCGTATTCGCGGGCAATATCCGCCAACTCTTTATCGTCCGTTGAGACAACGACGTCCAGCTCAATTTCTGGTGCCAGCGCGGTCTTTGCGTCCAACGCCTGTTCAATCGTCCAAGCAACGAGCGGCTTGCCGGCAATCGGCTTGAGATTTTTGCGGGGAATTCCCTTAGAACCTCCGCGAACCGGTATAACGCAAAGAATGCGCATTAATTCTCCAATGTGTCTGCGATGATACGAGCTATTTTTTGTGCTGGCTCGGTTTCAGGCGCTACCGGCGGAGCTGTGGGTTCACTCCCCCACTGACTCAGTCCATAGCGATTCCAGAATTCGAGTAACCATTCAGGAGGATTGGGGTGGTACACCCAAGCCGGAATTCCCCGAATCGAGGCTTCTAATACTCCGGTGGAAAATACTGAAACAACTGGATTATTGAGTTCGTTGAGGGGCGTTTTTGATGAATCAATAGTAACCCCCCGTTTAGCCCACAGCTTGTGGGTCATAGTAGAGAGTTTATCTTTCTCAGAGGGGTGAGGTCGATAGATTGCTCCGTGATTTTGGCAGAATTTATAGGATGCTCGCGCAAAAGAAGCCCGAGAGAGCTCAGCACCATGCATTTGTCCTAGAAAAATAGGGGTTTCAGCAATTTCAGAGGGATCCACAGGAGGCTTTTGAAGCGCCTCATAGAAGATCTGAGCTCCTACAACTTCAGCCTGAATATCTGACCGTCCTGAAATCCAAAACTCGGCGTCTGCTGGGCTAAATGCAAACAAACGACTGTTTGCTGGTAGAGGAGGGGCAAAGGGGGTATTGAGACCATGCTGGACAACATTAAAAGTCCATCCCCGTCGCTGTCCTAGAGCATAAGCC
Source organism: Rothia amarae (assembly GCF_042677725.1). NCBI lineage: Bacteria > Bacillati > Actinomycetota > Actinomycetes > Micrococcales > Micrococcaceae > Rothia > Rothia amarae. Next base: position 56,688 of record NZ_JBHUCN010000009.1, read on the forward strand.
CATGAGCCCACCGGAAGATAGTGCCCCGCAGCAATCACCTGCTTGACTTCCTCCAGGGAAACAGGCATAGGTTCTGAGTCAGAGATTTCCTCGACTATTTGATAACCCCTGGTTTCTAAGAATGCTCGGTGCTCCCCTAACGTAACTACAGCAACAGGAACGCCCAGCTCTTCAAGATGTTTTGCAGGCTCCAGCAATGCCGCAATTTGGGTAGGAGAGGTTGCTTCCAGAGCGACCAAGATTTTCGGAGCATCCGAACCACGCCGCAGTAACGCAAATTGCCGGGGTCTGTCTTCAGTTTTTCTCCGCAGCCGATGAGCTAAATAACGAGCAAGGTTCTGCTTCTCCGCCCATTTTTGCCAAGCAGTCAAATCCTCAGAAAATTTTAGACCCATAGCCTATCCATCTTTTGTGCGCGATGAAAAAATGTGTGTTCAGCGAGACTTCGCTTCCTACCAGCTTCACGAATCGATTCGCTCCACTGAGGATCTGAAATAACCCGTTGGCACAACTCAACCAGCTCATCATTCGATTGGTATAAAAGTACTTCTTTACCCACGTCGTAGAACTCCTCGACGTCGGGGCGATCAATGAGTTGCAACCCATTCATTCCGGGCACTTCAAAAGTGCGCATAGCAAGCCCCGCTTGGAGGCCGTGGATATTAATGGCTCCTGCAGCACCTGCCTGAATCTGATATGCCTCTTTCAAAGGAACATCTCGTTCAGCAGGCAGATTGGGGCGGTTCCACTCCCACATTCGCAGCCGGTCATAGGGATGGTGAGACCAACCTCGTCCGTAAACCCGAACTGGAATGCCCGCATCTTGAAGGTGCAGCATCATCTCGACGCGGTTGTCATAACGTGAACCCACAAAGACTATTTCTTGAGTACGATGCGTGGGTGGATCAGCAAGCTTGGGGTCATATCCATTGGGCGCGAAATAAGCATTTACTCCTGCATTGGAGAATTCTTCAGCTTCAGAACGCGCGTAGCTGAGGACAACTGGGAGTTGTATTAGAAAATCAATGGAGTAGCGGTGTCTCTTGAGATCATCGTAGAGCCATAGCATATAGGGAATGTTGAGGCGCTTAACCCGTTCCCAGAAGCCATCACCGAGGGTATCTGCTTTGATGACAATCAGCTTGTCAGGTCTTACTTCGTTCAGCTTTGCAATTGCTACAGCAGTTGCATGTTTTTCAGCAGTTTTCTGTCCGTTAAACCCGAATTTGGAGGGAAGCTCGTACTGTACCTTATTACGGATTTTTGCCGATGCGCCGTCGAAAGCGTCATATCGGTGGATTACAGTCTCATATCCCAGTTCTTTAAAGCCATCAGCAATTGAATAACAATATCCGTGGAAAGCCGGGCTAATAATGAGGAGCTTTTCTTGTTTAGCCATGAACCATTTTCTTTCCCTCACGGATGATTTTAAGTTCATCTGCAAAAGTTTTAAGAGGGTGAACTTCTTTATTTTTCAATGACCGCGCGGCATTAAAACCAAAATTAAGTAAGCTGACGGCGATTAGTGTAGGTGCCAAGATGCGGTGTTTATTCCATTTTGCTTCATACATAAAATGGGAGGTGGTGAGCCATTGTCGGCGCTTCGTACTTTCAGAGGAACCGCCACCCTCGTGCGTGACCATAACATCACCTAAGAAAATCGCAGGGTATCCCCTGTCCCGAAGACGCTTTTGTAAATCGACTTCTTCACTATTCATGAAGAAACGCTCGTCAAACCCTCCTACTTCCTGAAAGATTCGGGTGGGCAGCATAAGGCATGCGCCCATCAACCAATCAACGGTCAGGGTCTTTCCACCGACAGCTCGGACGTCGTGCCCTGCTAATCGATGCCACCAGTTAGTATCGCGGAATCGAGCTACGGGAGTAAACCAATTCCATGCGTGTATGAAAGTGCTGGGGAATTTTCTTGCTACCCATTGCGCTTCCCCTTCATGACCCACAACTTGAGGTGAAAAAATAGCAGGTTTTGCTTGTTTCTCCACGACGTTCAGCATTTCTTCTACAAAGGTGGAAGAAAGTTCAAGATCACTGTTAAGAATCATGAGCCATTCACCAGTAGCTTGTTCTGCCCCAGTATTTACATTCGTACCGAAGCCACCGTTGGCAGTCCGGTGTACGACTTTAACCCCGCCGACCTGGGGAAACGGTTCGGGCGAATTATCGTCCGAGACAATAATTTCAATCTCTCCATCAAAGGTTTGCTGTTGTAGTTTCTCGATGAGTTTCATAGTGGGGGCTGACTCCCCATAATGTGGTATTACTGCAGACACCGCAGATTTTGAGCTCATACTTCACCTCGATTTTCCCGAATACTATGCCACATATTAGCCCACAAAACGTTCTACAGCCTCATAAGGAAAGTCATACACCGCAACTATTCTTAGATAGAAGCTATGCATCCACACTTAGCAACCCAATATTTGGTAGGTAGACAACTAATGAAGCAAAGAGCATCTCAGGAAAATGAAAGAATCAGTTCGCTGGTTGAAGCAAACAAATTAATACCCCGGGTACAGAAGAAAATAGAACACTTCGTCAGGAAACCGTACGGACATGCCATTAGCTTTATTCGGAAAGGTCCTGAGACTGTTCTTATTGTGCCGCCCATCGCCAGAGGAGGAAACTGGCTATATGAATGGATGAAAGCATACTCCCAGCAAAATTCAACAGGAGAAAAAGTACAAATTACATTTCGAGCGGGGATGGAACCTTGGATTAAGGAATTTCCGCTATTGCAACAGCTCACGATAAAAGATGAAGATATTCGCTTTAGGAGCCTGCGCCAGATAGGAGTTAATCCAAGGATTAATGAAAATTTTGCTCCTCTGGAAATATCTCGTTTTATCTCCGAAGTCTTGCTTACTTCCCCTCTTTTTTCGGAAAGTCGCAAGCATGCTTTAGAGGTTGTTACCCCAACTAGCTTGGTCATTAACGTTAGAAGGGGAGATTACTATTCCAACCCTCATATTAAATATCAGTTTGGTATTGATACGGTTAGCTACATTCGCAAAGCATTAGAGAGACTTCTTAACGATTTTCAGCCCACACAAATCATTTTGGTTTCAGATGACTTAGATTGGTGCACTGAACATCTTGATTTTCTTACGAACATAGCCCCCACACGTTTTGAAAAAATCGGAAAGACTATGTTCGATGATCTAGCAGTACTATCTGTAGCATCTAACCTTATTCTGACAAATACAACTTTTGGCTATTGGGGCGCTTATATTGCCAGCAAGGAGCACAATGCACGAGTTCTAGCTCCAAATGTCCATGAAAGATCTACCCAACATGAGAGAGTTCCCCCGCAACACCTCAAAGGATGGATTTCGATAGAACCGGATGCCGGTTCATGGCTCGATTGATACTAAGATGAAGGAATCAGACTTTTCTGATTCCCTCATCTTTTGGATTTTTATTTTGACAGATCCCCTAGCTCCACCAAATGAGCAAACTCCGGATTTTGCTGCTGCACTTCAGCAAATGTTCCTTGAGCCGCTATCTCTCCCTCAGATAGATAAATCAGTTGATCAACACTTTTCACGGTAGAGAGACGGTGGGCAACAATAACCACTGTTATTTCTTTGGAAAGTTTATTGATAGTTTGAGTAATCTTATGCTCGGTTTCATTGTCTAAAGCAGAAGTAGCCTCATCCAAGAAGAGCACTGAGGGATTGCGGTAAAGTGCACGCGCAATGCCAAGCCGTTGTCTTTGCCCCCCGGAAAGACGGGTTCCGTATTCACCTATATAAGTATCTATACCCTGGTCAAGCGCATCAATGACATCAGTAAGTTCCGCTATGCGCAAACATTCCAGCACCCGTTCTCGATCTATTTCAGAGGGCCTCAGACCAAAAGCTACTGCCTCAAGAACCGTCCCATTTCCCAGAAACACATCCTGGGGCACATAACCAATTTTTGCGTGCCATTCATTCAAATTCTCATTAATAGGTTGCCCGTTTTGGGTTATTTGTCCCGAACTTGGGGTGGTCAGCCCTAGCATCAGATCTACTAATGTGGTCTTGCCTGAACCTGAACCTCCGACGAGAGCCAGCGAGCTACCTGCTGGAATAATAAGCGATAAGTTTTTGAGAACTTTATGATCGCCATCAGGATATGAGAAATCTACATTTTCAACTTTTACAGTAGTAGGAATATACCTTTCATTAATCTGAGCGAACACACCAATATCAGGCTCATTTTCAATGAGATTAAAGGAAGATAGCTGGTTATTCGCCCACTGAATTTCATTTATAACAATATTGACGGCAGCATGTCCGGAGCGAAGGGTACCTAAAGAACCAACAACCCTTACATAGCTGGGTAAAATTCGAATGCATGCGCCTGCAAATACCAAGAGGTAAGAAGCCGATTGGATACCACCCGTCATTGTCATAAACGCCATAATGAGCATGATGCCTACGATGAATATGATTTCTAAGAGGTATTTTGGAACATCAATTAGAAATCGTTTTGCACGCGCTGCTTCTGCTTCCATCAGACGAGCATGCTGGTAATCATAAACCTGCCGGTCTGAGAGCCCTAAGAGTTTAATCTCGCGGAAACCATTGATTGCCTCAAGAGTCTTGAAATTAATTTGGATGGCTGCGTCAATTCCTTCAGCCCCCGCTTTACGGTTACGCTCACTCATTAACTTTTGCAAGATAAACGATGTAGCTCCAAAATACACGAAAGCAATCAACGCAGGAATTGGCATTACGACTAAAAGGAAAACCATCAAAAAGATTATGCTGAAGACTTCACCTAAAACAGAAAGCCAGCCACCCACATATTGACCGTAGGCTTGCGAAACGGCTTGTCCTACAGCTCTAATAATTTCTGATGCAGACCGCTTTTTATGTGAAAGATAATCTTCGCTCATATAGCTTTGTAAAACTGCTGTAGCAGTCGCAGCTTCCTGACGTGCGAGGAACCCGCTACTCCACCACTTGATGGTGAGAGAAAGTATGCCTTTGAGGATAAAAGAAACCACGAGGATAATCGAGGCAATTATTATAAAGGTCTCCCGATTCGGGTTGCCCAAGAAGTCCGCAATAACCCCAAGATAGCCAGTGCTGTAGTCCGCTCCCATTGCGAGCTGGATAATAGGCAGAATCACTGCAACACCTAGCATATCGAGCAGAGACACGAGAAAAAGCAATACTACGTTCAGTACAAGTAGAGCAAACTTCTTTCCGGGAAAGAGCCACCGCAACTTATCTAGACTGTCCTTCATCATTCCTCATGTATCCGTGCACTGCAATTTTAGATGGGCCTTCTTTACCTGACAGACAGCTGTCCCCTAAATGGCTACACCCCTAAGGCTTCAATATAACAGTTTCTTTCTGCGAGGAAGCCTCGAACCAAGCGGTTTTCTTTTTTGGCATCAAACACATTTACGCGAACAGATTTCCTTCCATATATTTATGGTGGAAAGACTTCGGTGATTCTGGAAATACACTATCGCTAGGTAGGATGAAGGGAATCATTTGAAAAGAGAAGGGCTGAGAAAGATATGGGTAGATTCAACATCTCATCTATTCGAGGCGTTAAAGCTCCGTCGAAATCCCCGTCAGTTCCATGGTCGAGCTCTCAACCCTCCCATAAGATCCTTTACGTATGCACTGGAAATATCGCCAGATCCGCTTCCGCTGAGGTCATTTCGACCCACAAGGCTCATGGTTCAGGGTGGACGTTCGAAAGCGCGGGAATTGGTGCGGTCGTAGGTGGTCCTGTAGCTCCATTTATTGATGAGGAGCTCTCTGCGCGGCGCCTTAATTTTGCGCCCCATAGAGGGCGGCAGATTACTTCATCAATGGTTAAAGAGGCTGACCTCATTTTAGTGATGGAACTTCATCATCTTGACTGGATTGTTCGGGAGTGGCCTCAGTATCGCTCCAAAGTACATTTACTCAAGCAAATGGCTCGCTTACGCGCGCAAGCAGGAAGGCGAAGCGACCCCATCTCATATATGAATCTCACTGAAGATCGCCCAACTAAAGCAGATAATATTGCTGATCCTTTCCGAAAAGGGAAGAAAGCGGCAAAAATAGCAGTTCAAGAAGTTGAAGAAGCACTAGAGATAATTATTCCATGGCTGGGTAACGTAGCGGGTGTAAACAACTCTTAATCAGGAAGAGTTCACAGACCTCTACCGAGCTGAGAAAGCGGCTTTTTCCCCAGGACTTGGTATTGAATATATCCTTCTAGAAGTCCAATATTTGTAAAAAATCTTTCCTGCCAAGCACGGCTTAGTTTCTGTTCTTTTATGACTTGTTTGAGTCCAGCAGCCAAAGTAAAAAGTACCATAGTGAAAGGAAGCTTCCCTTTCGTTATCGGGTTTGCTTTCCAATTACCCATAGTGGTCAACAACAGCGCAGAACTCTTCGCCCGTTTTCTCATGACCTGCCCTGAACGAATCTGTTTTTCTGGCATTCGATAGGCGATCGTCGCAGGCGGAAAAGAACCAGCTGGATATCCTGCTAAATAAGCGCGATACCCAAATTCATTATCCTCAGCACCAGGTTCATAGGTAGGATCAAAACCACCTAGCTCCCTAAATAGACTACGTCTAATTCCTAGACTGCCCCCGGCGAGAACTGGCCATTCAGGGTTAAAGGTTTCTTCCCGCGGCGGTTCATATTCAAAATATTCAAGGTAGCTTAAAGCTCTTTCGAGGCTGGTAAAAGCACTATACGGAACTGGTGGATAGCCACCACAAAATATAGTTTTCTCTTCAAGCGCCTGTTGAGAATGAGCAATATAATGTTCGCCAATTGCATCATCTGCATCTAAGAAAAGTAATTGCTCTCCTCGTGCTTTATTAGAACCCACATTTCTAGCGTAAGAAGCTCCAGCCAATTCGTTTGCTTCCAAAACTTTAATGTCGATTTTTTCGCTCCATTGTAGAGCAGTCTCAACTGTGTTATCTGTGCATCTATTGCACACCACTATAACTTCGAAAGGCAGGCACTCTGTTTGCCGGTAGATAGATTCAAGTTGTAAATCTATAGTAGCTGCGGCGTTGTGCGCGGGAATAATAATGGAAGTGTGAATCATTCGGGATCTACCTACTTTGAACGGGGGACATGTTAAAAAATACTACCCATCAATTCATGAAATTGATGGGTAGCATTGTTAAGAAAACTAGCTAGTTTGACCGACCGTTGAACAGGCTGGTCACTGAACCGTCCTCGAAGACTTCCTTGATAGCCAACGCAATCAATGGAGCGATGGACAGAACAGTGAGGTTCTCGAAGCGCTTTTCTTCAGATACAGGCAGTGTGTTGGTAACAACTACCTCACGAGCGCCTGAGTTTGAAAGACGTTCAACAGCGGGATCAGAGAATACAGGGTGGGTTGCAGCAATGATAACGTCTTTAGCGCCGTTGTCTTTGAGCACCTGAACCGCACCAGAAATGGTTCCGCCGGTATCGATCATGTCGTCGATCAGAACAGCAGTGCGTCCCTTGATGTCACCAACAACTGCCTTGGAAACAGCCTTGTTGGGTACGTTGATATCACGGGTCTTATGGACGAATGCTAGCGGCGCGCCTCCCAGAAGTTCAGCCCACTGCTCAGCCACGCGTACGCGTCCGGTATCAGGGGAAACAACGGTGACGTTCTTGACGTCTTCAACCACGCTACGAACGTGCTCAGCGAGAAGTGGAATCGCCATCAGATGGTCAACGGGTCCATCAAAGAAACCCTGAATCTGCGCGGTATGAAGATCCACGCTCATCAAGCGATCCGCGCCAGCAGTCTTGTACAAATCTGAAATCAAACGAGCAGAGATAGGCTCGCGTCCCTTATGCTTCTTATCCTGACGAGCATAGGGGTAGAACGGGGAAACAACCGTAATGGAACGAGCTGATGCGCGCTTGAGCGAATCAATCATAATGAGCTGTTCCATCACCCACTCGTTAATGGGCGCAGGGTGAGCCTGTACTACGAACGCGTCTTTACCGCGTACCGAGTCTTCGAAACGAACGTAGGTTTCGCCGTTTGCAAAGTCGTAAGCAGAAGTAGGTAGAACTTCGCAGCCTAGTTCCTGTGCGATTTGTTCGGCTAGTTCGGGATGCGCACGTCCTGAAACAAGCACCATCTTCTTTTCGCCGGGATTAGTAATCTCCGTCATGATTTACTTTTCGCTTTCCTCGGATGAGTTTTTAGCTTCAGCGCCTACGGCTGAAGCAGCTTCCGCCGCTTCTGTGCCCGCGCGGTTTTCTAGTACCCAGCCATCGATATTGCGCTGGGGAGCTACGTTGATGGCGAGTGCACCGGCAGGTACGTCCTTACGGATTACAGTACCAGCACCGGAGTACGCGCCGTCTCCAATATTGACAGGTGCAACATACATGTTGTCGGAACCCATGCGCACGTTATTTCCTACAGTGGAGCGGTGCTTGTTCACGCCGTCGTAGTTGACGAAGACGGATGCCGCACCGATGTTGGAGTTCTCGCCGATGGTGACATCTCCTGCGTAGGAAAGGTGAGGAAGTTTAGAACCCTTGCCGATTTCAGTGTTCTTCGTTTCCACGAAGGTACCAATCTTGCCTGATTCGCGAAGAATCGTACCGGGGCGCAGGTAAGCGAAGGGGCCAACGGTCGCACCAGCTTCAATGAGGGCGTCTGAACCATGGGTGCGAGAAATGGTAGCGTTCTCGCCAATTTCCACGTTCTTCAAAGTGGAATCAGGACCAATAACTGAACCTGTTCCCACAGAGGTAGTGCCCTGCAACTGAGTGCCGGGAAGAATAGTGACGTCGTTGGCAATGGTCACGGTGGAGTCAATCCAAGTGGTCTGCGGGTCCACGATAGTTACGCCGTTACGCATGTGCATTTCGGTAAGACGGTCATTGAGCTTACGACCGAGCTGTGCCAGCTGTACGCGATCGTTAGCGCCTTCAACTTCCCAGCGATCCTCGATAGCAAGAGCGGACGTGCGGTGACCATTTTCACGGGCAATAGAAAGAACATCGGTAATGTACTTTTCACCCTGCGCGTTATCGGTGGTGACCTCGGTGAGAGAATCGCGTAGAACACCTGCATCAAAAGCGTAAATGCCCGAGTTAATTTCGGTAATTTTCAGCTGCTGGTCAGTTGCATCCTTTGCTTCCACAATGGCAGTAACTTCACCGGACGCCGAACGCACAATACGACCGTAAGAGCCAGGGTTCTGAATGTGAGTTGTCAGAACGGTGACTGCGTTACGGTTCTCTTCATGCTCAGCAATGAGTCCGCGGAGGGTTTCTGCACGAAGCAAGGGAACATCGCCGTAGGTCACGATGACGGTGCCTTCGACGCGCGCGGAGTCATCCAGCCCTAACAAACCCACTTCAACAGCTCGCCCGGTACCGGGGACGTCGTCCTGATCGACGATGGTGACGTCCGAGTCGAAGTCAAGAATATGAGCAGCGACTTTGTCGCGTTGAAATCGAACAACCGCTGCAAGACGCTCGGGATTAAGCTCACGGGCGGCGGCAATAGCGTGCTCAACCATAGAACGACCCCCAATGCCATGCATAACTTTGGGGGTGTCTGATTTCATGCGAGTTCCAGCCCCTGCGGCTAGAACGATAACTGCTGATGGGGCATTCTGATCTGCGGTAGTCACAGTCTTAGAACTCCTAAGAGGTGGGAAACTGTCTACTGCTTGAGATGTAGACGATGCTCCGCCACTAGGACTCGAACCTAGAATAACGGCTCCAAAGGCCGCTGTGTTGCCTATTACACCATGGCGGAATGTCTAGTTAACGTGCGAACAACGCGAAGTATCCAGACAGTTTTCTATAGTAGCAAAACTCCCCCACTTATTGAAAATGTGGTGTCACCGAGTCTATCTATACCTAGTACTGTATAGATGTGGCACATTTACTAGGCGGCGAATCGCTCCATCTCGAATTTCCTACCCGAACGATTTTTGAAGGCATCACAGTTGGTGTCAATGAAGGTGACCGTATCGGTATCGTCGGTCGCAATGGCGACGGCAAATCGACGTTACTTTCCCTTCTCGCTGGCAGAATTACCCCTGATTCTGGCAAGGTAACCGTTCGCTCCGGTACTCGAATTGGCTTTCTCGATCAGTCGGATATCCTCGATGATTCACTCAGCGTGGGCGAAACAATCGTAGGAGATACTCCTGAATACGAATGGGCATCCGACTCCAAAGTACGCGATGTTATTAGCGGGCTAGTCTCTGATCTCGATTGGGACGCATCCGTTTCATCTCTCTCAGGTGGGCAACGACGTCGTGTAGCACTCGCTTCCCTGCTAGCTGGCGACTGGGATGTTCTGTTTCTCGACGAGCCCACCAACCACCTCGACGTTGAAGCAATTACATGGCTTGCCCGCCATCTCAAAAACCGCTGGAGTAAAAATGCCGGCGGCCTACTGGTTGTTACCCACGACCGCTGGTTCCTTGACGAAGTCTGCACCGATACGTGGGAAGTTCACGATGGAATCGTTGAGCCCTTTGAAGGCGGATACGCCGCGTATATTCTCCAGCGAGTTGAACGCGACCGTCAGGCAGCAGCAGTTGAAGCTAAACGCCAGAACCTAATGCGCAAGGAACTTGCCTGGCTACGACGTGGCGCCCCTGCTCGCACCTCCAAGCCAAAGTTCCGTATCGATGCGGCGAATGAACTCATCGCAGACGTCCCACCCGTCAGAAACTCGGTAGAACTCTCGCAGATGGCTGTTACCCGTTTGGGCAAGGACGTCGTGGATATCGAAAACGTAGATGTTTCTTATGAGGATTCCACTCAGCCCAGCGGGCACCGAGATGTTCTCAAGAAAGTCACTTGGCGTATTGCACCTGGTGAACGAACAGGAATTTTGGGTGTTAACGGTGCTGGCAAATCTACGCTGCTCGGATTAGTAACCGGCGCTGTCGAACCTTCATCTGGCAGAGTAAAGCGCGGCAAGACGGTAAATATCGCCACACTTACCCAGCAACTGGATGAGTTGAAAGATGTAGAGAATGACAGGGTTTCAGATGTAATTGGGCGAAAGAAAACCTCTTACGTTACCGGCGGCAAAGAGCTAACTCCCGGCCAGCTCTTAGAGCGCTTAGGGTTTACCAGCGCGCAACTTTCGACTCCAGTTAAAGATTTATCCGGTGGTCAGAAACGTCGCCTGCAGCTCCTTTTGATTCTGCTGGATGAACCTAACGTATTGATTCTCGACGAACCATCTAACGACCTCGATACAGATATGCTTGCCGCGATGGAGGATTTGCTGGATACCTGGCCCGGCACTTTACTGGTGGTTTCGCACGACCGTTATCTGATGGAACGTGTTACCGACCATCAGTACGCCATTATTGATGGGACTTTCCGCCATCTTCCGGGTGGCGTAGACGAGTACCTCCAACTCTCAGCAGCTGGGCAGGGTGGCAAATCAGCTGGCGCAGTTTCGGGCACCTCTCCCCTGGGTAAGCAACAAGGTGCCAGCGGCGAGTCTGCGGCGCCCAAGGCAGGCGGGGCGGAAGTGCGCGCAGCTCAAAAAGAAATCAACCAGATTGATCGTAAATTGGAGAAGCTTACTCGATCCAAGGAATCAGTGCATGACAAGATGGCCAACCACGATCAGAGCGATTACGAGGGCTTAGCTAAATTTAGTGCTGAGATTGCAGATATTGATGCAGAAATAGATAAGCTAGAAATGCGCTGGATGGAGCTTTCAGAGATTATTTAGAAATCTAGCGAAAGCATGACTCCGCATGCTCTCGCTAGATTTTCTATCCGTAGCTACACACAAGGTTCAATATTTTTGGCAAAGATATTTCTTTCTGGACCAAAATAACCGAATGTCTTATACGTAGCTACATGTTCAGGTAGATTAGCACCTTCAAAGCCCAGCACTAGACATTGTCGACTATCAGAAAAATGCTGAAAGCTCCCCAGGGCATTTTCTGGAGGAACTCTTGAACCAACTGCTTGATCTGAGTGTAGACCTACCCAGTTCCAACCAGCGTCGATCTCTTTAGGATTGTATCCCTGGGCAACAAATTTTTCTGCGGTTTTCCACACTGAACCATCGCTTGCACTGGCTTCGAGAAATATGAGACTAGAAATAGAAAATGTTCCCGCTATAAAAATTACGGAAATTAACTTAGAAAATTTTAGCCCCGATCCTAGATTGCTCGCAAGAACTGGCACTAAACACGCTACAACGGGAATCATATAACGATCAAATATCCCCTGCCCAGAAACACTTTGCACAATGGTTCCTGCTATATAGAAGCATGAAAATAGAATAAGCAACCTAAATTTTTTTCCTAAATTCTCAAACATAAGAATCAATAAAGGCCCTGCACATAAAGCACCACAGGTAGCAAAGAACAGTAGAGACAGAGCGGGAACACCTGGTCGATTACCTAATATATCTCCCGCATATGCGCCATGGGTTGCGATATAGTTCCCCAGAAGAACTCCTTCCTGCATACGCAATAGAAGGAAAATGAACGGCATGGATAGCACAGCCATGAGAGCATAAACTTTAAAAGAATATTTTTTATGAATGAGGTTTGCAGCAATTAGCGGGGACATAAAACACGCTAATAAAATGATAAACATCAGCCCTGATTTAATCCCGTATCCAACCCCTATATCAACCTGGGGAGGATCATCCAGCGCTAAAGATCGTCGCCAAAATTCAAAAGAAACGATGAATGCTAGCGATATTAGTGCATACCAGATCCCTTGTTTTCGGGTTACAGGGGTAGTTACTAGCACAACGACTACAGCAGCCACAGCAGCCACAGCTTGCTCTCGCACTGTAATGCCCCAGAATCCTATAAACAATGATGCTAATAAGTACAAATATGTTGGATTATCTAAATACTTCAAAGCAAAATATAAGCATCCTAAAATTCCTGCCAACATCGGTATATCTGACATAAAGGATGTACTTAATAGGAAAAAACCTGGGTAACAAGCTAAAAGACTGACTGCAATAGTTGACCAAAATCTTGAGGCATACCGGCGCGTCATCATATAAACCCAATATAGTGATGCAAATGCACAGATTAGAGACACAAAGCTACCCGCAAGAGGAGTTCCTCCAAAGATAGCGGCCAGAATAATCATGCCGATCAGAGAAGAACGATTGAATCCCACCAACTGGATAACGTGGTTCTCTGCCAAACTTTCGGCTATTCGAGAATGCGCCCATGAATCATTGTGAGGGATAGTGAGACTGCCCAAGTCATAGCTCACCCAAGCTAAACCACTCAAGAGAGTTGCAATCGCACCTATAACTATGATTTTTTCGCGAGGCGATAAAGGGGTAGATTGATACATATTCTTATCCCTGCTGATAAAGATTTACGATTTTTTGAGCAACCACTGACCATGTAAACGCCTCGGAATTTTTCTTTGCTTTTTTACCTAACTTGACGGCAAAATCTTGGTTACACATAAGCATCATTGCTTCAACTAGCTGTTCTTGATTATGGGGGTTAATAACTATGCCCCCTTCTCCAATCATGAATGATGCACCGCCAGCATTTCCACCAATGGAAGGAACTCCATAACTCCCCGCCTCCACGTAGACGATTCCTGCGGGCTCAAAACGAGAAGGAACTACCAAACATGTGCTTTTTTTGATGATTTCTCTCAGCTTCATCTGATCTTTTTCTTGCCCCAAAGATAATTTGCCATAGTCCACCACGTTTTTTTGATGTATTGGTTGATGCTCGCCCACCACGTGCAACTGAGCATCCGGAAACTTTTTGTGCACCATCTCGAAAGCCTCTAGGAGCTGAGATCCATTTTTTCGCTCCCAGTCATTGCCTATAAATAGAAATTTGGGCACGGACCAATCTTTATTTTTATCAGAGTCATAGGGTAGGGGTTTATTAGACCCTAGCCCAACTGCTTGCACTTTGGTGCTTTCAATTCCATATTCATCGACGATAGATCGGGCAGCCCAGTCCGTTGCAGTAGCGACAGCTAGAGCTTGCTGATATTGAGATTTTTGTAGGTTGATTCTTTCATCGACAAGTTTTTTACTGAGCGCATCCCATCCTTGCCCCCAGCCGAAAAGAAGGGCTTGTTTGATAGTCATATCTTCGAAAGTCACAAAATTTCTTTTTCCCACGGTATAGCCAGTACCGATTTGAATCGTTAGTTCAGGCCTGACGTAAGCAAGCTTTAGGCGAGAGATAACGCTCATTAGCCGAGAGTAAGCAAGCGTAAGTCGAACAGTAGAACCAGACAAAGCTTTCAAATCAGCCGATTTGCTACGAAGTAAACGAATGTACAAAGATCCTAAACGCGCGGGGGGAGCTACGTTTACGGATACTACTTGATGGCCTTGCTCTTTAAGAGCCGAATAAAGCCCAAAGGGAGTACCAGACCATACTTCTGGTCTATTTGCTCCGCCTGGACACGTTATTGCTATTTTCATAGAGCACCTATTTTCTATCAGACGGTAAATAATGGTTTAAATTTTCGAGAAAACGGTTTTTCAATAAAATGCCAAGAAAAAGATGCCACAGCCATTGACAATATAAATATGACAATAAAGATAAATTTTGGTTGAATTTCTGGAAGCAACCCAATGAGAGGATAGTGCCAGAGATATATACCATAGGAGATAGTACCCGGATACACTAAAATTTTTTTATTTAAAAAATGTTTATCATTCTGAGTACTGGCCCATAGAACCAAAAATACGCAGAGAAAGGGGATAACAATAACATCTACAGTTTCACTATAAATATGATGAGTGAGTGCATATTTAAAAATGAAAAATAATGAGATAGCCCCTAAAATACCCAGGCCAAACTTTCTTAAACAGTTTTGTATTTCTTGTGCATAAATCGCCGCCATTCCCCCGAGAAGAAATCCTCCAGCTCTCGCACCTGTACTGTTATACGCGTAGTCCAATTCTCCTACCCATATAAGATAAACTCTTCCAATCACAGAGGCAGAACAAAGAATTCCTAGCCCAATTGTTATAACCAACTTAAATTTTGCCCCAAAGACCTTGGAGGTCTTTAATATCACCCAGAGAATAACGGGTAAAACAATATAAAACTGTTCTTCAACCGACAGGCTCCATGTATGACCATAAAAACCAATTTTATGCCCACTTGCTAGAAGCCAATTTGAAAAATAGAATAAAATGCTTATAAGTGTATATAAATCAGGTTTTATAAAAAATACGGTAATTGCCAGCATTGTCCATAATGCTGGCAATAATCTAATAATTCGACGTCCGTAAAATTTTAGAAAATTAATAGATCCTTTTTTGATATATTCTTCACCCAGTAAACCTATAATTAAAAAACCTGAGATAGCGAAAAAAATATCAACGCCTATGCCCCCGCCAGGGAGCCGAACTGCGTTCGTATGATGCATCATCACGAGTACCACAGCAAGAAACCGAAGCACGTCGAGTAGGGGCATATATTTAGAGGGAAGAAGCTTGGGGGGAAGCATGTGATTTATCCAGTTACTGTGTAGTGAAACAGGATAATTTTACCCTTAATCTCCTAAGTTCCGGAGTCTTTAGATGAACTATCATCATATCCACAGTTGTCTGTCGTTTATCAGGGCGCTTCTACCGCCACCGCGAAACGGCCCTTCCGTTTGAGCGCCGCCTCTAACTGGTGAGCGGACCCTGCCGAATCCATCAGGAAAGCAATAGTAGGGCCAGAACCTGAAACGAAAGAACTAATGATTCCTTCATGCTGAATCGCCAATGTCTTCATCAGTTCAGGAGCCAGCGCACACGCAGGAGCCGCCAAATCATTCTCGATATACCTGGCGATTTCACAGATCCTAGCAATCGGCGCGGACTGGGCTCGTAGCGCCTCCAACAGAGCCTCGGGCACCTCCAACCCGTTGGTCGACGGATAGTCGCCCACCGCGCGTCCACGGTCTAGCTCTGCAAAAACGTGCGGAGTAGATAACCCGAAAGAAGCAGGAACCATCACCAGATGCAAAGGCTGTATTGCCTCAGATAGTTCAACGGGGGTTAGCTGATCGCCCACCCCTAAACCCACCGAGATTCCTCCCTGTAAGGCGAAGGGAATGTCGGCGCCCAGCGGTGCCGCCAGCTCAAGCAAACGTTCTCCTGAGAGCTCTGCAGCGACGACGTCGGTACGCACCAAATATTCGTTGACAGCAGCCATAGCCGCCACGGCATCCGCCGAGCCGCCTCCCATACCACCAGCTACAGGAACAGCCTTTTCGATATGAAGATGAAGGGACACATCCTCAACAGATAGCCCCTGGGCATCTATCACAGCTAATGCTCCACGGTAGGCAAGGTTCTTTTCATCTAACGGAACCGAGGCAATATCAAACGCTCCGCTGGCTGCCATCTCAGCCAGAGGCGATTCCACTGCAATAGATATGCTCTGTGAAATCCCCTGGGAGATTCCCTCAGATACCGTCACTTTTTCTAGTAAAGAGACCGACGAGTACAAGCTAGCTACCGGGTGATAGCCGTTCTCTTTCACATCTCCTACGGCAAAGAAGAGGTTGATCTTTCCCGGTGCCGTTTTGCTCACCTGAACGGACATTATGCGTGCTTTCCTTGGGCAGCGATACTGCGTACGTCGAGTTGGTCGCCAATATTAAGCTCAGCGGCGGATTCCGCGATTTTCACGAAAGCGTGAATATCGAGTTTTTCGCCACGCAGTGAGGAATCAATACCCGCGTGATCGAGCACTTCACCTGCCAACGCAGATGAACCAGCCCATGTTGCGAGTGCAGCTCGCAGAGTCTTGCGTCGCTGGGCAAATGCCGCATCGACGATGGCGAAGATGAGCTCGCGCGGGACATACGAAAGGGGTTGTGTGCGGCGTTGAAAAGCTACTAGCCCTGACTTGATTTTGGGTGCTGGCCAGAAGACGTTTGTGCCAATCACGCCGGCTTTTTGAACCTCACAGAACCAGTTGGCTTTCACGGAGGGAACGCCGTAGATTTTTGAGCCCGGTTGAGCTGAAAGGCGGTCTGCAACTTCGTCCTGAACCATCACCAGGGCGTGCTGAATGGAGTCGAACTGCGCAAAGAGGTGGATAAGCACGGGGACTGCCACGTTATAGGGCAGGTTGGCGACTAAGGCGGTAGGAGTCTTGGGCAGTTCTGTTACTTTCATGGCGTCGTTGAGTACGACATCGATGCGTGCTTCAGAGCCCGGGCGGAACTTTGCAATAGTGTGCGGTAGTTGAGCTGCCAAGGGCGGGTCAATCTCCACTGCCACCATGTCTTGGGCAGCGTCCAAAATCCCCAGAGTGAGCGAGCCGAGCCCCGGTCCTACTTCTAGAACCGTTTCGTCCGGCTTAATGTTCGCCGCAGCAACAATTCGGCGGATGGTATTAGGGTCAATCACGAAATTTTGGCCCAAAGTCTTGGTGGGGCGGATGCCGAGCATGTCGGCTAGTTCTCGTATTTCCTGGGGACCAAGGAGTTGCTGTTCAATCACGGCTCAAGTTTACCTAATATTGTGAACCTTATAAGGCGAAGTACCCATTTATAAGGTAGGTTTGTTATGCTCCCAGCCTGCTGGGGGTACTGTCTTATCGCCAATTGCTAGCGCACCGTGTACTGAGGAAAATATGTCTGAAATTTCTCCCCGCTCTCTCAGATCTTCCTTTTTCGCTCGATTAATGAGCTCTCCTGCCGTGATAGCGAGCGGTGCGTTTGTGGCAATTATTAGCCTGTTCCCTTTCGTATTCACCGACACCACGCACCTGCGCCCAGTTTTTGATTTGGCAGTCTACCGCGGGGCAATTGTCCACTGGTTAGAAACCGGTGACATTTACAGTTGGACTCTTCCGCCTGAGCATTATTACGGTTTCACCTACCCGCCGTTTGCGATTTTTCTCTTTCTGCCGATGGCGTTGTTCGATAGCTCCCGCACGCTCAATGTGGTGTTCTTAGGGGTCAATTCGCTGGCGCTGGTAGCAACGCTCGTGATGGTTTTTCGCTCGTTCCGCTTTCCACGCAATCTCTCGCTGGGGCTTTCTCTCTGGCTTTTCCCCCTCACGCTGTTGACCTTCCCCGTTCAGGGAAATATGTGGATGGGGCAAATCAACCTCATCATTTTGTTCTTGATTTTGGTTGATGCGCTCTTACTCACCGGCACTCGCTTTTCGGGTATTCTCAGCGCAATTGCCGCGTCTATCAAAATGACACCGGCGCTTTTTATTCTCTTCTTTATAGCCCGCAAGGACTGGCGCGCCGTCGCCCGTTTTATTCTCACTGGCGTGGTGGGCATCGTCATCAGCTTCATCTTCGCCCCGCAGGTGAGCTGGGAATTTTTTACCCGCCGCATCTTCGAGAGCAACCGGGTAGGTTCCATCGTTGAACCACTCAGTTTCAACATCCTCGGTGAAACATCGCGTCTCTTCTTTGAACCGGTAAATAGCATCTTGTTCGCGGTACTGGCAATAGCGCTACTGTGGGTAGGATTCCACTCCACTCGCCTGCTAATTCAGCAGAATGAGCGTTTACTGGCCGCTTGCACCGTAGGGTTCTTAATGCTGATGGTCTCCCCCATCTCCTGGAACCACCACTGGGTGTGGGCAATACCCGCTATTCTCGGGTGCGCCCTCTACGGCTGGCACAAAGAAGACAGCGCTTATATGTTCCTCGCAGTTTCAGGCACCGTCCTCTTTTGCCAACGCTTCCAATCATGGTTCTCAGGCCACGGCTGGGACATCGGTTACTGGCCGCTGTGGGCCGTAGCCCTACATATCCTGCCAGCTCTATGGACGACGGCGTTCATCACCCTGCCCTGGTTCCGCCAGCGCCGGGCGCGACGTCGTACTGCTGTACCTCAGAATCAGCTTTCCCAGAGCCCGTAAACGTTCTGAGAATTCTGTGCAATAGTCCTGCACAATTCTTCAAGGTCCATGCCCCGGTGCTCTGCCATGAACCGCACCGTGTAGTTGGTCATGTAGGAGGCATTGGGGCGTCCTCGGAACGGGTGCGGGGTCAAAAACGGGGCGTCTGTTTCCGCCAGAATAAGCTCGGGTCGTGCAAGACGTAGCGATTCCTGAATGCCCTTAGAGTTCTTGAAAGTAACTGTTCCAGAAAAACTCATGAACCAGCCCTGCTCATTGCAGATACGCGCTAGCTCGGCGTCGCCAGAGTAGCAGTGGAAGACCGTTTTCTCCGGTGCGCCTTCTTCGAGCAGAATGCGAACTACATCCTCATGCGCATCGCGGTCATGAATCTGTAGCGCCTTTCCGTACTTCTTTGCCAGGCGAATATGCGCACGGAATGATTCTTGCTGTGCGCCAATACCGTCTTCGCCCGTTCGGAAATAATCCAAGCCTGTTTCGCCAATGGCGCGTACCCGCTCATCCTGCGCGAGCTCCTCGATAGTAGCCAGCGCCGAATCTAATGTGCCTGATTCCGCAAGCTGAGGAGCCTCATTAGGGTGCAAGGCAACAGCGGCAAGTACACGGTGATCTGCATGGGCTGCTGCCACAGCATACAGAGAAGAAGGTATATCGCAGCCCACCTGAACAATGTGCCCGATGCCTAAGACCTCCCCGGTATCGAGCGCATCACGCGCTGAAATAGCGACGTCACCGTCTAACAGATCCATATGCGTATGGTTATCAACAATGGGATACGGCAGAGGCTCGGGCGCCGGGGGGAAAACCAGGTTGCGGGAGCGCCCATTATCGCCAGTTGTCGAACGACGCCGAGTGCCCTCCCCCGATTCTTCGCCTGCCACGCTGTAACGCTCTGCCTCATAGGCAGGAGGAACCTCACCAGGAATGACGCCTGCGGGAGCAGAGAAAATAGACCTCTGTAGCTGTTCATCGGAGGGAACTTGCGCGCCCCACCGCTGCGCCAGCTCCAAGAAATGGTCGGTGGACATAGCACCTTGATCGTTGCACATGTTGTTCTCCTATTCGTCTCAGCCTCAGTATTGAAGGGAAATTCAAAAAGCGTATAGATGCCCAGCAAGCACAGCAAGGGTGAACTAACCTTCTCGCATGGCTCGCTAGTCCTCGCAGACGCGACTCATGCCAGTCCCAGCCAGTTCACCTTACTGCTGTTCGCTGGGCTTTCCCCGGTGAATAAAACCCTTATTCTTCGCGTGCCGCCAGCGTTGCCTCGTAGAGTTCGCGCTTGGATACTCCGAACCTCTCGGCAATCTCACCGGCTGCTTGTTTAAGCCGCATTCCGCCGTCCACCAGCTCTTGAACCTGCTCTGTCAGGTTTTCTGCAGACTCTGCCTCTGGTGCGGGGGCTCCTGCTACGACCAGAGCGATCTCGCCGCGAACTTGTGTATTTTGTGCCCACTGCCTCAACTCTGCCAAGGTTCCACGGATTACTTCTTCATGTAATTTTGTGAGCTCCCGGCAAACTACCGCGCGGCGGTCTTCGCCAAAGTACTGTGCGAAATCCCCCAGCGTGGCCGCGGTACGATGCGGAGATTCGTAGAAAACCATGGTTCTCTCTTCGGTCTCCAGCGATTTGAGGCGGCGAGTACGGTCTGAGCCTTTTCGCGCTAGGAACCCCTCAAACGTAAATCTGCCCGAGGGCAAGCCAGATACCGCGAGAGCAGAAAGAACCGCAGACGGTCCCGGAGCAACGGTTACCGGTAATTCAGCCTCTGCTACCGCCTGCGCTGCTGCGTAACCGGGGTCAGAAACAGTAGGCATACCAGCATCAGACATGAGCAATACCATCTGCCCAGCCTCTACCGCCTCAACAATCTGGGCGGAACGGGCGCTCTCGTTGTGGTCATGGTTAGTGATGACGCGCCCACGCGTGTGCACACCCAGCCCCGATGCAAGACGGCGAAGGGTGCGAGTATCCTCTACCGCAATAACATCTGCGGTTGCTAAATACTGCTTGAGCCTGTCAGTGGTATCGCCCAAGTTCCCAATAGGAGTACCTCCCAAAATCAGCACGCCACCTTCATGGCGAGAGTGACCCACCGGCGCAGGCTTAAAATCCTCTAGCGGTTCTTCTGGTACTTCTTGTTCATCGTGCACGGTATCTCCTAAATCCAAGCGTCAAACCACATGCGCAAACGCCACTGGTCATAAGGAATTGTTTGAGCGGTCCAAATGGGCCAAAAGTGAATAGAAACCAGCAAGACGGCGACCACAAACAAACCGACGACCAGCAGTCCCAGCTGCTTGCGGCGTCGCGAATCGCCCCGGCGTCCCAGCGCCAATCCCAGCAAACCTGCCAACATCAAAATGAGATAGGGTTCAAAAGAAAGCGCATAGAAATAAAACATGGTGCGCGTGGGGTAAGCGAACCAGGGGAAATATCCCACGGCAAAGACCACGAAAAGGGTTCCAAAGCGCCAATCCCGTCGAACCAGCCAGACACCCAACGCAAAAATTGCCACGATAATAAAGGACCACCACAGCAGCGGATTACCAATGTTTAGTACCGCTTCAGAGCACTTAGATACCGTACAACCGTGAGTACCCAGCGTAGGTGATTCGTAGTAATAAGATGTGGGCCGCCCAAGAATCAACCACTCAGGAGCAGAAGACTGATAGGTATGCGGGGTGCTCAACCCATTGTGAAATTCAAACGCCGAACGGTGGTATTCCCACAAAGAACGCAGTGTCGGCGGTAACCATTGCACACCTTCAGAAGGATGATTCGCCGCCCACTGGCGGTTATACGCAAAATCAGAGCGGAGCCAGCCGGTCCAGGTAGCAAGGTATGTCGCGCTACCGACCACGATGAGGTAGAAGAAAGCGGGGACGCCATCGAGCACGACGCCGGGTACAAACCAGTTTTTTACCCCGACGATACGGCGGGCGTTGAGATCCCAAAAAACTGTAATGAGACCAAAGATTGCGATGAAGAAAAGAGCATTCCATTTGGTGCCCACCGCGAGACCAGCGCAGATACCAGCCAACAGTCGCCACCACCGGAAGCCCAGCCAAGGACCATACTTCATGAACGCGTCTTGGGGCAAACCCCCGTGCAGAGCAGCATGTTCAGAAATCCGCGCTGCTAGACGTCGTCGAGCCTGTTGCCTATCCAAAAGTAGGCAGACAAACGTGGCGAGAATCCAGAACATCAAGAATATATCGAGCAGGGCGAATCGGGACTGCACCAGGTGCAAGCCATCTACTGCAATAAGTAACCCTGCCAGCGAGGCAACGGTCACTGAACGGAACAGAAGCCAGCCCGCCAGCATGATGAGCGCCACCGAAAGTGTGCCGGTCAAGGCAGCGGCAAAGCGCCACCCCACGGGGTTGTTATCGCCAAAGAGCATCATCCCCAGCGCAATCATCCATTTACCAACCGGTGGATGAACGACGTACTCGCCCGTTTCCTGTATGCCGGTGGGATGCCCCGCTACGAACGATTGGTTAGCTTCCTCGGCCCAGTTGCGTTCATACCCAAAATGCAGCATCGAGAAAGCATCTTTGGCGTAGTAGGTCTCGTCGAAAACTATGGCGTTAGGGTTCGAAAGATTCCAAAAACGCAGGGCTCCCGCCAAGAGGAGAACCAAAAGTGGGACTACCCACCCCAGCCGGGGAAAGGGCACGCTGGTAACAGCTAAACGCGCGCGCAAGGCGGCATCGGTGAATGCCTCCGGCAACGTCATCACCGCGCGGTGTGCTCCCCCGCTTCCGGTGGGCAAAGCCTGGGTTTCGGTTTCAGTTCGTCTCATCATCACCTGAGCAATTCTACAAGCCTGCGGGCATAACACAGGCGGCTTACCCCTACGCTTCGCTGTGGATTCGCTGATGAGCAGTGTGCTTTAGACGCCCTCAGTCAGACGACGGCGAAGTTCCAATCGTTCTTCGGCGCGTCGTTTTGCCAGCTCACGGCGATATTTAGTCGGCCAGGTCAGGGCTAGCAGTAGAAGCGAAATCAACAAAGTAATAGCCGCTACCGCAATTGCTGCATCCACCCAGAACTGTGGAGGATACAGGCGAATCAGCGTATCTGACATACGGAACTGCCAGTTACCCTGTGGGAACAGCACATGGTGGAAGGTTTCAAAGAGGGTTTCCCAGCCCAGGGCGCCTAGAACACCAAGTGCAATCATCAGCACGAGAGCGATGAGTGCTCCAGCAAAGAGTGATTTTCGGATAACGCCCGGAGCGCGGTTGCGTAGTGAACGTGATGCCAACAGAGCCAAAACAACCAGAAGTAGTGTGCCTAAGGTCGCCCACCATAGCACCATCTTGACGTCGCTCATATGCCCTACCTCGCTGGAGAGGAACAGGTTATGCCCGCCCGCTGTTTTGAGATTGGCTAGATAGCTCTCGGGTGCTAGGTTCCGCACATAGTCCATGCCGTAGGAGCCGTAAGTCATACGCTCGTCGGGAGAAAACCCATAGCTGTCCTCAGGAAATCCTGGGCGATGGTACGTCAACCAGAGGAAGGGAGCAGACGCCACACCTCGGATGGCTAGCATGAGAGTCACAAACGGAATAGTGAGTGCGATAAGCGTTGCCCGCAGTTTCAGGGCTTTGGGGCGATCTTTGACGGCAATTTCCCGCACTTCCGCTCGTCGCTGAGCTTCTTCCTCTTTTTCAGCAATAGTAGAGAAACGCACCGACTGATCAACTGGAGCAGCGGAAGAAACGGAGGTAGCTTCTGAGCCGGTAGTCTTCTCTTCAACTTTCTCGCCAGAGAACGCTACCGGTTTGAACGGGTCCACCGAGTCAACCGAGTCAACCGAGTCAACCGGGGAATCATGCCCACCGAAAACAGAATCTGCCGTCCCTTGTGCCGCCGCAGAATCTACCTTGTGGGTTCTCTCCGCGCGTCGAGCATTTAGCAGCTCGTCGGCAGAAGCGGTTGACGCCGCAGGCTTCTTCGAAGAAATAGCAGGAGACAGTTTGCTCCATTCGTTGCCCTCAGATGCGGAAACTGAGCCTTTAGTCGATCGTAATGCCACCTAAATCTCCTCACCGCGCCTGCGGCAGTCGTCTTCCACTTTTTTACCAGTTGCCCTTCCAGGACGAATCCTGGTATTGCTCGAAAGGAATGTTCCAATCCCCATAGCCGTCATCGGGGTCTGCTTGCGGGTAGTCGGTGTTGACCGTTTCTACAATGTCGCCGGGGTTGAAGAGGTCAAAGAAATATTTAGCGTCTTCCGGCATCATGCCAATGCAACCGTGGGACACATTTGCTACACCTACGTAAGGGTAGGCACTGGGTAGAGCCTGGTGCACGAATACACCTGACTCGGTCAGACGGGACACATTAGTAGCCCAGAACGGCTCGTAGTAGTGGGGATCCCCTTCTTTGAGTTTCAAAGAAGTGGGGTTAAAGAAGTATTTATCAGCCTGTTCCAATACCACAAGCTGACCAACGACCGAGGGCCATTCGGGATTACCCAGTGTCACCAAGTTTTCGTGAACAAGTTTGTCATTGACATACAGCTTGGCGGTCTTGGTTTTGTTATCCACGAACGCGTAGTGCTTATCTGAGGTCGAGAAATTACGGGTGACATTTCCGTTGCCAATCATCCCGTTGCCAAGGTCCAGCCCCAAGATATTCGCCTGAATCTTGATAGCTGAGTTCGCTGCCCAGTACTTTTCCGGGCGATAGCGTGCCATATAGTCCGAGTACCAGCGCATTTTGCCGCGCTGATCCCCGCCACCGGTTACCTTGATAGCTTTTTCAATTTCCGCCTTATTCACCACAGGCTCAGAGAAATTGAACTCGATGATTTGCCCGACGCCGTAGGTGGCGCCTTCAACAACATTGATGGATACATCGGCTTCGTTAGCTGCCGAGACAGTAGAAAAGGTTGATTCGCCCGAGCCTTCAGCACCCTGAGAATCTTTTGCTTTCCAGCTCACAGTATAGAGCGAGTCAAAGGCGAGAGGTTCCGAGTTGGTCCACTCGTTTCCCGCTTTATTGAGCGTGCCGGGCGCATCTACCGGTGCTCCCTGGGCATCAACGGTGCTCAGTTTTACCTCGGTCAAGGCGGAATCTTCGGTAGTGACCTTGATGGGAGTCACCGGATTAATTTCTACTTCTTCATCGGTAGGAACAACTGTTACCACACCAGAAAATTTAGGAGCCTGCGTAGGGGTGGGGTTAGAGGTTGCCGATGCCGAATCGCTCGCAGTACTCGAAGTTTGCTTCTGGTCTGCGCCACAAGCGCTCAAGCTGAGGGCGCCAACACCGATGAGGGAGGCAGTCAAAAACGGACGGCGGCTCATCTGCTGAGAAACAAAGAGGGAATCTTCGGACTGGTTTTTCTTCTGGGATGGATTCGGCGACTGGTGCATGAATTGACCTAACCTTTTATAACTAAATAAGAGTGATTACCTGGAGGGGAAATACGAAAAGATTCCTCGCACCTCGCGCGGGGAATCTTTGCATACAGGTGTTAGAGGGAGGAAGACTCAGAGCCGAGACCGTGATCTCGAACTACTTCCCACCCCTGAGGGGCGGTGAGACGATCGGCATGGAATTCGCACAAATCGTAGGCATGGGGTTCACGATGTTCGGAGAGTGCACCAATAATCGCCTTAGACTCGCTGTAGGCGTAGTACAGGGTGAAGACCGCTTCTCGTGAGCATGTCTGGCGTGAACAGGAACGAGCCTGAGCCATGTCAAAAAATCCTTTACTTTAGACTGCCTGCTTGCGCAGACGACGACGCTCGCGTTCTGAGAGACCACCCCAGATACCAAAACGTTCATCATTTTCCATAGCGTACTCTAAGCATGCTTCGCGCACTGGGCACTGACTGCACACGCGTTTTGCATCCCGCGTGGAGCCGCCTTTTTCAGGAAAGAAAGCTTCAGGGTCGGTCTGGGCGCAGAGGGCGTCTGCCTGCCATGCTAGCTCGCCTTCTTCGCCGTCTGTACTGTATAGACCAGCAGCTTGCTCCCACAGAGAAAGTGCTTCTGGGTCAGATGAGAACAAGTCAATGTTCTTTTGGTGTATTGCCTGTTGTTGAGGCTTTTGAGGCGAATCTGCCGCAGCGAGAAACGCGTTTGCCTGTTCTTCGAGGTATTGAGCCGAGTGCATAGTATTTTGCTGGGCTTTATAACTCAAGCTTTCGGCATTTTCACCTTTTGCTTGGGGGGAGTACAAGCCCATTTTTCGTCCCTTCCGTATCCCTATTTTGGAGGTTTGAACGTTGTTATCCAACGCAGGCGCATAACACCCTCAGAAATATCGGCCTCCCTTTTCCTAGAGAGAGGGCAAACTGCGAAATTTGCTCAACCTCATGCATGTCATAGAACACGCAAGTCAATCCACGAAAAAAGAGACACCGAAATTACTCTGCATATAATTACACGCGTGTAACGTGCGTTTCGTCAAGCTGAGGGAAAAAATTTCCTCAAAATACGGGTAATAAATTCAAAAGTTTGAACATATTTGTGGTATCGATTCCAAATACTTGCAGAAACCTCATCCATATGCCGTTGGACGACAAAGAGTGGGGAAACTGTTGATATTTAGACGGCTGTCCGGAAAATTCTGGCAGCATCACATGGGGTGTTTTGTGGGTAAAATAGGGGTTCATGAGCGCAAACACTTCTTCTTTCCAAAATCTTGAACAACTTTTTGCCACGGTGCGAAATTTTCAAACTCCCGCTTTGCTTTGGTACTCAACTGCCGGCGAGCGCATCGAGCTTTCCGGCAGGGTGTTGGATAACTGGGTGAGCAAGAGCGCAAATTTTTTGGTGGATGAGTGCGATCTTGAATCAGGCTCCCCCGTTGATGTTCCCATGGGCGTTCATTGGCGGTCTTTAGTAATCGCCTTAGCGGCACTGCGTGTAGGCGCGACCATCTCTTTCGAGGTAGATTCTGCCGACGTTCTTTTTTCCTTTGATTCTGCGGTGGTAGAAGCTTCAGATGCCGAGTATCCCGTGATTGTTGATAGAGGTTCTCTAGCTCCTCGTTTTATGGGCGCGGTACCTGCAGGGGCTCTTGATTTTTGTGCTGAGGTGAGGGTTTTTGGCGACGGCTATTCGGGGTTCGAGACGCCCGTGCCCAGCTGCGTTGCTATGGGCGGGCTGTCTTATAGTGCGTTGCTGGAGGCAGTTTCCACTCAGATTATTGCTCTTAGTGAGGAGTTGGGTTCGGCTTCTGCCGTTCAGTTTACTGCGCCTGCGGTTTTGACTGCTGACTACCTGATTCAGGTTCTAGCGGCTGTGGTGATGGGGCGCGGCGTCGTAATCTTGGATCCGACGATTCAGTGGGATCAAGCGAAGGTTGAGCAGATTCTTGCCCAGGAACGGGCAGTACCGCTGGTCTCCTAAGGAATGAGAGATACTATCCTTCCGCAGTGAATTCGTTTCAAGGTAAAAACCCAGCAAGCGCAGCGGAAAGGTGAACTGGCTGGGTCTGGCATGAATCGCATTAGTGAGCGCTAGCGAACCCATGCGAGAAGGTTAGTTCACCGTTGCTGCGTTTGCTGGGTGGCGCATAGAGCCCTGTAAAAGAACTTTAACGCTTTTTCATGTCGGGGGTAATCACCGGGAGTTTGCCGGTCATGGCATCGGTGGCTTCGTCTAAGAAACGCGCGATGGATTCTTCACGGGTGCTCTCTTCCTTGCTCTTGTCTTTTCCAAAGACCCAGAAGCGGTACATGAAGTAGCGAACGATGGTTCCTAGGACGGTACCGATGATGGTACCTGAGATAAAGGATGCAGTAGCGGATGTAAGGCCCAGGGCGTAGTAGCTGACCAGCACGCAGGCTAATTCCACGCCGATACCGATGGCGTTGACGATGGCGAATTCCACCGCTTCACGCCATTTGTTCTCGGTACGCTTTTCGCGGAAGGTCCAGAGGCGGTTCATCACCCAGGAGAAGATGGTGGCGATGATACCGGCGATAACTTTTGCTTTACCGTGGGAATCTGCCATGACCGAGTGCATGAGTGTCCATGTAACGGTTGCGTTGACGATGAATGCCAAACCGCCGACTGTAGCGAACTTGAGAACCTCTTTGATGAAGAGATGCCAGACATATGTGAAGCGTTCGCGAAGATTAGACACTCAAACCCCTGTGGTGATTCTGTTGAAGACAATTCCCCTATTTTAGTGGCAAGCTGGGCATTTTAGCCCCTTATCGACAGGGCATGTGGGATTTTTTCAAGATGTAAAGTCTGCTACTTGATTCTTTGAGGGAAATCTTGAGCATTTTTTTCTTTCAAGGTGAAGAACACGATAGCCTAAAGGGGTGATTTACCCTGTGACTGGACCAAAAATTGGCGTTGTTGGCGGCGGGCAGCTTGCTCGCATGATGGCTCCTGCAGCTCATGAGCTCGGCTTTGATTTAGAAATTCTTGCTGAGTCTGAGGATGTGTGCGCGGTACAGGTTGTGCCGCACGCTCCTGTGGGCGACTATAAAGATTTTGATGTTCTCTTGAACTTTGCACGCGATAAAGATGTGCTGACGTTCGATCATGAGCACGTCCCTACTGATTTCTTACAGAGACTGATTGACGAAGGGGTCAATGTTCAGCCCCGCCCAGGTGCGCTGGTGCATGCTCAGGATAAATTGGAGATGCGCAGGGCTGTTGAACGCTTGGGTCTGCCTAACCCTCGGTGGGCAGAGGTGAAAACCGTCGATGAGCTGCTGTCCTTTGGCGATGAAATTGGTTGGCCGGTCGTCCTCAAAACCCCGCGTGGCGGTTATGACGGCAAGGGCGTTTTGGTGCTCGATGACGCCGATCAGGCGCGCGGTGCCGACGTCGCCCGTTGGTTCGAGCAGCTCCCCGAACGCACTGATTTCTCCTCTTTGCTGGCGGAGGAAAAAGTTCCCTTTATTCGTGAGCTGTCAGCTTTGGTGGCGCGCCGAGATTCTGGTGAGGTCAAAGCCTGGCCTGTTGCCGAATCAATTCAGGTGAATTCGGTGTGCGATGAGGTTATCGCCCCTGCCCCCGGTATTTCAGCAGAAACTGCCCAGGCGGCGTCGCAGGCAGCGATTACCCTCGCTACTGAGCTAGGCGTGACCGGCGTGATGGCGGCTGAGCTTTTTGAGGTTCCCGGCAGCGCGCAAGGATTCTTAGTGAATGAGCTTGCTATGCGCCCGCATAACTCTGGGCACTGGACTCAGGACGGCTCCGTTACCAGTCAGTTTGAGCAGCATCTTCGTGCAGTTCTCAATCTTCCCTTGGGTGCTACCGAGGTCAAAGGTGAAGTTGCCATCATGAAAAACTTCTTGGGCGGAAGCAATGAAGATATTTTCGGCATGTACCCTGCTGCTCTCGAAGAAGATTCCCGTGCCAAGATTCATTTTTATGGCAAGGGCGTGCGTGCCGGGCGCAAGATTGGTCACGTCAATATTGGCGGGAAATCCGATCAGGTCGAGGAACTACGTCAGGCAGCAACTCGCGTCGCCAATATACTCTCCCACGGAACCGCAGAACTTTAGACCCTAAAAAATAGCTGACGGTCGCTGCTAGGTAGCGACATCATCCACAGAAAGGGGAGCCTCATGAGCTCACCATACACCGCAGATGCACCTCTCGTTGGCATCGTTATGGGCTCAGATTCCGATTGGCCCACGATGGAAGCTGCCGCAGAAGTTCTCGAAGAATTCGGCATTCCCTACGAAGCCGATGTTGTCTCCGCTCATCGTATGCCTGAAGACATGATTTCTTACGGTAAGCAAGCAGCCGAACGCGGTATTCGCGTTATTATCGCGGGCGCCGGCGGAGCGGCTCACCTTCCGGGTATGCTGGCATCTGTCACTCCTCTGCCCGTCATCGGTGTGCCAGTACGCCTAAAGAACCTTGAGGGCATGGATTCTTTGCTATCTATTGTGCAGATGCCAGCCGGTGTGCCCGTAGCGACCGTTTCTATCAACGGCGCCCGCAACGCAGGACTGCTGGCTTTGCGCATCCTAGGTTCAGGAACCGACGATTTCGCCGAGCAGGTTCGTTCAGATCTCATGAATTTCGCCTCAGATCTTCGCCAGTCCGCTATGGACAAGGGCGCATCCTTGCGTACTAAGGTCTCCGAACGCTCGGATGAGGATGAGCAAAGCGAGCGTCGTCCAGCAGTGAAGCAGAGTGATTTGCTCGCTGGTGCAGACGATATTAAACCCTACGCTCCTTAGCATTAACATTCCCACACGTGAAAATTTGCACCTCGTATGAAGCTAGGATTTTCCGGGGTGTTCACAGAATATTTTTGTAGGCTGGTCGAGAAGACATGCTGTTATCTTCTCGACCACCGCAGTTTAACCAGCAGGAGTTACCGTGCACAGCGAAGACTTTAACGACGTGCGTCCAGCACCTCGGAGGGGATCTGCTCGGCAAGAGTCAGCTCGTGGGCCCCGGCAAAGGCAGTCTCGTCAACCGGTTATTTCAGCAACCAGAGTACGGGGGCAAAAACTAGGGCAGGAGTCTTTCTCAGACCCCATTAATTACCCTGAATTTTCTTCAGACAGCACCAAGGTTAAGCGTGCCTGGCTGTTCATGGCTCTCACCTTTTTTATCCCCGGAGCTGTGCAGCTGATTACCGATAGAAAGACACTGGGCCGACGAGCGCTCACAGTGACTTTAACGGTGTGGGCTGTGGTTGTACTGGCGATTGTTTTGGCAGTAGTTCGACGCACCTGGTTATTTTCGCTATTTACCCATAACTTCACCCTGGTCGCGCTGGTCATCGCGCTCGTGGTTTTGGGGCTGGGTTGGCTCTATCTTTTTCTCGATACCTTGCGCGTCATCAAGGTTCGGCAGCTTCCTCAGCGCGCTAAAGTTCCAGTGATTCTCGGTTTGGCTGCCATGATGTTGGTGGTCGGCGGTGGGATTGGCTACACGGCATACGTTGCTAATACGGGCCGTGGCGCGCTCAATAAAATTTTTGCTGGTGGTACCGACCTCAAAGAAGAAAACGGGCGTTACAACATTCTGCTCATGGGTGGCGACGCCGGTGCCGACCGCGTGGGTCGCCGTCCAGACTCAATGACGGTGGTATCCATTGATGCCGATACCGGTCAAGCGGTCACTATTTCGGTTCCACGTAACACTCAGAATGCGCCGTTTTCTCCTAACTCGCCGCTCTGGCAGGTCTACCCCGAAGGCTTCAATTGCGGAGACGAGTGTATTATCAATGCGCTCTACACCGATGTGATGCAGAATCATCAGGACCTCTATCCCGGTTCTAATGATCCCGGGGCTGAGGCGACTATGGACGCCGTCTCGGGTGTGTTGGGCATTGAGGTCAACAATTACATGCTGATTGATATGGACGGTTTCGCCCAGCTCATTGATGCTCTAGGAGGCATCACTATTGATGTGGGTGGTCGTGTTCCCATCGGTGGCGGTACTGATTTGCTGACCGGTCAAAAGAACCCCATCGACGGTTATATCGAGCCTGGAGTGCAGAAGCTCGATGGCTTCCATGCTCTGTGGTACGCGCGCTCCCGCGAAGGCGCCACCGACTACGAGCGTGAGGCGCGGCAACGCTGTGTTCAGGCGGCTATGCTCAAGCAGATGAATCCCACCAACGTCCTCTCCAAGTTCGGTGATATTGCCGCCTCTGGTGAGCAAATTGTCGAAACTAATATTCCCGAAAATTCGTTGAGCGGTCTTGCTGATATAGGTTTGAAGTCCAAGGACTTCCCGCTGATTCAGTACGCTGCAGGTCCGCCTTACTACAGTGATACGTTCCCCACCTACCCCGATTTTGATCAGCTCCATGCCGATGTGCAGAAGGTACTGCAGGACTCTAAGGACGGCATCCAGCCCTCTGGCGTAGCAGAAAATGCTGGGTTCTTTGGAGGAGATACATCAGCTCAGGGGGCTCCGCTGACGTCAACAGTGGAGATTCAGACCGTAGCCGAGCTCTCGGAAAACGGTATCTGTTCGGTTCCCTAAACCCCAGGTGAACCCGGTAAGCTGGGTTGCATGAGTAATATTCTGCAGTCAGAAGTATGGGCTAAATTTCAGGAATCAAACGGCCACCAGGTCTTCCGCGGCGAAGGCAACGGATGGCGCTATATCGCTACCTTAGAGGGCGGTAAGACCGGGCGTTATCTGTATGCCCCGTACGGACCTGAAGCAAACAGTGCTGCAGCGTTTGATGAAGCAATTGCTGATTTGAAGCGCGTGGCTGCAGAGAATAAATGCTGGTTTATTCGAGTGGAGCCTACGGACTCCTCCATCTGGGGTGAAGGCTCTGGCGAGGAGTTCTTGAAGAATCGCGGGTTCAAACTGTCGCCTCGTCAGATTCAACCCGGTCACACTCAGGTGATTGATTTGGAGCAGTCTGAAGAAGAGATTCTCAAGGCAATGCGCCCCACCAACCGCAACCTGCACCGCAATATCCACAAAAAGGGTGTGACGTTCGAGGTTTCCCATAACCCTGAGGACATCGACATCCTCACCAAGTATTTAGAGCAGACCGCTCAGCGCAACGATTTTAACCGCCAGCAGGACGACTATCTCAAGCAGGTAGCGCGCGTCCTGATGCCTGAAGACGCCGCGCGGCTCATCATTATTCGTAGCGAAAATGGTGAAGCTATCGGCTCCACGTTCGTCTACGATTCGGATGATACACGCACCTACGCTCACGCGAGCTACTCGTTTGAGCACCGCAAGCTCAGCGCTAATAATCCGCTGGTCACCACCATGATTTTTGATGCCAAGAAGAAGGGTCTGAAATATGTAGACCTCTTTGGCATCGCCCCTAATGATGATCCCGACCATGAGTGGGCAGGCTTCACCAAATTCAAGAAATCATTTGGTGGACGCTCAGTGGCTTATCCTGGCACCTGGGATTTGCCGGTTTCGACTAACGGCTATCGCGCTTACGAGGGAATTCGTGCCGCTCGTGAAAGCCTGGGCAAGGCACAGAAGACCGCACGCCAACAGGTTATCCCCCAGGCTAAAAAGCTGGCGGGTAAGGCGAAAAATACCGCAGCATCCGTGGTGAGCACGGCTAAGGCTCGCCTGAAGAAATAGGTAAAAACGCTCTTTAGAGAGAAAGGCTCCACCTGCAGGTGGAGCCTTTCTCTATGCCTAAATTTCTCTATGCCCACATATTGGGTTTAGAAATCGTATTCATCGGTCATACGAACTTCAGACTTACGGTTGAGGAGCTTATCCCAGCGGCTCAAATCGTGCTGAGCTTCGACCGTACGGACGGTACCTGACTGTGCACGCATAACGATTGAATGGGTAGTAATGGTCTTACGTCCGTATCGAACGCCGCGTAGCAACTTGCCATCGGTGATACCGGTTGCTGCAAAGAAGCAGTTATCCGAGGTCACCAAATCATCGGTGGTAAGCACGCGGTCGAGGTCGTGACCGGCGTCCAATGCCTTCTGTTTCTCGGCGTCATCGGTAGGAGCCAGGCGACCCTGAATAATTCCACCTGTTGCTTTGATAGCGCAGGCGGCGACAATACCCTCAGGAGTTCCGCCGGTTCCCATCATCAAATCGACGCCGGTACCGTGGCGAACAGCGGCAATCGCGCCGGCGACGTCGCCGTCCAATATCATGCGAGTACGCGCACCGGTTTCGCGGATTTCTTCAATGAGCTTGGCGTGGCGCGGGCGATCGAGTACGCACACGGTGAGCTGATTGACCGGCTTGCCCAAAGCTTTAGCGGTCAAGTGCAGGTTCTGTTTAACCGGCAAACGCAAGTCCACCAAATCAGCAGCGTCGGGACCAACTACCAGTTTTTCCATGTAGAACACTGCAGAAGGATCAAACATGGTTCCGCCGTCTGCCACAGCAAGAACTGATAAAGCGTTATCCATCCCCAAAGCTGTGAGACGAGTGCCATCAATAGGATCTACCGCAACGTCAAACGCTGGACCGGTTCCGTCGCCCACATATTCACCGTTGAATAGCATGGGAGCTTCATCTTTTTCGCCTTCGCCGATAACGACCTGCCCATTAAAACGCACAGTAGAAAGACGGTAGCGCATCGCATCTACTGCTGCGCCGTCTGCTTTGTTTTTATCTCCTGCACCCACCCATGGTGCTGATGCGATGGCTGCTGCCTCTGTTGCTCGCACCAATTCCAACGCCAAGTTTCGATCTGAGTAATTTTTCTGCTGGCCAGTCAGATTTTCTGACATATAATCCTCACCCTCGAGTATTCTGTCCATCGCTTATGCGGCGATTACTGAGCATCGTTGCTCTATGCTACTTCTCCACCATAGTTGGCTTAAGTCTCTGTCGCCTCTCTATAAGCTATTTTTAAGTAGATTTAGCGTTAATTTTGCACAAGCTCCCGCGCATTTAGATTTTTTGCTCGCTCTCAGGGACAATAAACGAGTGAGTATTAACCCTGAGGAACTTCCCAACCATCCCACAGAGTCTGCCTCCGCAGCCTCGTCTGCTTCTGCCCCTCAGTCGGCAGAACCGGAGGTAAAGCCGCAGATTACCGAAAAGCAAGCGGCTCGAATCAATGCCCCAGCACGCAACATGATTATTTCCATGCTGGTGATGATTGCTCTGTTGGTGCCTTTCCTTTTGCTGGCGCCCCAGCTCACCAACTCACAGAATCATTACGACCCCAACGTCGATCTACACGGCACCGCCTATAACGCATCTCAGGAGGCGAAGTACCCGGTTGCCGCGCCAGAGCCTGAGGGGTGGACCTACAACTTTGCCCGCTGGACCACAGCACAGGCGGATAAAATCGACGTGTGGAGCACCGGAATGGTGACACCCAGTCAAAAATACATCGAACTGATGCAGGCTAAAGGAACTAACCCCACGTGGATCGCTAACAAGGTAGAAAACGCAGCGATTTCAGGCGAGAAAGAAATCAACGGCACCACCTGGGAAATCCGCACGCTTGAAGACCCCAAAGAAGATAAAACAACTACTTCTTATATTGCTGAGGTCAACGGCACTACCGTAATTCTCAAAGGCGAAGCGGAACCAGCCGAATTTGAGCAGCTAGCAAGCGCCGTCGTCGACTATTCCAGAAACCCCACCATGACGACGGAACCCACCGCCTCTTCTGGTATTAAGTAAATCATCAGTAGACTGACATAACGTATTAGTTGGTACAGAAATTAGTGGAGGAATCATGTCCCCAAAGCTCACCCCTGCTCAGGCTCTGAAAGATCTGCTGGCGGGCAACCAACGCTTTGTGAGCGGAGAAGTAAAACACCCTAACCAGGACGCCGAGCGTCGTGCTGATTTGGCATCGGGTCAGAACCCCTTTGCTACTTTGTTTGGTTGCGGTGATTCCCGTCTCGCGGCAGAAGTAATTTTTGACCAGGGCTTAGGCGATATGTTCGTGGTACGCACCGCAGGGCACGTGGT
Organism: Rothia amarae; assembly: GCF_042677725.1. Classification (NCBI taxonomy): domain Bacteria; kingdom Bacillati; phylum Actinomycetota; class Actinomycetes; order Micrococcales; family Micrococcaceae; genus Rothia; species Rothia amarae. The sequence continues at coordinate 91,898 of NZ_JBHUCN010000009.1, forward strand.
CGAATCAGCAGTATTAGGCTCTATCGAATACGCAGTGGTAGAGCTGGGCACGCCGCTGGTCGTCGTGCTCGGACATGACTCCTGTGGCGCCGTCACTGCTGCTAAAGATTCGCTGGAAAAGGGCGAACTACCCGGCGGTTACATTCGCAATCTGGTGGAACCCATTTTGCCGTCTGTGATTGCGCCGCATCTGCCAGAAGACGCCTCAGTCAATGACATGGTTCGCGAACATACCAGGCAGACCTCCGCCCGTATTTTGGAGCAGTCCCACCTGATTGCCCAGGCAGTCAAAGACAACCGCACCGCCGTTTTAGGCATGTTCTATCATCTGGCAGAGGGTGAAGTTGAGATTGTCTTCGCCTCGGAAAACCTGGCAGATCAGGTCTAAATTCTGAGAAATTTGATGGGTATTCATAGAGTATCCAAGCTGTCGACCGACGCAGCATCGGCAAGCAATCCCTCTTGCCTGCTTCGCTAGCGCTCAGAAAGACAATTCACGCCAGACCCAGCCAGCTTGCCTCCTGCTGCGTCGGTCTCCAGCGCTACCTTGTGCATCAGCATCTTCGCTCCTCATATTTCGCAAAGTTGCAGCTTTTTCTACCCTCGACCATGTAGGACGAGCCCAAACAGACTAAGGTTAGAACTATGGCAGAAAACACTGAATACCGCATTGAACATGACACCATGGGTGAAGTTCGAGTTCCCAAAGACGCCCTCTACAGCGCACAGACTCAGCGCGCAGTGGAGAACTTCCCTCTCTCCGGTCAGACCCTCGAATCAGCGCATATCAAGGCGCTCGCCCTGATCAAGAAAGCTGCAGCAACCGCTAACGAAGAACTGAACGTGCTCGACGCTGAGCGCGCACAAGCAATTCGTGATGCCGCTGATTTGGTAGCGTCCGGTGAGTACGATGAACACTTCCCCATCGACGTCTTCCAGACCGGTTCGGGAACCTCCTCAAATATGAACACCAACGAGGTCCTCGCCAACCTGGCGAATAAAGCACTAGAAGGCAAGGACGTCTCGGTTCACCCTAACGACCACGTCAACGCTTCGCAGTCCTCTAACGACGTTTTCCCCACCTCAGTACACGTGGCAGCAACATCGGCGCTCATCAATGACTTGAAACCCGCCTTGGAATACCTCGCTGAGTCTTTGGAACGTAAAGCTGAGGAGTTCAATGACGTCGTCAAGTCGGGTCGTACCCACCTCATGGACGCAACCCCTGTAACTCTGGGTCAGGAGTTCTCCGGTTACGCAGCTCAGGTTCGCTATGGCATCGAGCGTATTGAGGCGTCTTTGCCCCGTGTAGCTGAAGTTCCCCTGGGCGGAACTGCTGTGGGCACCGGCATCAATACCCCCGATGGTTTCTCTGCTCGCGTGATTGAACTTCTCGCTGAAGAAACCGGTCTGCCCCTGACCGAAGCACGCAACCATTTTGAGGCTCAGGCAAACCGTGACGGTCTGATTGAAGCATCGGGTCAGTTGCGCAACATCGCCTACTCCTTTATGAAGATTAACAACGACCTTCGTTGGATGGGTTCTGGTCCAAACACTGGCCTGGGTGAGCTGCACATTCCTGATTTGCAACCTGGCTCATCTATCATGCCCGGCAAGGTCAACCCAGTGATTTGTGAGGCATCCATCATGGTTGCTGCGCAGGTCATCGGTAACGACACCACTATTGCGCTTTCCTCCACCAACGGTGCGTTTGAGCTCAACGTGGGTATTCCCGTCATGGCAGCTAACCTCCTGCAGTCAATTCGCTTGCTCACCAACACCTCCCGCGTGATGGCAGACAAGATGATTGACGGTTTGGAAGCTAACGTAGAGCGTGCCCGTTTCTTGGCTGAAGCTTCGCCGTCCACCGTAACTCCCATGAATAAGCTCATCGGTTACGAAGCCGCAGCAAAGATTGCTAAGTACTCGGTAGCGCACAAGGTCACTGTTCGTGAAGCTGTGATTGCGCTTGGTTATGTTGAACGTGGTGAAGTCACCGAAACTCAGCTCGATGAGGCGCTGGACGTCACCAAGATGCTCGGTAACTACTAAGCCTTCCATGACATTCAGGAGGTAAATCCCAGCCCTTGCTCTCAAGGGCTGGGATTTCTTTATATGACACAAAACTCTGTGATACCAACGATAAGCACCAGCGTTTCGAATCACAGTAGGCTTACTATAGGAATATTTCAGCAATCTAATCTGCTAAAGATAGAAGAAAGACAACGAAAGGGACACTTCAGTGAAACTTGCAGAACAAATAATCCAGCAGCTCATTGATGCCGGCGTCAAGCGTATTTACGGCGTCGTGGGTGATTCACTTAACCCAATTGTGGACGCCGTCCGCGAATCCGGCGGTTCCGCAAAGGGCGGTATCGACTGGGTACACGTTCGCCACGAAGAAGTTGCAGCTTTCGCAGCGAGCGCGGAAGCTCAGGTCACCGGTGAATTGGCAGTATGTGCTGGTTCCTGCGGTCCTGGCAATATGCACCTGATTAACGGGCTCTACGACGCACATCGTTCGCAAGCTCCTGTTCTGGCTATCGCCTCGCATATTCCTTCTGCTCAGATTGGCACCAGCTACTTCCAGGAGACCCACCCCGATCGCCTGTTCGCTGAGTGTTCCTCGTATTCAGAGATGGCGATTAATCCCGCACAGACCCTGCGCATCATGAATTCGGCTATGCGCCACGCCATCGGAAACCGCGGCGTCGCCGTCGTTTCGATTCCCGGTGATATCGCTGCAGAAGAGGCAGTGGAGAACGTTCCCGAGTGGGGAGATTTGCGCCGCGGCGCCATCGTTCCTGATCAGCAGACCATCCAGGAAATTGCCGATCGCATTAACAAGGCGGACAAGGTAGCTATCTTCGCTGGTGCCGGTGTGGAGGGTGCTCACAGCGAGTTGGTTGCCCTGGCAGATAAGGCTGCGGCTCCTGTGGGTCACTCCATGCGCGGCAAAATGTTTGTTCAGTACGACAACCCCTTCGACGTCGGCATGACCGGTCTGCTCGGTTACGGTGAAGCTGCAGAGGGCATGAAGGAAGCCGATCTGATGATTCTCATCGGCACCGACTTCCCCTACGATCAGTTCCTCCCCGATACCGACACCATCCAGATTGACCGCAACGCCGCCGTCATGGGCCGCCGCACCAACGTGGGTTTGATGGTCGAAGGGGACGCCGGGGCCACCTTGCGCGCCGTCCTGCCGCTGGTCAAGTACAAGAAGAACCGTAAGTTCCTCAAGAGCCTGCTCAAGAAGAACGAAGCCATCATGACCAAGGTCGTAGGAGCTTACGCTGAGAAGCCTTCCCGCAAGGGTCCTATTCACCCCGAATACGCTATGGCTATTTTGGACGAAGTTGCATCTGAAGACGCCATCTTCACTGCAGATACTGGCATGTGCAACGTGTGGACCGCTCGCTATGTCACCCCTAATGGCAAGCGTCTTTTGCTCGGTTCGTTCCTCCACGGATCGATGGCGAATGCGATGCCCATGGCAATTGGTGCTCAGGTTTCCCAGCCCAACCGCCAGGTAATTTCAGTATCGGGCGACGGTGGACTCTCCATGCTGCTGGGCGATTTGCTCACTGCTAAGATGTACGACCTGCCCCTCACCGTGGTTGCGTTCAATAACTCAACTCTGGGTATGGTCAAGCTCGAGCAACTGGTGCAGGGCTTTGAAGATTATGGTGTGGATGTTCCTGCAACTAACTACGCGGACATCGCAGAAGCTATGGGCTTCCAGGCAATTCGAGTAACCCGCGCTAAGGATCTGAAGGCAGCCTACGAGAAGGCTCTTGCCCACAATGGTCCTTCGTTGGTCGAGGTTATTACCGACCCCAACGCTCTATCAATGCCTCCTGAGGTTGAAGCTAGCCAGATTGTTGGATTCGCGACGTCGCTGTCGAAAATTGCGCTGAACCGTGGCGCTGGTGAAGCTGTGGCTATGGCACGGTCGAACCTGCGCAACGCGCGTGCTTGGCGTCAGCTCTAACCTTCTAAAAATCGATTGACCGCCGTAGCGTGTTTTGACCATGAATACCTGGTCAAAACACGCTACGGCGGTCAAAACTTTTAACCTACAGCCCGAATGCTCCCCCGCTGACCAAAATCGCAATACCTAGCACAATCAGCACCAACGGAAAGAGAAAACGCTCCCCTTTTTCAAGCAGTTCATCGATGCCTGGGCGGGTCGCTACAAATTTGGCGAGATAGACAAGTGCCACGGTCATCAGCAGGAAGAGCAACGAATACACCAGCACGCCCTGATAGCCCACGCTTAAAAAGACAGGCACATAGACGCCGATATTGTCTCCACCGTTTGCAAAAGTTACGGCTGCCACGGTTGCTATAGAGACGCCTCGGGAGCTATCAAGCTCATCGTCGTCCTCGCCACGAAATGCATCCCAAGCCGCTTTGAGCCCGAGAACCAGCGGGATTAAACCAAAATATGGGATAGCTTGTGGGGGCAAGAAAGTGTTCGCACCCCAGGCAGTCAGAATAGCCACGGCAAGGATACCCACGAACCCCACCATCTGACCGAGCATAATGCACGCGGTCGTTCTAGACTTTCCGGCTCCTCGGGCAAAAAAGAGCGAAAGGATAATGACGTCGTCGATGTTCGTGACGACAAATAACCCCATGGCTTGAATTATGTGAGTGAGCACTAGAAACCCCTTCTAAAATTGCTGTACAACTGATGTGTATTTTCTAGACCGATTCAAATCCGAAACGCGCGCCGTTGCGCCAATCTAGCGCAGCGTCGATGCGGTCAATCATGCGTTCCCCGCACAGATCGTTAATTTCCTCGCGGGTTGCCCAGTGAACCTCTGAGGATTCTTCATCGTTGACTTTCGCTTCACCCGCAACATATCTGCAAAAGAAAGTATGGTCTAAGAACTGACATTTGTCCCCATTAGAAAATTGCTGGGGTGGATCTGCTTTGAGCTGGGCAAATGCCACTACCTCGATGCTTACATTGGCTTCTTCTTGGGCTTCGCGGACGACGGTGAGCGCCGGATTCTCCCCCGGGTCCACGATGCCGGTAATCGGCGTCCAGCGCCCGTTATCTGACCGTTTAACCAGCAGAATTTTGCCGTCTGATTCGCGTTGAATGACTGCGGTAGCTCCAGAGAGCCACAGCATCTCATGACCAATTTTTGCTCTTAAGCTGGTAATAAATTCTGGTGTTGGCATGAAGGACTCCTCCAGTTTAGGCGGGTATAAAAAGGGCGAAGGTGGCGCCGATGAGCATGAAAGGGCCAAACGGGATATGGGTTTTTGCACGTGCTTTGCGGGTCACCACCAGCGCAACGCTCACCAAACCTCCCAGTACAAAAGCAATGAGAGTTGCCCAAATAATATTGAGAGGAGCAACAAAACCGCATATCAAACCGATAATGCCGGCAAGTTTAACGTCGCCTAGACCCAGTGCGTTGCGGGAAGCTTTGCGTAGAATCCAGTAAGACCCCATCAGAAAGACAGCACTATAGGTGCTCTGGCGGGCGTGCCAAAAATCATCGCTCAGTATGAAAATCAGAAAAATCGGTATGCCCACCCAGAGATACAGTGGAAGAACGATTCGATCCGGTAAGCGGTGCTCGCGGATATCAATGACACTTAAGCGCACTCCCTGAAACAGAAAAACAACCAGCGCGAACACCAGCAAAGCGCCTTGAACGCCGGCTACTACATGCCCTGCACTAGCCTGCGCAAAATAATGGTTTAGGTAAACCTGCATGAAAAAGTATCAGCTTATGAGCCGTAGCGGCGCTGGCGGTTGGAGAAATCTCTGAGAGCCCGCAAGAAATCGACGCGACGGAAATCAGGCCACAGAGCTTCGCAGAAGTAAAACTCAGAATAGGCGGATTGCCATGTCAGAAAGCCAGAGAGCCGTTGCTCACCCGAGGTGCGAATCAATAAATCAGGGTCAGGCATACCCTTGGTGTAAAGGTGGCGGCTAATATCTTCGATATCAAGACCAGCGGCTACCTCTTGCATCGAACGCCCCGCGGCCGCCTCTTCTTTGAGGAGTTCACGAACGGCGTCCACAATCTCCTGCCGCCCGCCGTACCCCACGGCGATATTCACTTGAAGGTCAGAGATTTCCTCGGTTTGCTCCCCAGCTGCGTCAAATGCTTGGCACAGCGACGCCGGCAAAGAGGTCAGTTGCCCCACCGGCCGAATTTTGCCTACTTTACTCTCAGCGAGGTAACCCACCAGGTTCTCGATGACGTCCAGCAAATCTGCCAGTTCGGCAGGGCTCCGCTTGAGGTTTTCAGTAGAAAGCATGTAGAGAGTCACCATCGGAATGCCCAATTCCCTGCACCATGACAGAAAATCGACCACGTTCTTAGCACCCGCCTCATGCCCGTGTTTGGTGCTCTCCCCCAGTTGCGCTGCCCAGCGGCGGTTGCCGTCCATCAGCACACCAATATGTTGGGGAAGTTTGTCTGCAGGAATTGCACCAGCCAGTGAGCGCTCGTACACGTTATACAGTGGCTGAGATAGCTTCACGGATCTGGCTCCTTAGGCATCAATGGACGTATTGCGGTACCAACACACGGTTGGGCAACACTTTTTATCGTACCGCAGTCTCTCCGCGGTCGCGGTGATGCGCGGAGGCAGTAGAGTCTTTCCCGCAATAGAGGGATAATAGGTGCAACGATTGGTCAAAGAGATGTGAGGTTCTGATGTCAACTGTTGCGTCTTCAAAGAATAAGAAATCTCGCAGGAAAGTTCCTGCACCCATCGTCATCAACGGTGTTGAGTTGAAACCGCTGATGCGCGGATGGCTTCACGCGGGGTTCGCCCCGTTCGTTTTTGTGGCGGGCATCGTCCTGATTGCGCTCTCCGGCGGCGGACGTTTGGGGCTGGGGTGCGCGATTTTTGCACTAACCGGCGTCATGCTTTTTGGTTTTTCTGGAATGTATCACCGCGCTTATTGGCCCGAGCGTCTGCGCTTGTTCTTCAAACGGCTCGACCATGCAAACATTGCCCTCGTTATAGCTGGCACCTACACGCCTCTTGCTATGGCTCTTCTGAGCGATGCACAGCAGACCACGTTGCTCTGGATTATTTGGGCATGCGCGCTGTCGGTGGTTCTGTTTAGGGTTCTATGGACGCACGCGCCGCGCTGGCTCTATACCCCAATTTATGTGGTGATGGGGTTGATGGCGGTGTTCTACCTCGGCGACTTCTGGCAGGTATCTCCCCCGGCGACCGTCCTAGTGGCGGTAGGTGGAGCCATCTATATCTTGGGCGCGGTGTTTTACGCTCTCAAACGCCCCCACCTGTCCCCGCGTTATTTCGGCTTTCACGAGCTATTTCATGTGTGCACCATTATCGGTTTCACGCTGCACTATATAGCAGTTGTCTTCGCGATTTCTTCCTGAATCCCTGGGCGCAGGCATAGTATTGGGGCGGCTCATAAGGAAAAGAAACAACTCCAGCCCGGCTCAGCAGTTATAAGCAATCACCTCATGCAGTGCAAAGAAAAGGGGCTTCCCATCGGGAGCCCCTTATGTTTACAAATGGAAATTTTCTCGTGTCTCAGATTTCAACGCCAGATTCTTCAGATCATCAGCTGTGGTGACCGAGACCGACCCCTCTTGCTCTTGGAGGGCGCGAGCGCGCTCTTCTGCCTCACGCGCCATCGCGTACTCGTTGCGGTAGCGTAGACGGCGCGCACGTCGAGTCATATCCAACATCAGCAAAATAATCCCGATACCCAGAATCAACGTGATAATAAATCCCATGATTCCAGGGGAACCGGTCGGCGAGCCGTCCTGGTTATACTGCTGTTGCGTGGCATCGGCTGCAACAATTACTGTGCTAGCTAGAAGAGGGTAAATCACGTTTCTTGTATCCCATCAGTGACGGCGCGGGCGCTACAGCACCCTTATTCAGCCTTATTTTACGCGTTTATTCAGATTATTTGGAGTCTGACCGCTAGTTCGAGAAATCGATACCATCGGCGAAGTCAAATTCTGGTAGTTCTGTTTTGACGCGCGAATCAATGAGTACGTAATCTTCCCAGGGCCAGATGTCGCGCTGCTGTTCGGGGCTGACGGCGAAGAAAAGATCTCCGGGAGCTACCTGCGAAGCGTGGGCGAGCAGGGCTTGGTCGCGCCGGGTGAAGTACTCGACAGCTGGAATTTTCGTGGTGGTTTGGTGGCGGGAAACCGGCGGAATCTTCCCCTCTTCAGCCTCCTGGCGCATCGCAATCCACTGGGCATAGGGGCTGTCTAGTCCCTGCTCCAGCAGAAATTCATGGAAAGCAAGAATACGCTGAGGGTTAAAGGCAAGGTCATAGTAAAGCTTGGCAGGCGCCCAAGGCTTGCCCTCGTTGGGGTATGCAGAAGCGTCACCTGCTTTTTCATATGCTTCTACCGCAACTTTATGACTCATAATGTGGTCGGGGTGGGGGTAGCCGCCGTTTTCGTCGTAGCTGAGAATAACGTGGGGCTTGAAATCCCGGACAAGACGAATCAGTGGCGCTGCGGCGTTTTCCAGCGACAGCGTAGCAAAGCTACCCCAGGGCAGCGGGGGTAGCGGATCACCCTCAGGTAGTCCTGAATCTACAAACCCAACCCAGCGGTGTTCGATGCCCAAAACTTTGGCAGCTTCTGCCATTTCCTGCCGACGCAAGCCCGGCAGGTCACGGAAAGCTGCGGGGTTCTCTTTTACCGCCTCGTTGAGAACGTCGCCGCGTTCGCCACCGGTCATGGTTGCAACCATGACGCGCGCGCCACGCTCAGCGTAGGCGGCCATAGTGGCAGCGCCTTTGGAGGATTCGTCGTCGGGGTGTGCGTGTACAGCAAGAATACGCAAGCCCGAGTAATCGTCCGCCAGGGGCTTGAGCTCAGAGAGCAACGATGTATTCGGTTCTTCTGCGGTATTCAATGAATTATTTGTAACGCTCACCAGGGAAACTCCATGATTTCTTCGATATGGTAGAAAAAGGTATGTGGGCGCATCTGTAAAAGCGCCATAGTTAGTCTAGCTAATAGACCTGAAAATATACCGATGGATATTACCCAGTGTGAATGGAGAATGAGCATGTCTAGCTCCCTGGACTCCCGCTATGGAACAGCGAATCGGCGTCAAAAGCTACCGCGCTCATTCTGGATTTCGCTGGCTGTGATTGCCTCTGTAATTGGTATTGCATTTGTGGGTTGGGTTCAACTGCATCAGGCGTCGTCCAGCCCAGATTTTAAGGACATCAGCCACAATCTCAAGAGCGACGACGAAGTCACGCTGACCTTCGAGGTGGTCAAAGACCCCGAGTCTACGGCAATCTGCGCGCTGAAAGCACTGAATGAAGCCAGCGCGCCGGTGGGATGGACCGAAGTCACTATCGGCCCCAATTCGCCGGAGATGGGTGACTCTACCGTCCGCCAGCAAACCTCAACGGTGCGAGTTCTTTCCACTGCCACTACTGTCACGGTCGACCGCTGCTGGAACGCCGGCTAACGACGCTGCCTCCGCAAGTTCGTCATATTTCACTTGAGACTAATACCACTGCGAATATTAGCCAAACACACTAAGTGCACGTAGAATAGGGCACATTCGAACGGGGCTGGTTGCCAGCCCCTCTTATTATGTAACTACAGATTCCCGTCTGTATGGAAGGAGAACATCATGGCTGAAGAAACTGAAGGCGCTTGGATGACCCAGGATGCATACGATCGTCTCCAGGAGGAGCTCGACCGTATCTCTGGTCCCTACCGCCAGGAAATCATTGAGCGTATCGCAACTGCCCGCGATGAGGGCGACCTCAAAGAAAATGGTGGCTACCATGCTGCCCGCGAAGAACAGTCCAAGAACGAGGGTCGCATCGCGCAGCTCAAGCACCTGCTAGAGACTGCACAGGTGGGCGAACCTTTGAAAGACGACGGCGTCGTCGAGCCCGGCATGGTCGTTGAAGCCGAAATTGCTGGCAAGACCATGAAGTTCCTCTTGGGCTCCCGCGAAGTAGCGGAAACTCTGGTGGGCGATGAAGACCTGCAGGTTTTCTCTGAGAAGTCACCGATGGGTTCTGCAATCAACGGGCATAAGGTAGGAGACAAGGTCTCCTACGAAGCTCCCAATGGTAAGACCATGGAAGTTGTTATTAAGACCGCTAAGCCTTTCTCTGCATAAGGCGTAGAAAACCCTCAAAGCGCGCTGAACGGATAAAGCCCGGTTGAGTTTTCACTCAGCCGGGCTTCACTAATCCCTCAGAATTTTTTAATACACCACGATAGGCTGGTAGCCTGCATCGGTTAATGCTGAGAGAACTTCTTCGCAGTGCTCATTTCCTTTGGTTTCCATATCAATGGTGATAGAGACATCACCCATGGATAGCGCACCGCCCACGCGGGTATGGTCAACGCCGGTGACGTTGGCATCCAGCGAGGAGATGATGGAGGAAATAGTGGTCAACTCACCGGGGCGATCTTGTAGCATCATTTTGATGGTGAGATAGCGCCCGGCAGCTGAAAGACCGCGCTGGATGACTTTGAGCATCAGCATCGGGTCAATATTTCCGCCCGAGAGCAGGCAGACGGTTGTGCCTAGATTCCCGTATTTTTTCTCGATTTCACGATCCATGACCGCTGCCACAGGTACTGATCCGGCTGGTTCGACCACCAGTTTGTTGCGCTCCATCAAGAAAATCAATGCACGCGCAATATCGTCTTCAGAGACCGTATGGACATCGTCTACGAGCTCTTTAATGATGTCAAAGGGCATCTGCCCCGGTCGACCAACGGCAATGCCGTCTGCGATAGTGGAGACTTTTTTCAGCGGTACTAAAGCGTCGGCAGCCAGCGACGGCGGGTACGCGGCGGCATGTTCTGCCTGCACGCCGATGATTCGGATTTTTCGCCCCAGCTTTTCTTCGAGCGCCCGAACCGTGACCGAAATTCCTGCCAGAAGCCCTCCACCACCGACTCCAACAATGATGGTTTCGACGTCGGGAACCTGTTCAAGAATTTCCAGACCGATCGTCCCCTGACCAGCGATAATATCCGCGTTATCAAAGGGATGTACGAAGACGGCGCCGGTTTCTTCGGCATACCTCTTTGCTTCGGCGAGCGCCTCATCGACCGTAGCGCCGTGCAGAATAACCTCAGCGCCACGGGACTTCGTAGCTGCGATCTTGGGCAGAGCCGCGCCCAATGGCATGTAAATGCGTGCCTTAATACCAAGTTGTTCAGCAGCTAGAGCAACCCCTTGTGCGTGGTTACCAGCCGAGGCGGCAACTACGCCGTAAGCTTTTTGCTCGGCGGAGAGCTTAGCCATACGAACGTAGGCTCCACGCACCTTGAAGGAACCTGACCGTTGCAGATTCTCACATTTGAGGTAAACCTCGGAGCCCAACGCGTTTGTGAGGGCCCTCGAGTGTTCCACCGGCGTCAGCTCAATCACCGATTCAAGAAGTTCGGCAGCCTGTTGAACGTCATCGAGAGTTACCGGTAATTCAAGTGCAGAATACGCCACGGTGGGTTCCTTCATCTGGTGGATACATATCTTCAACGTGAACTAAGCATAGTACCCAGTCACCCTGCAGAAGGGATTAGATTCCAATGGATGAAACGTCTTTATCGTGGCCGTCTTTTCTCAAAGCTTCTAGACGTTCTCTGACCATCTGGGCAATGTCTTTCTTCTTCTGGCGTTCAATTTCGTGTTCAAAGAGGAAAGGTTCGGAGCGAATCGAAGAGTCATCTTCCCATTCCCGATGAGCGAGGTAGCGAATCACGGTGTTGATGACAGCCAAGATAGGTACGGCGAACAGAGCACCGGCAATACCAAAGAGCAAGGATCCACCAGCTACACCCAAGAACACAGCAAGCGGGTGAAGCGAAACAGCTTTACCCATGACCAGCGGCTGAAGGATGTGCCCCTCAATCTGCTGAACGATAATCACCATCAGCAGCATGAGCAAAGCATTCACCAGACCGTTTGCTACCAGGGCAAGCAATACTGCTACCGCACCGGTCACAACAGCACCCACCATAGGAATAAATGAGCCGATAAAGACTAAGACGGCAACGGGTAGTGCAAAAGGAACGCCCAAGAAGAATGCAGAAAGTCCGATACCTACGGCGTCGATAAAAGCAACCAGAACCTGCATGTGTACGTAGCTCACAAGCGACTTCCACCCACGGCGTCCTGCACCATTGAGGGGACGGCGAGCTGCTTTGGGGAATAGACCGACGAGGAAGAGCCAGATCCGCTCGCCCTCCATCAAGAAGAAGATCAGGGCAAAGAGGCAGATAATCAAGCCGGTACCGAAATCAGCAGCGGTAGATCCTACTGAAGCCACACCCGATAGAACGGTAGAAGAATTCTCTTTCAACCAGTTCGCAAACTGCGAGATATAGCTGTCTATCTGTTCTGCACCAAAGTTAAACGGTAGGTTCTGCAAGGACGCCATGAGCTGGTTATACCCTTCTACCACCTGAGTAGACAGAGAGGAAAAACCGCTGGTCAGTTGCTGTCCGACCAAGGTCAGCAGAAGAATGACACCGATAATCAGCCCGAGCTCGGCGATAGCGGTGGCAAGACCTGCACGGATTTTATGGCGTCGCAAAAAATACACGACGGGAACAATGAGAGCAGCTAGCAAAACCGCTACTGCCAAAGATATTACAATCAGGCTCACCTTAGAGAGAGCAGTAAAAATGGCATAACCGGCAATTCCCACGACAATCAGACGCCAAGCCCATTCTGCTGCGGTGGATAGCGCAAAAGGAATGTAGGCGCCGGCTGTACGAGCGCTACTTCCACCTCGTATATCCCGACTATCAAGCTCTAGATTTTCATTCATATTCATATTCATTTCATCGATGGAGAGGGCAGATATGCTGAATCAATTTACTCAATAAAGAAGCCCCCTTATTTATCTATAGTAGGGGATGGAATATCTCTGCAACATGAGAAAAACGCGCACATCATTATGATGTGCGCGTCTTCTCTAGAGCTTTAAGGACTCTTAGGATTAGTCATCAGCTAATGAGCGGGCGTAATAGATTACGCGCAGAATTTCGATGTAGAGCCAGACCAAAGTGACGACCAGTCCGAATGCTAGGCGCCATGATTCGCGCTCTGGAGCACCGTATTGGACAGCTTCGTTTACGTTGGTGAAGTCCAGGACCAGCGAGTAAGCACCCATCAGGATAGCTAACAGACCAACAATAAGACCCAGTGGAATTCCAAAGAGCTCGAAATCGCGCATATTAGTTTGGAAGAAAATTGCAGAGCCCAAGTTAATCATGCAGAACACGAAGTATGCAATCATCGCGCCCAAGAACACCTTGGTGACCTTGGATGATGCGCGTACCTTACCCGAGCGGAAAAGCGCCAGCATGGTAGCAAAAACGATGAGGGTACCTAGAACAGCTTGCCCCACAATGCCGGGGTATACGGACTCGAAGAAGACCGAAATACCGCCCAGCGCCATACCTTCGAGAAGGGAGTAACCCATCACCAAAGCGGGCGAAACCTTTTTCTTAAAGGAGTTCACCAGACCAAGAATGAGACCACCGAAAACACCTACGAACATCAAAATGGGTATAAACCAACCCAGGGCAGCGCCCACGATGACCAAGCCGAGGTTCAAACCGGTCTTGACGATGACGTCGTTAATTGTCAACCGATTGGTGTCAGCAGGTCCTGCCGAAGGAGCTCGATACATCGAGTTCAAATCCTCAGCAGTGGGCTGAGCATATTGACCCTGAGCATACTGGTTCTGACCGTACTGGGGTTGTGCGTAGCCGGTACCGTAGCCGTGAGGTTGTGCAGAATAATTTTGTCCAGCAGTAGCGCTATCGGCGCCGAAGCGACCAAAGCGCGAATCTTGCTTCTGCGAATTAGTCATGGATTGAATAAGGGGATTGCCAGCCAAGGCTTTCAGTACTCCTCTATAGTTTCAGTGATTTTATGAAATGTTATCCCAAATGTACCTAAAAATCGAGAGGGTTTACCTGCTGGTGAACAATTCCCAGCCAGTGTTCACTTTCAATAATTACTGCTGGGCGCTCTCTAATTGGTCAAGCTTGACCTCGATATATTTCAGCACCGCGCCGTCCTCGTTCGTGCCAATAACGGTGTCGGCAACAGCCTTTACATGGGGGGCAGCGTTTTCTACGGCGATCCCCTCCCCTACATACTGCAGCATCTCAAGGTCATTGGAATTATCGCCAAAGGCAATCATTTCTTCGGGTTTAATGCCTAGCTCCTGCCCCACCCATTTGAGAGCAGAACCCTTATTCACGCCACGTGAGACCAAATCTATCGCGCCGAAACCGCTGGCTACAGGAACAACGTTAGAGGGCAACAGATCCACCAGTTGCTTCAAGATGTTCTCAATATCCCGCCGGTGAGTTTGCAACGCAAACTTAACCACCGATGCATCTCCCATCTCATCCAAGCTCTCAATCACCTGAGTGCCAGGATAGAAACGATTGATAAAGCTGATGTAGTCCAATTCTCGGGGTACTTCGGCACCTAAGAACTCCATGTGTTCACGCACAATGCGGGTGATGGGTTCTGCGCGGTCACGAATCAGAAAAGCTCCCTCATGGGCGGAAATGATAAAACCGAGATCGGGAAACTGGTCCAAAACTTTAACCACAGCAGCAACTGTCTCGGGGGAAAAAGCAGAAATGAGGATATCTCTATCTTCTCGCGCTATGTAGCCTCCGTTTTCAGCCACATAGAGGATGTTCCTTCCCAAAAAGTCTTGCATGTACTGCAATAGCTTGGGAAACTGGTTACCGCTAGCCACCACGAACTTAACGTCGAGTTTTTCCATGCGCGTTAGTAACCGGCCAAAATATTCATGGTCGAATGTCTTCTCGGCATCGGTGAGTAGCGTTCCGTCCATATCGGTGGCAATAAGTTTGAGCGTCAAGGTTTCTCCCAACCTGAGTAGTGTCTGAGCTTACATCCAAAGCTACCTTGAAAGCTCATCAATATGCACGGTTTAAACAAATATCAACTTGCTTTCAACACATTTATGGATTTCAATATCTCTTTTGAGGGCTCAGTAAGGCTAGGCTGAGTAATATCACACGCATATATAGAGGATTTCTCATGAGTTATGAGCCGAGCGCATCATCTCCAGCGCCAACTTCGGACAGGCTTTTCTTCAAGTACATTATGGAGAATGGCCCTAGTTCTCGTGCAAAAATAGCAACTGAGCACAATCTTTCCCGCCCCACTGCCTCTGAGGCTGCTTCGCGTCTGTTGGAGCGCGGCTACATCAAGGCGTTGGCAAAGGATGCCGGAGCTTCTGGCAAGCGCGGTCGCGTACCCGAACTCTATGATCTCGCCGATACTCTGGGATACACCCTCGCTGTGAGCGCTGAAACCGATTGCTTCAGAGGAGCAATTTATAATCTCCGCGGAGAACAGCTCGCCCAGGTTTCAGTACCCACCTATTGGGAAAGTAACGCGGTTATTCAGCAGACTTTGGAGACCCTTATCGATGAGTTGGTGAAAGATATTTCTCTTCCTATCCTTGCCGCGACTGTGGCAGTGGCCTCCCCTGTCAATCCCAATACCCAGCAGCTCGGCAAGATACCCGATTTGGGGTACCACGATCAGCCTCTAGATTTCTATAGTTACCTCACCGAACGTTTCAATTGCCCTGTTATGGTTGACGACCGCATCAACTGGGTTTTACTGAATGAAACTCGTGAAGGTATTGCCCAACACGTCCCCGTAGTGCTGGGAATTCATCTGAACGAAGGAATCTCTGCAGCTCTTGCCATCAACGGTCGCCTCTATCGAGGAGCATCGGGGCGTAACGGCCTCATCCATTTAGTATCTGCAGAAAATAAAACCTTACGGCAGCGTTTGCGAACCCTTGGCGTTGTAGATGAGCATAGTTTTCTCAGCGACGAAGGCGGTTACCTTAACTTTAAAAAAACTGCTGAACTCATTGTGGCTGATCCGGAATCCGAAAGTTCCCAGCTCTACCTCATGAGCCTTGCAGAGAGCATCGTCAACGCAGCAATTATTACAGACCCCTCGGCGCTTCTATTGACCGGCCCCGCCGTCGAAAATAAGGCGTTCTTGAGCCTGCTCACCGAGCTCATCAGCGAAAAATACCCCTGGCACGATCTCAACATCATTGTCAGTGAGGACGGTGCGCGCGCTATCCGTGATGGTGTTCGTGAAGGCTCTCATCTGCTCGCGATGGTACGTTTGGGGCTTGCTAATCCCCATGAACTGGGATTGCTTTATCCCGATCGACCCATCAACTTTGGAATCAGCGCTCCAGCAAATGAGTACAAGTAGAGACTAATCTCTCTCCTCATACCTGTTTCATATGCAAAAGCGCACCGGCTCATGAGAGCCGGTGCGCTTTTTATCTCTGCCTCTGCTGCAGGCTGAAATCATGGTGCTCCCACTGGGACTCGAACCCAGAACACAAGGATTTTAAGTCCTCTGCCTCTGCCAATTGGGCTATGGGAGCTGAGCTGTGCCTACCGCCAAAACGGTAGGCACAGAAAACTATCTAGTTATTTATACCAGAAAATTCGGAATACGTTATATTCCGCCGTAAGAAGGCGTCTCGATTAGAGACGTGCCTTTGACTTTTCAGGAGCGGTACCGGTAGCAGTTTGGAATGCGCGGCGGGGTGAACGCTGGTGACGAATCGAAGTGGTGTCGCGACCGAAGATCTGGTTCATAGCCCAGCCAGCAACCACGCGAGCGGTACGCTCGGTGGTGGGGATAGCCATGCCGTGGTAACCGCGGTGCATCAACCATGCAAGAGGACCGCTGATGCTCTTGCCCTTGATGTTTGCAACGCCCTTCCAGGAGCCCAGACCTGCTACTGCACCCATGTTCTCGTGGTAGTAGTCGGTCAAGGACTCGCCGCGGCGAGCTGCCAAGAGGTTTTCAGCAAGCTTAACTGCCTGACGTGAGGCGTGCTGCGCGTTAGGTACGCAGAAGCCGCCAACGCCGCCACCGGAGAGGTCAGGAACAGCAGCGTTATCGCCAGCTGCCCATGCGCCTTCGATAACACCGTTATCGCCGGTAACACGCAAATCTGCGCCTACGCGAACGCGACCGCGCTCGTCGATGGGGAAATCAGTGTCTTTGAGCATGGGTGAAGCGGCAACGCCTGCAGTCCAAATCAAAGTATCGGTGTCGAGTTCACCGGCAGGGGACTTATCACCCATGTTGATGAGCGCCAAGTGGCCATCAGTTGCGTCTGCAAGAGAGGTATTCAACAGAACCTCGATGCCGCGGGCACGAAGTTCAGCAACAACCTTCTCTGCACGGTCAGCAGGAACCTCAGGCATAATGCGAGGAGCAGCTTCAACCAATACAAAACGCAAATCTGAAACGCGCAGACGATCGTTACGCTTAACAGCTTCACGGGCCATATCTTCGAGTTCAGCAATGGTTTCAATACCTGCGAAACCGCCACCGACAATAACGAAGGTCAACGCACGACGGCGAGCGTCTTCGTTCTCTTCCAAAGAAGCAACTTCGATACGCTCAAGAACCCAGTTGCGTACAGCAACAGCTTCTTCAACGCTCTTCATGCCAATAGCTACTTCAGCAAGACCGGGGATGGGGAACGCGCGGGTTACAGCGCCTGCGCCCAAAACAATCTCGTCATAGGTAATGTCAAAAGCTTCGCCAGCGTCGATAGGCTCAACGGTAGCGGTCTTGGTAGCGTGGTTAATCTTGGTGATACGTCCACCAACGATTTCGGTGTCGCGCAGGTGCTGGCGCAAAGGAACGGTAGCGTTGCGTCCTTCTATGGAACCTGCTGCAACTTCGGGAAGGAAGGGCTGGTAGGTCATGTAGGGGTTAGGCTCAACGATGGTAACAACGCCGCCGGTTTCTTTCACAGCTTTCTGAATCTTCTGTGCCACGGTGAAGCCCACGTAACCGCCGCCTACGATAAGTACGCGAGGACGATCCTGAGCCAATTTGGTGAATGCCATATTATGCTTCTTCCTTGTCTTCTAGGTGGTGCTTTAGACAGCACATACCATAGTCTGCGCCGAAAATATTTACTTTAAAAATAACACCTTTTAGATAGTGGTGTACTCGGGCAGATGAGTACATTTGCTCATAGGCTATCTTGCCATCTTAAAGCAACAAATAACATTTGCACCGCGGAAGAGCGGCACAGATTTAGCTGAAAGATAACCTTACTTCACAACATATTCTTACTTTATGCTTCGTGGCTCGCGATTTTTGCCGCCCTTGAGCCACTGAACCGTTCCTGCAGTGATAATAACTACCCAGAAAGCAAAGCCTCCGAGCACAATAAACGGGAGAATCCCCGAGTCTTCAGCCGGGCGTGAGGGGGTAGGGGCAGCAACGTCGTGCACCTGCTCGCCTTTTTGGTGGACAGGTGTTGGCGTGGCAGAGGCATCGGCAACTTCCTGGTTTTCCGTTTTGCGATGTACAGCAATCCATTCTTTAACAGAACCCAGAGGATTCTGCGATGCATTGTCGGAAACGTCCTCCCCTAGCGCCTTAGAGGGGTTGATAATTCCAAATCCATAGATGGGGTCACGCCCGGGTTCGCCCCCGTCATCGGCAGATTCAATAATGCGCTGAATAATTTGATGGGAAGTCAGGTTCGGGTACTTAGCTTTAATAAGAGCTGCTAACCCGGTCACGAGAGGGGCTGCTCCCGATGTACCAGACCACACCGCGTAGTTATCTCCGGGTATTGCCCCCATCAAGTTTTCACTGGGCGCAGCAACTGAAATGGAAATACCTTGCGAGGAGGAAGACCACGAATCTTTCCTCCGCGCGTCCACACCTCCGACGGTGAGCACGCCGGGGATAGTGGCAGGGGCACCCACCTGGGTCACGCCCGAACCCCGGTTGCCCGAAGAAGCTACGATGAGCACTCCTTTTTCTTCAGCATAAGCGAATGCCTCGTCCCATGACTGTGGCCAGGAGGTGTTATTAGACCCCACCGAGAGGTTAATAATATTGGCATGATGATCGACCGCATATTTCACTGCCTGAGGAATCTGCTCGTCAATCGACTTGTGGTTCTCCCCCACCGTTCCAATTTCAAGCGAAATAGGCATGATTTTAGCGTCGGGCGCCACGCCCAACATCCCTGCCGGCTTCCCGGGCCAGGAGGAATCCCCAACAGTTATGCCGTCGTCGTGCCCGTGCCCTGCAATCATTGAGGCCACCAGCGTCCCGTGCTCCGGTTCTACACCTAGACCTTCGCCGCCGTCGTCGTCACCTTTATCGGAGGCGTCCCACCCTTTTACCACGTTGTTTTTCAAATCTTGATGGGTGGCGTCTACCCCTGTATCAATGACCGCTACCGTGACACCTTCACCGGTGCTTTCTTTCCACGCGTCATCGAAACCATAGTCAGTCAGCCAGTATTCGCGTGCACGAATCGAATCTCCCGGCGGAGTGTCAATAGCTGGAATCGAAGGCAGGTAAGAAGGCGGCGCTGAAGGAGTAGGTACAGCAAGCACTGCACTTGTACCTGACAGACTGAGCGCGCAGGTGAGCCCCGCCGTAGCTAAAAGGGTAGGTAACGTTCGGTGGCTTCGGGGAAATGAATCAAACATGGGGGGACGCGTCGAGAGATTAGCGGGTTGAATCTATTTGAGAGAGCACCAGGCCATCTAAAATATCGAATTCGCTGGCGATGGCACCGTCAATTTTTCCCCCGCTGAGCTGCGAGAGGCGTTCAACGATACGTGCCCAGATAAGCGCACCGGTGCCGATAACGTCGATGCGGCCCTCATGCATAAACCCCAGAGCCGCGCGTTGTTCCCTATCCATGGAGTAGAGCGAACGCGCTGCTTTTTCAATTTCTTTAACCGGCAGGTAGGTGGCGTTGATTGCCTGTGAATCATAAGTATCAAGATTGAGGGCATGGGCGGTCACTGTGGTGACGGTTCCCGCCACGCCAATTAGCCGCTCAGCCGAATAGAAGTCAATTGTCTCTGCGGCTTCATCAATTGCACGATCGACATCGAGGAGAATTTGCTCCCGCTGTTCCACCGTCAGAGGCGAGGACGCCGCATAACGTTCGGTAAGCCGCACGCATCCGATGTTCAGCGAACGCGCCGCTACAATCCCCTGTTGGTTTCCCAATACAAATTCGGTAGAACCGCCACCCAAATCGACCACAACGGTGCGCTGATCCGAGTTATTAACCGCCGACGCCGCACCGGCAAACGAAAGAGCTGCCTCTTCTTCTCCGGCAATGACTTCGGGGCGTACTCCCAGTATTTCTTCAATACCCTCGATAAAAATTTGCCGATTCTGGGCGTCGCGAGTGGCGCTAGTTGCGCCAAAGCGCAGGCTCTGCACATCATACCGAGCCAGTATTTCCGCGTATTCACGAGCAACAGCAAAAGTACGTTGGAGCGCAGCCTCTGCGAATTTTCCGGTGGCATCCACGCCTTCGCCCAGCCGAACAATCTTCATGATTCGTTCTAAATCGACGAGCTGAGGGCCGTTTTCAGTCTGCTCCACCTCGGCAATGAGTAATCGAATGGAGTTAGTTCCGCAGTCAATGGCACCGATACGCACCGTAGTACCTCTTTCGTTGTCAGCCGGTAGTTTTTAGCCCTCAAATGATTCGCGCCAGGCGGGATCACAAGCGCATTGCTCGGGTGTCCAATACTCAGCAATCAAATCAAGGGTTTCATCGCCAAAAGGATTGATGCCGCGACCCACAGAAAGGGTGTGCCCTAATACGGCGTGCAAGCACTTCACGCGGGTGGGCATGCCACCGGCTGAAATACCGTCAATCTCAGGGACTTCTTCGGTTCCAGTCTGGAGGCGAATACGCTCACGCTCGGCAATGTAATTTTCGTGCGCCGCCTGATACTGCTGGGCGATTTCTGGATCCTCTGCAATGCGATCAGTCATCTCATACATCTTGCCCTCTGCCTCAAAGCGGCTAGCTGCCGCTGTAATGACGGGGTGAGCAAGGTAAAACACGGTAGGAAAAGGCGAGCCATTGGAAAGGCGCGGTGCAGTTGCCGCCACCAGCGGATTTCCGCAAACGCAACGGGCGGGGATTTCTGCGACGTCGCGTACCTGCCGACCTAATTCTTGCGATAGCACGTGAATATCAAGCGCGCTGGGAGCCAGAGTTTCTGCAGTCACTCCAAACCCACCGGGAGAACCGGTATCCGAGGTAGAGAGGGCTGCCGCAGACGAATTTTTCTGCGAAGTACTAGTGTGTTCGGTGCTCATCATTTCCTTGAAATGTATTCAGCACCTTCCAGTGCTGAGAAATGGGATAAATCGTTAGAAAGTAAAGATTACTACGGGGTAGATGCTGAAGTCGTAGCCGCGGGTGTTGAGGTACTGGTAGTTGAGTCAGCAGAGACAGAAGGCTGATCTGGTGCAGTGGTGGTGCTCGACGACGGATCGACCGTCGTATTCTCGCTCTTCTCGCCGTCTAATGCAGCAGACTGGAACGAATTCCACAGCCCATTAGCCCAGGAGTCCTCGGGCGCAGTTTGTGCTTGAGCCGAGGTGTCGTCTGCAAGACTGGATGTAAAGTCGGTGCCCACCACCAGGTAGGGAGTCTCTCCCTCGCTCACGTAGTAGAGGCGGCTTTTCGCCTGTTGTTTGACGTAATTGTCATCTTTCCACCAGCTCAGCTGAGTCTTCAAATCAGAATTCTCTGCTTGGAGTTGGGAAATATGGTCTTTGACCTGATTAATCTCAGCCTGTTGCCGGAAAAACGTAGAAACCGAGGCGTAAGTGGTCAAAATAATGACGAAGAGAACAACCATCGCGATGAGAAAGCGCCCTGAAAAGGCATGAGCTGCAACAGGAGTGCCGCCTGTGGTATCGACGGGCTTACTTCCGGTACCAAAAAAACTCGCTAACGAGCGTCCGCGTCGTTTCTTCTTCTGAGCCACCGTGGTTGTACCCCTTACTCCGCTTTGATAAGGCACCTCTTGTGAAAAACTAGGTGCTTCTTGAAATTCTACCCGTTAGAACTGAACCTGCGCTGGATACAGCAGTGCCCTCGACTGTATCAAGCCGAGGGCACATCTGTTATCTCACGAGATGATCGTGAAAGTTTCGCTTACTTGAAGCGGGGGAATGCAGACTTACCTGCGTAAGTTGCGGCATCGCCCAGTTCCTCTTCAATGCGAAGAAGCTGGTTGTACTTAGCAACGCGCTCGGAGCGGGCAGGAGCACCGGTCTTAATCTGGCCTGCGTTGGTTGCAACAGCAAGGTCAGCAATGGTGACGTCCTCGGTCTCACCTGAACGGTGGGAAACCATGCAACGGTAATCGTGGCGCTGAGCCATTTCCATAGCGTCGAGGGTCTCGGTCAGTGAACCAATCTGGTTTACCTTCACAAGGAGAGCGTTAGCTGCGCCCATTTCGATGCCCTTTGCAAGACGCTCGGGGTTGGTAACGAAGAAGTCGTCGCCAACAATCTGGACCTTGTCACCGATGGAATCGGTGAGGGTCTTGTATCCGTCCCAATCGTTCTCATCCAGGGGATCCTCAATAGAAACGAGGGGGTACTTAGCTACCAAATCAGCGTAGTACTTAGACATTTCGTCTGCGGTCTTCTTCTGACCTTCGAACTCGTATGCGCCGTCCTTGAAAAATTCTGAGGATGCGACGTCGAGAGCCAAAGCAATCTGCTCACCGGGCTTGTAGCCAGCCTTCTCGATTGCTTCAACGATGAGGTCAAGAGCTGCGGCGTTGGATTCGAGGTTAGGAGCGAAGCCGCCTTCGTCGCCCAAACCGGTTGCTAGACCGCGGTCGTGAAGAACTGACTTGAGGTTGTGGTAAACCTCAACGCCTGCGCGAAGAGCCTCAGAGTAGGTGTCGAAACCGATAGGAGCAATCATGAACTCCTGGATGTCAACGTTGGAATCAGCGTGTGAGCCACCGTTGAGGATGTTCATCATAGGTACAGGAAGTACGTGTGCGTTGGGACCACCGAGGTAACGGTACAGGGGCAGTGCAGATGCTTCGGCTGCTGCCTTTGCGGTTGCCAGGGAAACACCGAGGATAGCGTTTGCGCCGAGCTTGCCCTTGTTGTTGGTGCCGTCGAGCTTAATCATGGTGCTGTCAACCAGGCGCTGATCGATAGCGTCGATGCCGATAATTTCTTCAGCAATCTCTTCAATCACAGACTGAACTGCGCCTTCGACGCTCTTGCCCTGGTAAACTTTCTTGTCGCCATCGCGGCGCTCTACGGCTTCCCATTCACCGGTGGATGCGCCGGAGGGTACAGCTGCGGTTCCCAAAGAACCGTCGTCCAGAAGAACCTCTACCTCAACAGTGGGGTTGCCTCGTGAATCAAGAATCTGACGTGCATGTACTGAGATAATTTCAGACATAATAAACGCTCCTTAGAAGCTTACAAAGATTGGCTATTGGTTAACCCGCAGCAAGTGTTGTCAAAAACCACGAGAGCCTCTTCCACTTCTTATTTTAGCAAAAAACCCACATAAGCACACAGGTTCGCAGTGATTCCATCCGACTAAATCGGGATTTTCTTTCCTTCAATTCAGCTTTTTCCCACGCATACCCACACACCCCGCCTTATTCCGAAGCAGAAAGACCGTCTTCAGCTTGAGCGATTACCCCTCGCGTATAGGCTCGCAACGCGCGTTCAGGGTCAAGCCCCTGAGCGCGTGCTCGTTGCACAGCAACAAACAAAAACGCTCCCAGCTCTTCTTCATTGCTTACTTCATCCAGCATCGGCGCTTGCTTGGATTCCTGCAGTTCCACCCCACCTTTGTCTGCTTTTGAGAGAGTTTTCTCTGCCAAAGATAGAGCGGGCAAATGAGGCGGAATACCGTCGAACACCGACGTTCTCTCCGGTTTTTCCAGCTTTTTGAGTTCGTCCCAGCGAGCCACGACGTCGTCGATGTCAGAAGATTCGCCCGCAAAGACGTGCGGGTGGCGTCTCTCCATCTTTTCGTTGAGTCCACGAATCACATCGACCACGGTGAACCGCTCATCCCCCGGCGTTTCCTGCGCAATGCGGGCATGAAAAACTACCTGTAGGAGCACGTCGCCCAGTTCTTCTTTAAGCAGATTTCGATTTACGCCCTGAGGAGCCTCAATTGCTTCGATCACTTCATACGCTTCTTCGATGAGGTAACGCACCAAAGATTCATGGGTCTGTTCCGCATCCCAGGGGCAGCCACCGGCTGAGCGCAATCGGTCCATCACCGCCACCAAACGGGCAAACTCCTGAGCGGCCTGCTGAGTAACTTTTTCCTGGTTTTCCATCAATTCTTTCCCCGGTAGACGTACGGCACATTAATTTTTACTCACTCAGTATTGTGCTTTTAACTCTGACCCTGTGATTGCGCCTGGATGAGTTTCAGATAGGGACCTTGCACCGAACGCGTCAGCATCTGCTTCTCGTCCATCGAAATAAAAGCACCCTCGATTGCGTTCATGGTCAGCTCAAAAAATTCATTGGCTCCGTATCCAAAATTTTGCGCCAGTTCAGTGAATTCGCGGGTCATGCTGGTGCCACTCATCAGGCGGTTATCGGGTCCCACTGCCACCGAGAAACCAGCATCTCGCAAGAGAGTTATCGGATGTTCCTTGATAGTTCGAGCGAACTCGCTCTGACTTACTTTGCCTTCATGCACAGCATAAGCGGCGTCGGTATGCAGATTGGAGCAGGGGCAGACTTCCAAAGTAATACGGCGGTCTTTCACCCAGCTAGCAACCTGCCCCAGCTGCAAAATGGGATCAGTGGGATTCATGCCCGGCATTAGTTCCCCGGTCGGATCGACGTCGGCAACCGTGGTGTAAGAGAAATCTTCGGTAATACGGACGCCGTGACCTAAACGCAGAGCACGACCCTGCAAGAGCGCCGAACGAATAGATTCAATTCCCGCTGCCTCACCAGCATGCAAGGTGACGGGCATGAAATTTTCTGCGACATAATCCAAAGCGCTCTGATGATATGCGCAGTCAAAACCGTCTTCAGGGCCAGCAAGATCAAAACCTACCACCCCAATCCGGCGATGGCGCACGGCTGCTTGCGCTACCTCTAGCGAGCGGTCATTTTGCCGCATAGCGCAAACTAGTTGGTTGACCAAGACGCGGCCACCGTGTTCGGCAACGAATTCCATGCCTTCCATCAGACCGTCTGCAACGGCTTCAATTGCTTCGTCCAGGCTCATGCCGCCTGCGGTATGAAGTTCCGGTGCCCACCGTACCTCGCCGTACACCACGCCGTCACCCGCCAATGTTAAAACATGCTCTTTAGCTACACGACGCAGATGTTCAGGTCGTTGAGTCAGAGCCACGGTGTGGGAGAACGTCTCTAAATAGCGATCCAGCGAGCGCGAATCAGATGCCTCTTCAAACCAAGTTTGGAGGGCAGCGGGGTCGGTTGCAGGCAGTTCGTATCCAATTTCCTGCGCGATTTCAATCATGGTCTGGGGCTGCAGTCCCCCATCTAAATGATCGTGCAAACATACTTTAGGGAGGGTCTGAATCCAGCTGAAATCTGCCGAGGGTGAGATGCTCATATCGTCCTGTTAATCGTTCCGGTTAACCTAAAATGGTCGGGCTATCCTTTCAAGGATAGCCCGACCATTCTTATCTATGTTTTAGAGAGTCCACGAGGCCAAAGCGCGGTTCATGTGGTCGGGGATGTTTGCCCCGGTGCGGGGGAACATACGTAGTTCCTCTACATACTGCTGAGCGGGTAGTTCGTCAGAGTATTTAGCGAAAGCGCCTTCATTCTGGTAATCGAACTTTACCTGCGGCGGAATGCCGGGGGTCAGGCGGATGCTCATAGCCAGCGGCGACCCAAAACCTTCCTTGTAGGAATCAGCTTTGAGTTGCAGAACGTTGAGCTCGTCTTCGGGAATCAGGTCAAAGGTTCGTTTCTGATCCCAGAAACCGCCCTGGCGGACGTGGGTTAATGCATCGTAGTACGAGCCCAGAGTTCGAATACGAATCAGCACGGTAGAGACATCGCGAGCTGAACCGTTCTCTCCGAAGAGAGCTTTTTGAACGCCAGCAAGTCGGTTGACTACCTCTGCTTCGGTCAACACCAGGTTGCCTTCGGCAAGATTGGTGGTGGACGGCTTGGAGAAAGTACCACCGGTTGCTGAGAAGGACGGCGATACGTCCACTCCGCTGGCAGTCTCAGGGACCTCAGCAGCAACAGTCTGTGAGGATGACGAAGCAGCAGGAGTGTGTGGCTGCATAACTGTGAATCGACCTGCTGCAGAAGTTGCGACTGTCTTCTCATCAGCGCCAGCAGTGTTCTTATCCTGGTGAGCGCGAAGGGCTTGATTCGTCTGCTCAGATGCAGTCTCTTCTTCCCACTCATCATCCACGTAGTCAGGTATAGTGGCAGTAGCCAAAGAAATATCGTGGGCTGAGGTCACAGCAGGTGCCTCAGAGGAGCTTCGCTGGTCATTGCGGGTTTGCTCTGATTCCCGAATGTCCTTCTCTGCATGGGATGCGCTGTGCGTATCAAGTTCAGTTGATTCAATGCGGGCGTTCTGGGAGGAATGATCCTCCAGCTCATCGATAACATCGCGACTTTGAACGAAACGCGTCTCCTCGAGTTCCTCAGAGATTGCTTCCTCTTCAACAGGGCTCAAGGAATTCAACGCACCGGCGTTCTCCTCAGGCTCACTATCGCTGACGAACGGGTTATCTTCATCCGCGACATCCTCGGTGGTGCCCGCAGATGCATCCGAAGAATCAGCCGTAGATGTGCGTTCGTCGTTCTCCACATCGTTTTTCTCGGTGCCGAAAGCTACAGCCTTGAAACTTTCCTGTGCTGCAGGAGGCTCCTCTTCAGTAGTAATTCGCTGAGAAACGCGGCTCAAACGATCCTGTGCAGAAAAAGCAGACTTCTCTTCTTCTTTATCTGCTACAGCAAAACGAGAATGATCCTGTGCCGGTTCGGTCTCGTCCTGCTCGTCGAAAGGAGACACAACGCCTGCAGGAACCGTGTACTGCAAGTTATGGCTAGTGCCCATCTCGGTGTTCAAGAAGGACGCCTGCACGTTTGAGTCCTCAGAACCGTCCAGCACAATCAGAGCACGGTTAAAGGGGCCGCGAGCGCCTTTTTCTTCATCTACATACAGCTGAGCAATGCCATCGAACCACTCATTGCCTGGAACAACCACAGTTTCTTCAAGTTCCTGGCCGTTCTCATGCAGAGTCAGGTTCATGTCATTACCATTTTGCTTCAAATCCAAAGTCAGCTCACCACTGCCTTTTTTGCGCATCATTTGAACGACGGCGTAGAGACCAGAACCCTTCTCCAAAGTATGGGAGGGGGCTGATACCTTTGAAGCGGTCTGCGCAGTGGGGGCTGCATCTGCGGAACCAACGGGCTGGTCGGAACGATCCGATACCAGCGGTTCTTGTGGTTCCTCTCGTTTACGACGGCTAAAAAGTCCCATAGTTTTTCACTTCCTGTGAGTTGAGAACAATCGATAACTTCAAGCTTATAAGGCAAGACTACTTTTCTGGTGCACCGACCTTACCCAGAATCAGAGGCTGAGGCACAAATTCGCCGCCAATTGACCAGGCGCCGTCCAACGCTTCCACCGCGCGTTCGAAACGTTCCGGGGTGTCTGTCATCAACGTCAGCAAGGGCTGGCCCTTTTCGACGGGGTCTCCGGGTTTGGCGTGCAACTTGATTCCTGCTGCCGCTTGAACCGTATCTTCCTTGCGTTCTCGGCCAGCACCTAGACGCCAAGATGCTATGCCCACAGCCAGCGCATCTAGCTCGGTGAGAGTGCCTGACTCTTCAGCAACCACGGTATGAGTTTCTTTCGGCTGCGGCAGAGCTGCATCGGGATCCCCACCCTGGTCGGTAATCATACGGCGCCACACGTCCATTGCCCGCCCGTCCTTCAAGGCCTCAGCAGGATCCTCTTCCACGCCCGACGCCGCCAGCATTTCACGGGCAAGCTCTGCGGTTAGCTCCACGACGTCGGCGGGGCCGCCTCCGGCAAGAACCTCCACAGATTCCTTCACCTCAATGGCATTACCTACTGCCAAACCCAGCGGCGTATTCATGTTGGTCAGAAGAGCCGAAGTTCTTACCCCGGCATCCATACCCAGAGCAACCATCGTTTCAGCAAGCTCCCGCGCACGTTCACTATCCTTCATAAACGCGCCAGAGCCCACCTTCACATCCAACACCAGCGAACCGGTTCCTTCAGCAATTTTCTTGGACATGATAGAACTTGCAATCAGCGGAATCGCCTCAACGGTTGAGGTAACGTCTCGCAAGGCATAGAGCTTCTTATCCGCAGGAGCCAACCCCGAACCTGCCGCGCAGATGACAGCCCCGGTACTTCCCAAAATCTCCATCGTGCGCTCATTCGATAGATTCGCCTGCCACCCGGGAATTGATTCCAGCTTGTCGAGGGTTCCACCGGTATGACCCAGCCCTCGGCCGCTCAACTGGGGAACCGCTACCCCATAGACCGCCACCAGGGGTGCCAACGGGAGCGTAATCTTATCGCCCACTCCCCCGGTGGAATGTTTATCACTGGTCGCGATTTTCTTTCCCGGGCCGACCAGGGACGAGAAGTCTAGGCGCTCGCCAGATCGAATCATCGCCTCAGTCCACCGAGAGATTTCTGCCCGGTTCATTCCGTTGAGAAAGATTGCCATGGCAAGGGAACTCATTTGTTCATCAGCAACGACGCCGCGTGTATAGGCATCGATAACCCAGTCAATTTGTTGGTTGCTGAGAACTTCGTGATCTCTCTTAGCTCGAATAACCTCTACAGCGCTGAAGGGCTCATGGTTACTCATATGTAATCTCCTCTATCTGTACGTTCGCCGGATCCATCGAGTGCCCGACCATTTCTTTTAGAGTACGAAAGATTGAGGAGCGGTGCCAGAACGCAGGTTGAGGTTTATCCAGAAGGTTTCAAGCCGCTCAGCAAGTACAGGATTGGTGAAAGACTCCTAAGCTAATTTCTCTGGACCAAAAGCGTCCGGAAGCATCTGCGCAATCGTGCGGATGCCGCTCACGCTCCGAATGAGCATTCCTGGCGCCGCATGCTCGAAGAGTAGCTGCCGACACCGACCGCAGGGCATCAGCGCCTGACCATCGCCGTCAACACACGCAAATGCAACCAGTTTGCCTCCGCCCGTCCTAAATAAATCAGAAACGAGCGAGCACTCTGCGCAGAGGGTAATGCCTAATGAGGCGTTCTCGATATTGCAGCCGATTACGATTCGCCCGTCTTGCGTCAGTGCTGCTGCGCCCACTGCATAGTTCGAATAGGGAGAGTAGGAGTTTTTCATAGCTACTGTAGCTACGGCGGTGAGCTCATCCCAGTCAATTTTTGGAGTATCTGCCATTGGTTTTCTCTCTTTCGGGTTGAGGACTGAGAGTAAAAGGCCGCGCTTTCGAAGAGTTCCGAAAGCGCGGCATTATTTTCATCAAGGTATTAGCCCTTGATGTAGGGCTGACCGGACGCCGCAGGACCGCGTGAGCGACCGACGACGCCGGCAACTGCCAAGATAGTGACGACGTACGGAAGCATTGCCAAGAACTCTGCCGGAATCGCTGTGCCCAGGATAGACAGGATGAACTGCATTTGGAGCGAGAATCCGAAGAGGATTGAAGCAAATAGAGCCCCCATGGGCTTCCAGCGACCAAAAATTAAAGCCGCCAAAGCAATGTAGCCTTGGCCCGCCGTCATATCGGCGTTGAAGGAGCTCACCGAAACGAGTGTGAAGAACGCGCCGCCCATACCGGCAACCGCGCCTGCCCACAAAACGTTGGTGAAGCGCAAACGGTTGACGTTGACGCCAAGGGTATCTGCTGCCTTGGGATGCTCGCCTACCGCGCGAGTGCGCAAGCCCCATTTGCTCTTGTTCAAAGCAAACCAAATGAGAGCAACCACAATGTACATGAGATACACAAGCACCGACTGGTTGAACAGAACCGGGCCCACCACGGGAATCTGAGAGAGTACAGGAATCTCAAAGGATGGCAGTTTAGGAGCCGAGTTGAGGTTCTGGGCATCGGGCTGGAGCACGCGGGTAAAGAGGAATCCGGTCAGACCGGAGACCAAGACATTCACCACAACACCCACGATGGTCTGGTCCACAATGTATTTGATGGAGAACAGCGCCAGAAGGAAAGAAACGAGAACGCCACCGAGCATTGCAGCCAGCAGACCTGCCCAGGGGTTATGAGTGATGGAACCTACCAGTACAGCGGAAAAAGCGCCAAAGAGTAGCTGACCTTCAATAGCGATGTTGACGATACCTGAACGCTCACACAGCAAACCGCCCATTGACCCAAAAATCATAGGAATCGATAGCGCTAGACCGCCCGAGAGCAGGTTGACGAGCGAAACTTCAGAGCTCTTAGCGGATCCAATCGCCCAGATCAAGATGAAGAGGATAAAGAATACCCAGAAGACGGCGGTGAGACCCTTACCGAGTTTCTTGCCCGAGTTCATCTGCACCGCTGAAAGCGCTGCGATAGCCAGCAGAACGAGGGTAGCAATCCAGCCGAAAGCAGTTGCCGAGAAGGTGAGGTTGGGAATGTTCGCCCAGGTGATGCCGTCTGAAAGGCGGAATGTCACGTCGTTGTGGGGAGCTTTGAAAGCTACCAGCAAGAGAGAAACTAGAGCGAGTACACCAAAGATAATGGTGTTCTTCCAGTTTTTCACTACAACGGTTTCTTCCACAGGCACAGTATCAATAGTTGCTGCACTCATTTACTTTGCCTCCGCTACGGCTTTTGAAGAAGCCTTCTTTTTCTTGGGCTTGGACGGATCGGGAAGTCTAAAGATAGACCGGACCAGCGGCGGCGCTGCAATGAAGAGAACAATCAGAGCCTGCACGACGAGCACGAGGTCGATTGGAGTTCCTGTTTCTACCTGCATGGAGACACCGCCGGCGCGGAATGCGCCGTAGAGCAAAGCTGCAAAGAAAGTACCCCACGGGGTCGAACGTCCTAGCAGCGCCACGGTAATGGCGTCGAATCCGAAGGACGCCGCGACGCCGGTGGTCAGCACACGCTCGGTGCCTGCCACCTGCGCGCTACCGGCAAGACCAGCCAGTGCACCGGCAATAACCATCACCAAAATGTAACCCGATGCTACCGAGATACCGGCAGTTCTAGCCGCGTGGGGGTTAGCACCGACCGCGCGAAGGCGGAAACCAATGGTGGAGCGATTCATCAACCAGGACACAAAGATAACTGCCAGCACTGCAATGACGAAGCTCCAGTTGAGCCGGAAGCTGTGTCCGAAGAGCTTGGGGAAGATAGCGTAATCTTCAAAGCTCGGTGAAATGGGGTTGGTGTTACCGGGGCGCTGCAAAAGCGGGGTCTTGAGTAAATAGAGCAGAAGATTGACCGCAATGTAGTTGAGCATAATCGAAAGGATAACCTCGTGAGCTCCGGTTTTTGCTTTCAGCAAGCCCACCAGACCACCCCAGAGACCGCCACCGAGGATACCACCGAGAACGATCAGCGGAAGCATAATGAAGAGGGGGAGCTGCCAGGTAATCGCAACGTAAGTTGAAACAATAGCGCCCAAGATAATCTGACCCTGCGCACCGATGTTGAACAAGCCGGTACGGAAAGCAATTGCAACCGCCAGGCCAGCCAAAATCAGCGGAGTCGCCACGGTAAGAGTTTCCATGAAAGGGTAAATCGCTTTAGTAAACGATTTTGCTTCATAATTGAAAATGGAACCGCGGAACATCGCTAGGTAAGCTTCGGACGCTGCTTTCCACGCTGCAGAGAGAGTGTCCATGGGGCGAGCAAAGAAGTAACCTGCGGCTTTTTGGGTAGCAGGGTCAGTAATTGCAATGAGCAAACCGCCCACTACCAACGCGGCAACCATTGCACCAATGGATAGACCAATACCGCCACCGGCAATCCGAGTAAATAGCGAAGGCTTTTTGTGCTCCTGCATCTGCGGATTGGGGGTAGAAGGAGCTGGCTGGCTCTCAGTTCCTAAGGTAGTAGCGCTCTGCGCTACGGATGCCGCAGAATCGAGGGGAACAGATGAATTTGCTGCACTCATGGGGTATCTCCTTCTGCCCAGGGAAGTACGGACTGATCAGCGGTGTGTTCTGCTTTATCTGCTCGAACAGAACCTGTTGTCTCTGGTGTGGTTGTTTCTAGGTCCGCGTCAGTTGCCGGTACAGATGCACGGGCTTCTTCGTAGGTTGCCCCAGCCATCATCTGCCCCAAAACGTTACGGGGAGTGTCATTGGGAACAATACCCATCAACTCACCGTGGAAAAAGACTGCGATACGGTCTGCTAGCGCGTAAACCTCATCGAGTTCGGTGGAGACGATAATAACGGGAATACCCTTATCTCGTTCCGCCACAATGCGTTTGTGAATAAATTCGATAGAGCCGACGTCGACGCCGCGGGTAGGCTGCGAGGCAACAAAAAGTTGCAAATCGCGGGTAAGTTCGCGAGCGACCACAATCTTCTGCTGGTTGCCGCCGGAGAGGGTTGATGCCGCGTCATATTTATTTCCCACGCGGATGTCGTACTCTTCAACCGCATGGTCAGCGTTTTGAGCGATGGCAGAGCGGTTGAGAGTTCCTGCTGAGGAGAATTCTTTGCGGTCGAAAAGATCGAGAATGAGGTTTTCTGCTATAGAGAAGGACCCGACCAGCCCGTCGGTGCTACGGTCTTCGGGGACAAATCCCACGCCAGCGCGAAGAACTTGACGGGTGTTAAGCCCCAGCAGTTCGGTGGAGTTAATCTTCATCGAGCCGGTAGCTTTGGGGTGCATACCGATAATGGTTTCGGTCAGCTCTGTCTGCCCGTTGCCCTGCACGCCTGCTACCGCAAGGATTTCGCCACCCCGGACGGTGAAATTAACGTCCTTCAGCAACGGTACGCCCTGGTCTGATACCAGATTAAGGTTTGAAACCGAGAAAGCTTGGTCGGTGAGGTGTGGCTGGTCTTTATCAACGACCAACTGGACGTTTTTTCCCACCATCAGTGCGGCGAGCTCGTTCGTTGATGCGCTGGGATCAGCATTTCCCACTACCTTGCCGCGGCGAATAACGGTAATTTCATCTGAAATTTCACGCACTTCTCGCAACTTATGCGAAATGAACACCAAAGATTTACCGTCTTGGCGTAGCTGACGCATGATTCCCAGCAACTGATCTGTTTCAGCGGGGGTCAGTACAGCCGTGGGCTCGTCCAAAATCAAGACCTCGGCGTCACGGACCAGGGCCTTGATGATTTCTACACGTTGCTGAACACCCACGGGAAGATCTTCCACAATGGCATCTGGGTCCACGGCAAAGCCGTAGCGCTCAGAAATTTCCCGAATTTTCTTGCGAGTTGCTTCAAGGTTGAGACGACCACCGCTGGTCTCCTCAGCGCCCAGAGCAATATTTTCAGCCACAGTGAATACGGGAACGAGCATAAAGTGCTGGTGCACCATACCGATTCCAGCAACCATCGCATCAGAGGGGCCCTTAAAGTTTACGGGCTGATCATTAATAAAAATCTGGCCTTCAGTGGGCTCGTAGAGACCATAGATGACGTTCATCAGGGTTGATTTACCCGCACCGTTTTCACCCAAGAGGGTATGGACAGTTCCAGGTTCAACCACTAAATCAATGCGGTCATTCGCGGTAAAATCACCAAAACGTTTGGTGACCTGTCGCAATTCGAGTTTCATCGACGCGCTTTCTTGTTCAGCAGGAAGAGGTGTTTAGCATGAGCGTATCAAAGCGGCCCGACCGCGCAAAAGGTTGCCGGTCGAGCCGCTTTGATAAGGAACTCACACTTTATTTGGTGGGGGTACCGTCGGTCTTTACGGTGATTTCACCGGAGACAATCTTGTCCTTGATGGTATCGAGCTCGGACTTGGTTTCGGAGGAAACCTTATCCTCGAAGTTGTGGAAAGGAGCTAGACCAACGCCGTCGTTCTGGAGGGTGCCGATGTACTTCTCGTTGGTGAACTTGCCGTCAATGTCGTCCTTGATGGTGGACTCCACAGCTTCCTTCATCTTCTTCTGAACAGAGGTAAGGATGATGTCCTGGTAGTTAGGGTTGGTCTCATAGCCATCGGAGTCAACCCAAATAACAGATGCAGGGGCATCTGAGTGGGACTTATTGTACTCGGAGACAGCCTCAAGAGTACCTGCGCCCACAGGACCAGCAACGGGCATAATGATGTCTGCACCCTGATCAAGGAAGTTCTGGGTCAGAGTCTTGCCCTTGGTCTGGTCGGTGAAGTCACCGGTGAAGGAATCGGTACCCAGAACCTTGACGTCCTTGTTCTTTTCCTTGTTGTAGTAGTCAACACCCTGCTTGAAACCCTGGGTGAAAATAGTAACGGTAGGCATCTCAGCGCCACCGTAGGTTGCTACCTTGCCTGTCTTGGACTGAGCTGCTGCCAAGTAACCTGCCTGGAAAGCTGCCTGAGCCGTATCGTAAACGATGGGGCGAACGTTGTCCGCTTCGATAGAACCATCATCGACAATAGCGAAGTGAGTCTCGGGGTTGTCTTTAGCGGCCTGTTTGGTGGTATCAGCCAACGCGAAGCCAACGCTGATGATGGAGTTGCAGTTCTGCTGAACAAGCGAGGTCATGTTGGGGTTGAAGTCAGCAGCTGATTCAGACTGTGATTCAGACATCTGAATGCCGTAATCTTCTTTAGCTGCGGTAACGCCCTTGTAGGAGTTCTCGTTGAAGGACTTATCGTCAAAGCCACCCTCATCAGAGATAATGCATGCCTTGTAGTCCGAAGCTTCTTTGTTTGAGGAAGAAGATTCTTCAGGTGCGGCACCGCAACCTGCCAAGAGAAGTGCTGAAATACCGAGTACGGTACCTGTTGCTGCAAAACGTGAGCGAGTAGCCATGTGAGAGCTATCCCTTCGTGTGTGTGATACAGAAGTGCAGAGTAGCTGATGCCGGCAGTATGTGCTCTACCCGCTCAGTTGCATTCTGTGTTTCGAGATACACGTTAATAGTAATGGGTGAATCGCCTCTGTACAGCCACTATTCATCTTTTTAATACCGATTAGTAATCTGGCCTCACGTTTTATCGTTGATTTTTTCTATCCGTAGTAGCTCGATGAACGAAACTGCTCTGCAGAGAGCTTGGCAATTTCCCAGCGGACCGCCCGCAACGCAGTCGATGCCATGACCTGCACACCGCACTTGATTGCGCGCTCGTCGGGGTTATAGTCATCGCGGTGTAGGTCGTAGGTCGGACCGCCAGGGGTACGAGTGCCCAAGCGAATCATCGATCCAGGTACTTCTTGCAACATCCAAGCGAAGTCTTCTCCGCCCATCGACTGCTCTACCAGCACCACAGAGTCCTCTCCCAGTTCAGCGCGTGAGGCAGTCTCTACCATGGTGGTTTCATCTTCTGTATTAACTACAGGAGGGACGCCGCGAATATGCTCGACCTCCGCCTTCACGCCATAGGGCGCGGCAACCTGTTCGATAACGTCGTCGAGGATTTCTCCGGCGCGGTACCAAGCATCGGCATCGAGGCAGCGCATGGTTCCTGCCATAAAACCTTCGGAAGGAAT
Organism: Rothia amarae; assembly: GCF_042677725.1. Lineage (NCBI taxonomy): Bacteria > Bacillati > Actinomycetota > Actinomycetes > Micrococcales > Micrococcaceae > Rothia > Rothia amarae. The sequence continues at coordinate 127,416 of NZ_JBHUCN010000009.1, forward strand.
CGCGTTGGGAGCCACGCCCGCTTCAATCTGCCCCCAGGCAACCAATACGCCCGAACGTACATCCATGCGACGCGAGAGAACCGCAGGCACGTTGATTGCTATCTGGCTCATGGCGTAGATGAGGTCTTCGGTCAGGTGCGGGCGGGAGGTGTGCCCACCGTGGCCACTGAGTCTAATTTTGATGGTGTCTGATGCCGAGGTAATGGCACCGATGCGCGTACCGATCTTTCCTACGTCCACCTTCGGCTCGCAGTGAAGAGCGAATGCGCGGGGAATATTCTTGAGCACGCCTTGCTCAATCACTTGAACTGCTCCGCCGGGTAACTGCTCTTCTGCGGGTTGAAAAATGACGCGCACGGTGCGACCCAGCGGAGCTTCCTCATTGAGCTGGTGCAAAGCAATCGCAACTCCCAACATGACGGTCTGGTGAATATCGTGCCCACATGCATGCATGACGCCGGGGTTCTGCGAGGTGAACTCTAACCCTGTGGTTTCGAGGATAGGTAGCGCATCTATATCCGCGCGCAGAGCGACCGCATAAGGGCCGCCCCCAATGTCCACGAAACAACCGGTGCCCTCAAACCGTTGTGGTTTCATGCCCGCTGCCTCAAGTTGCGCAACAATGCGTTCAGTCGTATTGAACTCCATGAAAGACAGCTCAGGGTTCTGGTGCACGGCACGGCGGAACTCGATGAGTTGGGGAAGAATCTCTTGCACACGAGATTCGAATGCCGAACCAGATACGTCAAGAAGTGTTACTGCAGATGTTGGAGCCATTCAAATACCATAGCGCGAAAGCTTTTCATTCGCTGGCTTGGGAAGATCTGTTAACTTCCGCAAAGTTTATGACAGATTGTTACGCGTAGCTTTTCTGGATGCCGCGGCGCGATTGGTCAACCCTCCGCCCGGCATGGCGTTGGAAAGCACTCCCCCTTAAAACCCAGGAGCCCGCCACTCATCAAAGAGTAGCGGGCACCTGTGAGAAGCCTATGCGTTAGAAGGAGCGAGCCAAAATAGCCTGCTTCACTTCAGCAATTGCTTTGGTGATCTCAATACCACGAGGGCAAGCCTCGGTGCAGTTGAAGGTGGTACGGCAACGCCATACACCCTCTTTGTCATTGAGGATTTCCAAACGCATATCGCCGGCATCATCACGAGAATCGAAGATGAAACGGTGGGCGTTCACAATCGCTGCAGGACCAAAGTACTGACCGTCGGTCCAGAACACGGGGCACGATGAAGTACACGCTGCACACAAGATGCACTTGGTGGTGTCATCGAAACGCGCGCGGTCAGCCTGCGACTGGTATCGTTCGCGCTCAGGTTCGTGGCTGTCATTGACCAAGAAGGGCATGACCTCGCGATATGCCTGGAAGAAAGGCTCCATATCAACGATAAGGTCTTTCTCACAGGGCAAACCCTTGATGGGTTCCACAGTGATGGGTTTGGACAAGTCAAGATCCTTCAACAAGGTCTTGCACGCCAGACGGTTACGACCGTTGATACGCATGGCATCCGAACCACAAATACCGTGAGCGCACGAGCGGCGGAAAGACAGTGAACCGTCGATTTCCCACTTCACCTTGTGCAACACGTCAAGTACGCGGTCGGTGCCGAACATCTGAACTTTGAATTCGTCCCAGTGAGCTTCTTCAGAGATTTCTGGGTTGTAGCGACGAATTTGAACGGTGACATCGTAGGACTTGATACCGTTCTCACCCTCGCCGTTCTCCGACGCAATCGAAACCTTTGACTCAGGCTCGCGTGCCTCAAAATCGCTCTTGGGAGCTGTGTTTGCTACTGTTGATGCCATTTTAGTACTTACGCTCCATCGGTTCGTAGCGAGTAAAGATTACGGGCTTGGTGTCAAAACGCAGACCTGCAATACCCTCAAGCTCGGCTTCTTCGTCCAAGTAAACCATCGAGTGCTTCATGAAGTTCTCATCGTCACGGTCAGGGAAATCCTCACGGAAGTGACCACCGCGAGATTCCTGGCGGTGCAGAGCAGCAACCGACATCACCTTAGCCAGCTCTAGCAAGAAGCCAAGTTCAACTGCTTCCAGGAGGTCAAGGTTAAAACGCTTGCCCTTGTCCTGAATGGAGATGTTCTTGTAACGCTCTTCAAGACGGGTAATGGTGTTGATGGCGTTGTGGATGGTCTCAGCGGTACGGAAGACCTGCATGTCGGCGTCCATGACGTCCTGCAGTTCCTTGCGGATTTCGCCTACCTTTTCAGTGCCATTGCCATCGCGCAGCATGGAGAGCAAAGCCAGAGTCTTATCTGCGGCGTCTTCGGGGACGGGCAAGTACTCAGCGGTGTTTGCATATTCCGCTGCCTTGATACCGGCGCGCTTACCGAACACGTTGATGTCGAGCAGGGAGTTGGTGCCCAAACGGTTTGAACCGTGGACAGAAACACACGCTACTTCACCAGCGGCATAGAGACCGGGGATGGTCTCTTCGGAGTTAGCGAAAACCTCGGCGTCAATGTTAGTGGGGATACCACCCATTGCGTAGTGAGCCGTGGGGAATACCGGAACGGGCTCGGTGTAGGGCTCAACTCCCAGATAAGTACGAGCGAACTCGGTAATATCGGGTAGCTTTGCGTCGATATGAGCAGGTTCCAAGTGGGTAAGGTCCAACAGAACGTAGTCTTTGTTGGGTCCGCAACCGCGACCTTCGCGAACTTCGTTAGCCATTGAACGAGCCACGATGTCACGAGGAGCGAGGTCTTTAATGGTAGGAGCGTAACGCTCCATGAAGCGCTCACCCTCAGAGTTGCGGAGAATACCGCCCTCACCACGGGCTGCTTCAGAAACCAGAATGCCCAAACCGGCAAGACCGGTCGGGTGGAACTGAACGAATTCCATGTCTTCCAGTGGGATGCCGTTGCGTAGCGCAATCGCCATGCCGTCACCGGTGAGGGTGTGAGCATTCGAAGTGGTCTTGAAAATCTTTCCGCAACCACCGGATGCAAAGACAACAGACTTTGCCTGGAAAACGTGAACGTCGCCCGTTGCCAGATCGTACGTTACGACGCCAGCAGGACGGCGGTTTCCGTCTTCGTCGTCGACCATGACCAGATCCAGTACGTAGTACTCGTTGAAGAATTCAACGTTGTGTTTGACGCAGTTCTGGTAAAGAGTCTGAAGAATCATGTGTCCGGTACGGTCCGCTGCATAGCATGCGCGACGAACCGGCGACTTACCGTGGTCGCGGGTGTGACCACCGAAACGACGCTGGTCGATACGACCCTCAGGAGTGCGGTTGAAGGGAAGACCCATCTTTTCAAGATCCAGCACAGCGTCAATAGCTTCTTTAGCCATGACCTCTGCGGCATCCTGATCGACCAGGTAGTCGCCCCCCTTGATGGTGTCAAAGGTATGCCACTCCCAGTTGTCTTCTTCAACATTTGCAAGTGCTGCGCACATACCGCCCTGCGCTGCACCGGTGTGCGAGCGGGTAGGGTATAGCTTGGTGAGAACAGCAGTGCGGGCACGCTGACCGGACTCAATAGCCGCGCGCATACCGGCGCCACCAGCGCCAACAATCACTACATCGTACTTATGTACCTGCATTGAATAATGCTCTTTTCTAAATCTTTTTGGATTCGCGGATTACGGTGCGGGGCAGAACGAAGGAAGCAGTTCTGCGGGGCTACCGGTGGGGCAGGGGGTAAAGGTGAAAATCACCAAGGTGCCAACCAGCAGAACGAATGCCGCTGCCAGGAAGAGAATCAGCTTGAGCCAGAAGCGAGCGCTGTCCTTTTCTGCGTAGTCCATGATGATGGTGCGAATACCGTTGGTGCCATGCAACATTGCCAGCCACAACAACAACGCATCCCAGACCTGCCAGAAGGGGTTGGCCCATTTGCCGCCCACAAAGCCGAAGTCGATGCTATGAACGCCGTCGCCCAACATCAGGTTCACAAAGAGGTGACCGAAGATGAGGACTACGAGAATAACGCCAGAGACGCGCATGAACAACCAAGCCAACATTTCAAAGTTATTGCGCTTTGAATTGGAGCGGTTGTACTTGATGCCGTTGACCACATTGTCATTACTACGCGGCGCGGAAATACGGGGTTTAAGAGGAGTAGCCATGGAACGATTAACCTCCGAAAGTGTTCATGAGGTGGCGGATGAGGAAAGGAATCATGACGACTGCCCACAGAACAAGAACGCCCCAGAGCATTCCTTTCTGGTTTTTTGCACCGTTCTTCCAAAAGTCAATCAGAATGATACGGATGCCGTTGAATGCGTGGTACACGATGGCAGCTACGAGCACTGCCTCGCCGAGCCCCATCACGGGGTTCTTGTAAATGCTCATGATGGCGTTGTAAGCCTCTGGGGACACACGAACCATTGCGGTATCTAGGACGTGCACCAAAAGGAAGAAGAAAATCGCAATACCGGTAATGCGATGGGCTACCCATGACCACATGCCTTCACGGCCGCGATATAGGGTGCCTTTGGAGTTGCTAGGCACTGAATAACCTCCTGAGAGTTGCCTATGGGGACCCACATACGCCTTTGTATGGGGGTGCATGTGATTCCCTAAACAGCAAGAAAGGACTGTCTACTACTGTCAAAGATTACCAGGTCAGATTGACCTTTACTGACACCCTGTACACTATAAATTCCGCTAAAATTCAGGAAATTAGGCCATTAAATTGTTCGCGAATTGTATTTTTGCTCGTAATAGCGGGGATTAGTCGGCGATGAGTGAGCTAGCCCATGAGTGTAATGAGTGTATTAAAAGCTGTTTTTTCAGGTTTATGACGTAAAGCTCTGTATTCTATTACATGATGAGAACTCCACTAGAACGATTTTACCCGCTGATTCCAGCCGGAGGCGTTGGATCCCGCCTTTGGCCCATGTCGCGCGCAAAAGCCCCCAAATTCTTGCTTGACCTCACCGGAAGTGGCGATTCCCTCATTCGCCAGACCTATGACCGTCTAGTGGATTTGGCTTCCGATACCGTGATGGTCGTGACCGGCGAATCGCACGCGAACGCAGTCACCCAGCAGATTAGTGAACTGCGCGGTTCCGACATCGTTTTGGAACCCTCCCCCAAGGATTCCGCTGCCGCTATCGGTCTTGCCTGTGCGATCCTTTACAAGAGGGATCCAGAGGCGATTATTGGCTCTTTTGCAGCCGATCACGTGATTGATCCTGTCGCTGAATTTCACAAAGTTGTTCGCGAGGCAGTGGAAACAGCTGCTACCGGAAAAATCGTAACCATTGGTATCACGCCCTCCGCACCATCGACCGCATTTGGTTACATCCGCGCCCGGACGTCGCTCAAAATTGAGGGCGCGCCGTCTGCTCTTGCTGTTGATTCGTTTGTCGAAAAGCCTGACGCCGCAACTGCTACAAAGTATGTCAAGTCGGGCGAGTACACCTGGAATGCAGGTATGTTTGTAGCTCCTGCGCAGCTCATGCTTGTTCACTTAGAGAAGAATCAGCCTGAATTATTTGCAGGTATTTCACGCATTTCCGAAGCGTGGGATACCCCCCAGCGAGAAGATGTCATGAACGCCGTCTGGCCTACTCTACCCAAGATTGCCATTGACTATGCCGTCGCAGAACCTGCCGCTGCTGCAGGCGACGTCGCCATGGTTCCCGGATCCTTTAGCTGGGATGATGTGGGAGATTTCGATGCCGTCACGCGCCTGAGCCAAGAAAAGAGCGGGGAAACCATGACTATTCTCGGTGATAATCAGAATATTCTGACCCAAACTTCTACCGGCATTATTTCTTCGGATACCCAGCGGTGCATATCGGTCATCGGCATGGAAAACGTGGTGGTAATTGATACCAAAGACGCTCTCTTGGTCACCAACCGCAAAGATGCCCAGAAAGTAAAAGATACGGTCGCCGAGCTAAAATCTCGCGACCTCACTGAGCTTCTTTAGAATACTTTCGATTTCAACCCGCCACTGGCCATGTGGCGGGTTTTTTATTGCCTCATAATGCAAATGATTCTCATTTAAGTTATATTTTTTTCATGCGAAAAATACACACCACTCCAGCCCTATCCACAGTGCTTCTCTTTTCTGCTCTGACATTATCCGCGTGCGGTGGGGAAAAAGCTTCGCACACCGAGATGAATTCTGCAGAAAGCACCCCCTCCTCGACCACCTCAGCACCCGTCATCAAAGAAGGCTCAACTCCGTCATCGCGCATCGCCCTCAGCTATGACGGCGGCATCATGATAGTCGACGGAAGAGAGATGAAGCTTATAAAATCCCTCCCCCAGGAAGGCTTCTTACGCCTGAATCCATCGGGAGATAACCGCCATATCACTGTGGCCGATGGCTCTAGCTACAAGATTCTGGACGCAGGTTCATGGGAGCAACCCCACGGCGATCATTCCCATCTCTACACCGCTGAGCCCACCCTCAGCTCACTCGAATTTGCAGCAGACCATACCGGGCACGTCATCACTCACCATCAGAAAACCGCCATGTTTTCCGATGGAACCGGCACCTTCGAGGTCTACAATCCGGCAGAACTCACCGGAGAAAATCAGCGCACCGTAGAGCAGCTGAAAACCAGCAAGGTCACTCTCCCCCAGCCCCATCACGGATTTGCGATTCCTCTTGGAGACGACCACTACTTGGTAGCACAGGGTTCGGAGGAAAAACGCACGGGTGCGGCAGTCGTCGATCAACACGGTAAAAAACTTGCTGAAAATAACCAGTGCCCCGGAGTTCACGGTGAGGCAGTAGCTCAAGACGAGACGGTCACCGTAGGTTGTGAAGACGGCGTCCTCATCTACCGCGATGGTACTTTCACCAAAATAGACAACCCCGAAGATCCATACTCACGGTCGGGCAACATGGCAGGCTCTGAGAAGTCAGAAATCGTTCTTGCCGATTACAAGACCGACCCCGACGCCGAGCTAGAGCGACCTGAGCAGTTCGCTCTCATCAACACCGCAGAGAAGACACGAACCAAAGTGCAACTGCCCGACGGCGTCAGCTACACCTTTAGGTCCCTCGCGCGTGGTCCTCAGGGCGAAGCATTGCTTCTAACCACCGACGGCAAACTACGCTATTTCGACCAACACACAGGAAAAGAGCTAGGTTCGGTTGACCTCATGGGACCTTGGGAAGAATCTGAAACCTGGCAGGATCCCCGCCCAGCCATCTGGGTTACTGGAGAAATTGCCTACATCACAGACCCCTTCACCAAGAAATTGATGGCGGTTTCCCTCAAGAATCTGCATAAGGATCAAGCTGAAAAATTTGCAGAACTAGAACTTCCCGAAACCCCTAACGAAATCAGCGGTGTTAGCGGAAAAACTATGAGATAGAAATAGTGGCGACGTTCTCCCACGAATGACCATCAAAATAATAGATTCCTATTTCTTGCACCTCAAACGAGCGTAATTCCTCGGGCAGATCAGCAAAATCTTCCAATGAAGCCTGGAGCAAATCTGTTGGACATTGGTGCGCGATGGTCAAATGGGGAACAAACTCAAAAGGTGAGGCGCTCTGTCCGAGATGGTCGATACACAGGGCACGCAAACTATGAATGCTGGCATCACCATGTTGCACAGGTAAATAGCTCACGGGAGTCTGAGGCGCAAAAGTTTCAGGCTCCCCCAGTCCAATAGGGAAAGGTACAAATGAGCGCACCTCGCGCATAAAAGTATCCGAAAGGTGAAGCCCATCCTTCACCGGAGCAATGTGCACCGTGATATGGCTGGGATAACGGGGTTCTGATGCCGCGTGTTTAACTTGCCACCCCAAAATTCGCTCGCTCAGAGCAGGAGGAACCGCAGCGACAACGCTGAGGTAATGTTCTCCCTGCTCTAGAGTGGGCGAGTTCGTCATCTTTCATTCCCTCAATAACGGATGGCTACTACAGGCTAGCCTGCGGCATGAAACCAATATTTTTGTATACGTTCTCGACAGTCACAGCAGCTACTTCACGCGCCTTCAAAGCACCCACCGCCAGCAGACGGTCAAGCTCTGCAGGGTCATCGAGCAATTCCAACGCACGAGCGCGAATTGGTTCCATCGTCTCGGAAACCAGTTCAGCAAGGTCAACCTTCAGATGCCCGTACATTTTACCCTGGTATTCTTCAACAATTTCATTCACCGGGCGCTGAGATACCGCCGAATAAATAGAGAGCAAGTTGGAGACTCCGGGCTTTGCCTCACGGTCAAAAGCGATCTCGCTGCCGTCGTCGGTCACCGCTGATTTAATCTTCTTAGCTGTCTTTTTGGGCTCATCTAGTAACCAAATGATGCCCTTCTCGTTCTGTGCCGATTTTGACATCTTTGAGGTAGGGTTCTGCAAATCGTAAATCTTTGCAGTCTCCTTCAAAATTAGGGGCTCAGGCACGATGAAAGTATCACCATAGCGGGAGTTAAATCGCTGAGCGAGGTTACGGGTGAGCTCCAAGTGCTGGCGCTGGTCCTCACCGACAGGAACGACGTCCGCCTGGTATAGCAAGATGTCAGCAGCCATCAGTACGGGGTAGGTAAACAAACCTACACTGGCATTTTCTGAACCCTGCTTAGCTGATTTGTCTTTGAACTGAGTCATACGCGACGCCTCGCCAAAACCCGTCAGACAGTTCAAAACCCAGGCTAACTGAGCATGCTCTGGAACATGCGACTGCACAAAAAGCGGAGTCTTCTCAGGGTTAATACCGCATGCAATGTACTGAGCTGCTGTCTTACGAGTACGCTCATGCAACAGCGCTGGATCCTGCGGCACGGTAATAGCATGCATATCGGGTATGAAATACAGGCACTCAAAGTCCTGCTGCATGCCTACCCAGTTATTGAGCGCACCAATATAGTTACCCAAATGCATAGAATCTGCCGAAGGCTGAGCACCTGAAAAAGCACGGGGCGCACCATGAGCGGCATTGGGGATAACTGAACGGTCAAACGAATCAGACTTTGCTTCAGCCGACATTATGAATCTCCCTTAGCGTCTTTGATCATGCTCATACCATTACTAGCAGTTGTATCAATAGTATCCAGTGCGCGCTCAATCATTGCTTCAGATTCTGAAGCGTTCGCTGCTAACTGTTCTTTGATGACGTTCGACTGCACCAATACGATTTTAAAGCTGTGGGCAAGTTTGTCGTCCAGCAGCGCATTTTCTTCATTTCGACGAATGACGCTCGCCTCATCAAAACTCTTCTGCGAGGCCTTCGCCTGTTTCATGACGCCCCAGGCGAGGTAGGCAGCCACGCCGAGCCATGCCAAGAGAATACCGGCAATGATCCATCCCAGAACAGACTCCTCATTCTTCGCCTGAATAATCGCGAAGATAAAAAGAATCAGCAAGACAGCGCCGCCAATGCAGGCACCGAGAATTGCTTTGGAGCGGTTCTGCTCAGTAGTAGAAGTGGAAGAATGTGAAGTACCGGAGGATTGCATAAACTCTATTATGCCAAATAGATTAAAGCTCACTGACATCCAGTTAGGATGTAAGGTATGACCAGCGTAAATCCCCCTAAATCCGCTGAAAGCTCATCTGTCTCCCGTTCATTTTCAGGAGCCCGCCTACCCGAAGGTTCTTCCCCAAAGTACCATCGTCTAGCTAGCTTTCTCAGTACTTCCTTTGTCAAAGATGCTCCCGCGCATACCCCCCTACCCACCGAACGCGAACTCCAAGAGTATTTTGGAGTAAGCCGCGATACCGTGCGTCGAGCTATTTCATCACTTCAGCGCCAGGGTCTGGTGTACAACGTGCAGGGCTCAGGATCTTATGTGGCAGAGGAAAATCGCCGCATCAAAGAACCCCATTTGGTCTCCTACACAGACGATATGGTGGCGCGCGGCTTTACTCCCTCCACCATCACCATGGGTTTCAAACACCTAGAAGCCAACAATTCCCTAGCCAATCTTCTAGGTGTTACCGCCGGAACGCCCATCATCGAAGCCGTTCGGCTACGTCGTGCCAACGGGGACCCCATGTGCTTTGAAAAAGCGAGATTTCTCAGCGAAGTCTTTAAAAACTCCACTCCAGAATTGAATGTGCCCTTAGAACGGCAACTCGCACAGAATGGCTACCGCATAGAACGGGTTAAAGAAAAGGTTTCTGCGGTGAGCCTGGACTATGAAGAGTCAGCAGCACTGTCCGTCCCCCTTCATACTGCCGGTCTACGCATCGACCGCATCGGCTATACGAACCGGGGCAAACCCATCGAAAGCACTGTGGCAGTCTACCGCGCCGACCGCTACGACTTCGAATTTGATCTCTACCGCTAGAGAACAAATATTCCCGCCGCTGAGTTACTCAGCGGCGGGAATATTTTGCCTTCGATTACTGCTCAGCAGCCATACGTTCAGCGGTTTCTACCACGTTCACCAGCAACATCGCACGAGTCATCGGACCCACACCGCCGGGGTTAGGTGAGTACCAGCTCGACTTCTCGATCGCTTCAGGGCTGATATCGCCGGTCAGCTTCTTCTTTCCGGTCTCGGGGTCTTCAATACGGGACACTCCGACATCCAGCAGAATTGCGCCGTCTTTAACCTGATCTGCCTTGACGTTGTGGGGCTGGCCTACTGCAGCCACAATGATGTCGGCATCGCGCAGAGCGCCATCGACATCTTCGGTGCCGGTGTGAACAAGAGTTGGAGTAGCGTTGACCCCCTTACGGGTCAGCAAAAGTCCCAGCGGACGACCCACGGTAATACCGCGACCCAGTACTGCAACCTTCTTGCCCTTCCATGAAAGACCGTGACGCTCTACCAGTTCAATCACACCGTTGGGAGTACAGGGAAGCGGCGAATCCAGTTCGTCACCCACATTAAGGACCAGACGACCCAAGTTAGTGGGGTGCAAACCATCGGCATCCTTATCAGGATCAATCTTTTCCAAAATACGGTTAGTATCAATGTGCTTGGGCAACGGAAGCTGAACAATGTACCCGGTGCACTCGGGGTTGTTATTCAAATCTTCAATTTCTTTTTCAAGTTCTTCCTGAGTAATGTCCTCGGGAAGATCCTTACGAATCGAAGCAATTCCGATTTCAGCACAGTCGCGGTGCTTACCACCAACATACGAATGTGATGCGGGATCGTCCCCCACCAAGACCGTACCCAGACCAGCAGTAACACCCTTTTCCTTCAACGCTTCAACGCGCTCGGCAAGTTCTTTCTTAATCTCTGCTGCTGTAGCTTTACCGTCTAGAATCTGCGGCATATTTACCACTCCTCAATTCCGTTGTACAAGGGAAACTTCTCACACAGAGCAGTCACACGCTCATGCTGAGCTGCAACGTCTGCGCCTGGTTTCAGGGTCTCTGCGATAATATCTGCCACCTCGGTGAAAGCTTCCGCGTCGAAGCCACGGGTAGCAAGTGCTGGGGTGCCGATACGCAAACCGGAGGTAACCATCGGCGGGCGGGGGTCGTTCGGCACTGCGTTACGGTTCACAGTGATGCCCGCTTTGTGCAATAGATCTTCTGCTTGTTTGCCATCCAACTCAGAATCCACCAAGTCAACCAGCAAGAGGTGGACGTCGGTGCCGCCGGTCAGCACCTTTATGCCCGCCTCTGCGACGTCGGACTGAGAAAGACGCTCGGCGATGATGTGAGCACCTTCCAGCGTACGCTTTTGGCGATCCTTAAAATCTGCAGATGCAGCAATTTTGAAAGCGGTAGCTTTAGCAGCAATCACATGCATGAGCGGTCCGCCCTGCTGTCCGGGGAAGACTGCCGAATCAATCTTTTTCTTCAGCTCTTCTTTGCAGAGGATAAAGCCCGAACGGGGCCCACCAATCGTTTTATGAACGGTGGAGGATACGACGTCGGCGAAAGGAACCGGGTTCGGGTGTAGCCCTGTTGCCACTAGCCCTGCGAAATGAGCCATATCGACCCAGAGGTAAGCCCCCACTTCATCGGCAACCGCACGGAACGCTTCAAAATCAAGTTGACGAGTATAGGCAGACCAGCCAGCGATAATCACCTTAGGCTTATTCGCCACCGCAAGTTCACGCACCTGCTCCATGTCAACGCGACCGGTTTCTTCGTTGACCTCGTAGGCAACAACGTTGTATAACTTGCCGGACACATTCAGACGCATACCGTGGGTTAGATGCCCGCCGTGAGCCAAGGAAAGACCCATAATGGTGTCCCCAGGGGTCAACAGCGCGTGCATGACGGCATTATTTGCCTGCGCACCCGAGTGAGGCTGAACATTCGCATGGTCAGCTCCGAAGAGCGACTTGGCACGTTCAATTGCTAGGGATTCTACGACGTCAACATATTCGCAGCCGCCGTAGTAACGACGTCCGGGGTAGCCCTCGGCGTACTTGTTGGTCAAAACCGAACCCTGGGCTTCGAGTACTGCACGCGGCACAAAGTTCTCAGAGGCAATCATTTCCAGAGTGTTCTGCTGACGCTTCTGCTCAGAATGAATTGCTTCAGCAACCTCGGGATCAATCTCTGCCAGAGGCACATCAAGAATCTGCTGGGAATCGCTCACACGGGCTCCTTTCAAGTTTCGGTCTTCTTCTCCAACGGAGAAGGACCTCATAGAAAACGGTGATGAGGTCAAAAAGACCATCCACTCTAGTTTATGTGAACCAGACCGCATTGCCACCCGGTTAATGGATATAAGCAAGCTTGTTTATGGATTATCCATCAGGACTTTATCTTGCCACCCGGCCAAAACGAGTAGAGAGAGTTTTTCTAAGCCTGGGTCAAAATTGCTTCGGCAAAATTTCGATATGAATCATGGGAAAAATTAGAGAGAGTTTGCGATTGCAAAACATACCCACAAAAAACGCTCAGCACGGCTGCGCCAAGGACCTCTAGCCATTCTTCAAGCTCTTCTTCATCAAATTCGAGAGCTGCTTGTGCCCACCCACGATATCTTTCTTTCGCAGCGTTCTTCAACGTTTCAAGTTGAGTATCGGCAACTTTTCGTACGACCTCATAGGTAGCGGCTTCACCCCATGTTGATTGCAACAACCGGCATGTTGCAGGGTTGACTCGCAGCGTCTCTAACCAGTTCAGCACATACGCCCAAGGCTCCATTTTTTCAGGCTGACCTGCACCGACGTCGCCTAGGCGTGGGGTATTTTCTTGCAGAAATATCTCAAGATCTATCGTTGCCGCCGCTACCGTAATCTCTTCTTTTCCAGAAAAGTGATTATAGATTGCACCGGCAGACATACCTGTCCGCTGGATAATCTCACTCATGGATGTGCGTTGAAAACCTTTATCAAGAAAGGCCAAACGTGCAGATTCCACGATATTTTCTCTAATCTGCATTCGGTGTTCTTCGCTAATTCGAGGCATATTTCTAAATTACCTAAATCGAACAGTCATTCAGGACACGCTCATCACTTATGGCTACATCGTGTTCAATGCAACATCCTTGCCAATACGCCTAGTCACAGAAATAACTCTCTGTCTTTCCATCTACCGTCAAGCTCATATTTACCGCCAATAGATTTTTTCGTCCGCCGCCCAGCCTCTTGTCAAAATCATTCTTGATAAACTAAGGCGTTACTTTCAATGGGGGAACATGGGGAGTAACACAATGACAATCTCAATTCAGAGAGTCTCTCTCGGAAATGCGCGAAAGGGCACATCATGGGGAATGCTCAATCGCGTCGTGAAGCGCGAGAAGCCCGGCGGAAGAAGAACGTCCGTAAGTGGGTAGCACTCAGCGGCGCAGGCATCGTCTTACTCAGCGGTGGAATACTTACTTATAACTTAGGCAGCAATAACCAGACTCAGGATCCGCAAGCGATCCCCTCTAACTGCGCCACCACTCAACGCGTGAGCGTAGAGACCACCAAAGCTATGGCGGAAATTCTTAAAAATATTCCGGTCTCTGACGAAGACTGCATCACTCTAGCTATCAGCAGTGACTCAGCGACGACCGAAACCGCCCAGCACATTATTAGCGGCAAGTCTGCCCCGAATCTATGGATTCCAGATTCTTCAACCCGAGCAGAGCTAGCTCTTGCGGGCAAAGCTCAAGTAATCACCAAAGCAGACTCTTTGGCCAGCACTCCAGCAGTTATCGCAACGACCGGAAACAATCGCGTGGAGAGCTGGAATGATGCTCTACACGATTCTTCCAGCATAAAAATGAGCGACCCTAAAGACGATTCCGGTGCTTTTATGGCGTTACTCAACGCCACAGCCGAAACAAGTCATAACGCAATTTCGCAAGAAGATTTTAGCGCCAACATTGGACTACGTGCCCAAACTATCGGTGTAGACGATCCGGAGCGCAACCCCTCTGATTTACTCTCCTCGGTGAGCGATCACAGCATTGACTCTGCCATTGTGACTGAGTCTGATTTTGCTCAATACCGCAAAGATCATGCGGATTCTAAAGTGAAGGCCTACGTTCCCAGTGGAAAAACAGGCATGCTAGATTTCCCGATGTACCAGCCAACCACCGGCGCAGACACCAACCGAACTGTTGGTTTAGCCGCCGATAAAATCGAGAATTACATCAATTCTGACGAGGGTAAAAAAGCTCTTGAAGAACAGGGGCTACGTTCTGACCCCGGTCACGAACTTGCCGAAAATACGGTAGGCGTTGTTGATTCTCTCAGCACCGACAACCCCAAGATTATTGCCAACATGTGGACCTCCTACCTACGCCAGTCCGCTCCGCTCAACGCGTTGGTGGCAGTGGACGCCTCCGGCTCAATGAGCACCAAAGTAGGAGACAGCGGACGCACCCGCATGGATATTGTTAAAGAATCCGTAGTTTCCGGTTCCCAGCTCTTTCCACCCCGTGACTCCATTGGTTTGTGGAGTTTCGCGCTGGATATCGCCAAGGATAACCAGGGCAAATCGCTGGATTACAATCCGCTCGTCCCCATCCGCAATCTCGGCGAAGATGTCGATGGAAAGAACCAGCGAGAAATCTTGCGTACCGCCGGCGAGAAAATTCAGCCCTACCCCGATTCCCATACCGGGCTCAACGACACCACTTTGGCAGCATTCGAAGAGGTCAAATCTCAGTTTGACCCAGACGCCGCTAACGTCGTTGTTATTATGACCGATGGTGAAAACTCAGATAAGGACTCCATTTCCACCGAGGATCTTATTCGAACCATCAATGAACAGCAGGATAAAGAGAACCCGATTTATATGCTCTTCATTGGTGTATCCGATGATGCAAACATGGAATCGCTGCGGCATTTAGCACAGGAAACTAAGGGTGAAGCCTTTACGGCAAACTCCGCTGAGGACATTCAGAAGATTTTCCAGGAAGCACTTTCCGTAGCAGATGAGCCCACCGGCCCCACCGCTACAGCGGCAGCAGCCTATTCAGCTCCTGCCCAGTAAATCTGAATAACCAGTACACCAAAAATTTTGCCCCGAATGATAATTCATTCGGGGCAAAACTGTGAGGAGACCTCGGTTTGTTTAGTGGAAGAAGTGGCGGGCACCAGTGGTGTACATGGTGATACCGGCTTCTTGGGCTGCCTTAATGACTTCCTCGTCGCGAATAGAACCACCGGGCTGGACGACGGCGCGCACACCGGCGTCGAGCAAAACCTGCAGCCCATCAGCGAAGGGGAAGAAAGCATCTGATGCCGCTACCGCTCCCCGTGCGCGTTCGGCGTCCCCAGCCAGAGAATTAGCGCGCTCGACCGAAAGCTTGCAAGAGTCAACACGGTTGACCTGTCCCATGCCAATGCCTACTGCAGCGCCGCCATTTGCCAGCAAAATGGCATTTGACTTGGCAGAACGCAGAGCTTTCCACGCGAAAGCGAGGTCTGCGAGGGTTTTTTCGTCGGCAGCATTACCCGCTACGAGCTCCCAGTTCTCGGGTTGATCACCCTCTGCCTGAAGGCGATCAGCTTCTTGGAAGAGTACGCCGCCTGAAACTGCGCGATATTCCAAGGAGCCGCGGGAGAATCCCTCGGGCAGAACGAGTATGCGCAGATTCTTTTTAGTCTGCAAAATCTCCAACGCTTCAGGCGAGTAGGAGGGAGCAATAATGACTTCGGTGAAAATATCTTTCACGGTACGAGCCATACCTTCAGATACTTCAGCATTGGTTGCGATTACGCCACCGTAGGCTGAAAGCGGATCGCAAGCGTGTGCTTTGGCGTGTGCATCTGCCACAGGATCGGTAGCGCCGGGAGTTGCTACAGCAATACCACAGGGGTTGTTGTGCTTGATGATAGCAACGGCAGTTTCCTCGAAATCGTAAGCAGCACGAAGCGCAGCATCGCCGTCGACAAAGTTGTTGTAGCTCATTGCCTTACCGCCGAGCTGTTCTGCCTGTGCAATGCCGGGAGCAGCGGCGGGATCGACGTACAGCGCGGCTTTCTGATGCGGGTTTTCCCCATAACGCAGAGTTTCGGAACGTTCGAAAGAAAGCCCGGCAAAGGGAGGCCAGAAGTTAGCATCTTCGTCCTGTTCAAACTGCTGGGCAGTCCAGGTGGCAACAGCGGTGTCATAGGCTGCGGTATGAGCGAACGCCGCAGAGGCTAGACGACGGCGCTCGGCCAGGGTGAATCCACCCTCAGATGCTGCACGTACAACGTCGTCATACCGTGTCGGGTCTACTACCACTGCCACAGCATCATGATTTTTAGCGGCGGCACGAACCATCGAAGGCCCGCCAATATCAATCTTTTCTACAATCGCGTCCTGATCAGCACCCGATGCGACGGTTTCCACGAAGGGGTAAAGATTAACAATCACCAGGTCAAAGGGTTCAATATCCATCTGCTGGAGCGTATCAATATGATCCTGTTTGCGGCGATCAGCCAAAATTCCCGCGTGGACGCGCGGGTGCAGAGTTTTGACTCGACCCTCTAAACATTCGGGGAAATGCGTAATGTCGGAAACTTCGGTGACAGGAACACCTGCTGCTGAAATGGTGGAGGCGGTAGAGCCGGTAGAAATGATGGCGACCCCGGCCTGGTGGAGACCGCGGGCAAGATCTTCAAGACCTGTTTTATCGAAAACAGAGATAAGGGCGCGTTTGAGAGGTACGCGATCGAGCTCGATGAGACTCACAGATGACTCCAATTTCTTGATCCTCGCTCTCAGAGGTGGTTCTGAGAACATCTGGATGGTTAGGTATTGGGTCGATGTAAGCCCCGACCCTTGGCTTCAGTTCTTGAATCATCAAGAACCTAAATCTTTGGATCGGCCTGGCTACCGATGTTGCGGTTTCTCTTTCGGCAGGCGAGGGGAAGATTCGGCGGCAAGTTCAGAGATAGTCTGAACGAGCAGTTTTCTTTCTTCGACTTTGATGCGCTCGTGCAGGGTTTCTTCGGTGTCTTCGGGCAAAACCGGCACTGCCGCCTGCGCCAAGATAGAACCGGTATCGACGCCAGAATCAACAAAATGCACGGTCAGCCCGGTGATTTTCACGCCGTGGTCGAGAGCGTCTCTAACGCCGTGTGCGCCGGGGAACGAGGGCAATAAAGCCGGGTGGGTATTGATGATTCTGTTCTCAAATTGCTGGACGAAATCGGCGTCCACAATCCGCATGAATCCCGCAAAAATAACAAAATCTGGGGAGAACGAGGCAACCGTTTTTTCCAGGTGTCTATTCCACTCTGCGCGAGTTTCAAAATCTGCAGGCTCTACTAAAAAGGTCTCAATGCCTGCCCGTTCGGCACGTTCGATGCCCACACAGGGTTTATCGGCACCGACGGCGGCAACTTCAACCTCAAGCTGGCCGGCTGCTACGGCGTCCAGAATCGACTGCAGGTTAGTACCGGAACCTGAAACCATCACCACAATGCGCATATCAGAGAGTTTACCGTACAGTTGCAGCCGTTATCATGCGAAGAGGGAATGAGCCCAGGGTGATTATCTGCTAACTTTTCCCGATAGTTCCTGTTACGGTTCGCGGGGTATTCTTATCCCTATGTCTGAAAACGTAAATACTTTAGAAGAAATGCCTGCGCCTCAGCGAGAAGCCCGGAAGAAACTGCTGATTATTCAGCGTCTCATGCTTGCCGCTGGTGTGCTTTCTTTCGTTTTCATGATGTACACCGGCTGGTGGCTTGTTGCCGCGCTGGTGGCTGAATTGCTTGCCCTCGGTTTGGGTATCCGCTCGTTGTTTCTGATGCCGCGTGCACGTAGCGGTGGCTTCGAATACACCGTGCTCCTCCTCTTTTTGCTGGGAATCGCATATCTCACCTTTGGCACCGTGGTTCAGCTCGTTTTCGTGGAACAGACCAACGCTTACGCCGAGTGTATCCAGAATGCACTGACACTCAGCCGCCAGGGACAGTGCAACCAACAGCTTCAGGACAACCTGCTCGGGGCTCTGCTCGGCGGCGAGTAATTCTAAGAGTCGTTTTCTTCCCGCGTTTTTCGCTGTTTTTTGAGGGATTTAGGACGGCGAATCACCGCGCCGCGAGCCAGCTTAGGTTGCTCTGGCGCCGCCTTTGATTCTTCAGCGCGAACGCTCCCCTGGTTTAGATTTTCTGAAGTCTCAGATTGCTGTGCAGGTTCTAGTGCGGCGGGTTCTACTGCTGAATCTTTCTCGGCGGAAACTTCTCCTTCTTCGGCGGAGTCTGCAGAAACATTTGCCTCAGTGGACGTTAACTCTGCTGCATCTTGCTGCTGGGCTGAGTCTGCTGGGGATTCTTCGGCTTCGTCGAGAACAAAAACGTCCTCAGATTCAGTCTCTGTAGCCACTGAATCTGCCGCTTTCGAGCCCTTAGAACCGGAGCGCGCTGCCTTTTTCTCGGCCTTTTGCGCAGCTTTAGCCTTCTTCTGTTCTTTTTTCAGACGGCGCTTATTCTCGCGCGATTCGCCAGCAAATCGATCCAGTTCTTTACTGTTATCCGGTTCAATCATCGGTGCCAGTATCGACCCCAACAGTACGCCTACAGCTATCCACAGCGCCGTCAGTAATCCAAAGAACCAGGGGGTAGGACCCACATGAGTGAATCTGCCTAGACCCAAAGAACCGTGAGCGAACCAGCCCACCGCCGCCGTCATGATGCCTGTAGGGACAGCGATAAATACAGCCAGGCATAACGTAGAAAGGAGAGCTGATAACCAGCGGAAACGAATCTTCAGCGAAACCCACTCATCAAAATGATTTTCACCGGCGCGGAAGAACCACCATCCAGCAAGAGCACCCGCAAGAATCGGAACCAGCACCGCCAGATAAGAGAAAGGGTCAATGGGCTGCGGAATTGCCCCCAGCACAGGAAGAGCGGGCATAGCCCCCACTGAAGTCTGCGAAAGGTTGGCAATGGTACCCTCGCCAAACGAGAACCCTGCGCCGGTACTCCACGCCATCGCCCAAATAATCAGGTTAGGAACAATGCCGAGTTGAAGCAGAGTCACAGCGGTGTCCCCCACTGCCCCAGCACTGAGAAGCTGGTAAACCGCAAGAATATCGTTCCAGTTATACAGAACGGTGAGCGCAAAAAGTAGCGCGCCCCCGGCAATAAAAGCCAGCAAAGCAACCAAGGACGAACGCAAAACCGCCCACACGTAAGATCCAGCCCACCTGGAATACTGACTAAATTTACCAACCCACTCAGCCGCATTCACACCAATCATGCGAGCCAAAGAGCGCGATTCAAACCAGGCACCGCAAATCGTTCCCAGCAAAACCACCCAGAGCGGAATGAGAAAAGCCAGTAAAGGATGGGTGGTCACTGTAGCAGTCGAGGAAAACAGGCTTAACGCCAACGAAATCGCCAGATAGGTGAGACTGCCCGATACCAGGGGAACCCAAAATTGGCCTTCATAGGATGCCTGCGCCAACCGTCGTCCAGACCGAAAGCACAATGCCAACGGCACAAGAGTCAGACCCAACGGAATAAGGCTGAACGTGCCAGATACCGCCGCGAAAGAACCGTGTTGGGGAATATTCAAATCCAGTGGAACACCATGAATCAGCAACCAAATCTGGCTGGAAAGTTGTGAGACACCCAGCAAAGAGGAGTCATTAAACCCGCCGGCAAACCACACTGCCACCAATAAAATGAGCACGGTCGCGAACGAAAGTACAGCAGTCATTAACAGTTCGATAGCCCCCTGCATCCAAAGAGGCATAGGGAGCGAACGTTTCGGCGGGGTTTTGGAAGTGGTGTTCATCGTCCTTTATCTTTTCACGAACTGCACCCTCAGGTGTAGCTGGCAGTCGCTTTGAGCACGATTTGAATCCACATTTTTCGAAAATAGCCAGCAAGCTCTCAGGTTCTCATCCCTAAACTAGAGAGATGAGTAGTTTTTCATCTATGCCTTATGTTCTCATCACCGGCGCGTCCTCTGGAATTGGCGCAGCTTTTGCCCGTGAATACGCCACACGGGGATACTCTTTAGTGCTGAGTGGACGGAGGGTCGAGAAACTTGAAGAACTCGCTCACGAGTTGAGGACCTCCGATATAGATATAGAGATTCTCCCGGCAGATTTGCTGAAGGGCGACGACGTCCAGCGCCTCATCTCGCGTCTTCAACAGGAGACGAACCCCGTAGAAATTCTGGTCAACAACGCTGGTTTTGGTCTAGGCAAAGACTTTCTTTCAGCAAGCGTTCAGAGTCATCTCAACCAAGTGGAGGTCTTGGCAAAAGTTCCGCTGGCACTGATGCACGCGGCGTTGGGCCCCATGGTTGATAGGGGGCGGGGGCGAATCATCAACGTCGCATCTGTTGCTGCCTTTACTCCCGGTGGAACCTACTCTGCAGCTAAACGGTTTTTGGTGTCTATCAGTGAATCAGCAAATTTGCAGTATGCTACCCGCGGGGTAAGTGTCACCGCCGTCTGCCCCGGACTAACGCGGTCAGAATTTCACCGTGTTATGGAGGTTTCTGAGCCTCAGGTGCCAGGGGTATTCTGGCTGAGCGCCGAGCAGGTTGCTCGCACCGCCATTACAGCGAATATTCAAGGCAAAGCGGCAGTAGTGCCGTCGGCGCCCTACAAGATTATGCGATGGAGTAATGCCCTACTTCCCCAGAAAATCATTGGAAAAGCGCTTGAGCGAACCCGCAATTACTAGGGTTATTCTTCAGTAAAAGGATTAGTCGCCTGAACACCCCACCGTTGATACACCTCTGCTTTGGAAGAGGCAATCTCCAGCTGGTGCACTTGAGCCGTTGCACAGATGAGCCCCTCTAAAGCCGCGGTGGGGAGCGGCACGGTTCTCTCAGAACCTACCGCGTGGAATCCCCGCTCAGCCTGGCGACCAGCCCATTCCAACGAAACCTTTTCATCGATTTCTAAAACGTGCTCCCCAAAACGATCTACCAGTTCGCTGAGCCAGCGTTCTGTTTCCGTATAGGGGTAAAGTCCTTTAAGCTCGCCCAAGCTTAACACCGAAATGTAGAGAACTTTATAGGAGTTACGCCGCAGAAAAGCTACCACCTTCGGGTCAGGAGTCGCTTTGCGGATTTCCGCCAGCACATCCGAGTCAAGAAGGAGTCCGGAAAACTGGCTCATGCGACCTGAAGTACGCCATATTCAGTGGCAGGAACCCCTGATGGATTTGGGGTCAGCAAAAAGTTGAGAAATTCCGAACGCTCATTAGAGATGCGGGTGTAATCCTGGATAGAAACTGCGGAGTAGCCTCCACGAGCAGTCACCGCAACGGTGCTGAGGTTCTTCTGAATAGTTTCGTGGGGTCGAGCGGTGGTAGTCATAGCCACACTGCGCCTTCGCGCATTCCTTTCGAAGTGCTCTTGTCTGTACCAGCCTGCGTTGGTAGCAAACGCGCTAACAACGCGAATACAGACCGCTTCGTCATCCGAGCCACCCGTGAACATGGGGTTGGCGTTCAACTAAAGTCGGAGCTTGTCAGTTGAAACTCTTGAAGCTGTTTAAAACCATAACCCACCGTTTCTGAAAATAAAATACCGTCCCAGAAAAAAATTGATTTACCCGGGAGGGAAGCCATCCCCTAAAATGTGAAAAGGGTAAAAATTGAGGGCGAAAAAACTTTCGTTCTCAATCATTCACCTCCTCTGCACCTCCAAAGACCCATGTCTTTGATAAATCCCCCCCATTGAGGTATTGCCCGCCAAGGAAGCCCTACATGTTATCCAATAACGCAATAAAGTTTCTCTCCCGACGTCTCATAGCGCTCTCTGCCACCGCAACGCTTGCCTTGGCAGGATGCTCTCCCGTCGCCACCGACCAGAACGCTCCGGATGAAACCAAAAGCCTCACCGAAGTCCTAGAAGAAAATCCCGATGCCGTATTACCCACTCAAAATGACATCAGGGTACAAAAAACTATCCCCTACCTCATGGCCTCCCCCACAACCGAGTACTTTAACGCAAAACAGTGGCAAAAAACCTCAACCCGCATCCCAGCAACTCAAAAACAGCTGATGTCGGATAACCCACTTCTTGCCGAACAGGTCAACCAAAAATGCGTAGCCTACGAGCAGCTGGGGCTGGGATTATTTAGCACCCCCGGTGGAAAATTTACTATCCAAAAAGGCGAACGCCGTCGTATTGCTCTGGGACAGAATGGGATAGACCAGCTTTCAGGGTATATTTCAGTATTTTCTGTAGCAGATGCCACAGCTGCCCAGCAGCTCATTTCCACGTTAGAAAAGAACTCCGCCGATTGCACAGAAGCCCTGACCCAGCTCTATCCCGGTAGCGAAGATGCTTTTGAGATACATCGAAATCCCACTCCCAGCGGAGCTCCCAGCAACCCTGATTTGACGAGTTTGAGCGGCCAATACTCTGGAGATGCCTTTGGTTTACGAGTCACCAAGGTAGACAACTTTCTCGTAAGCACTTGGTTTAGAACAACCGGACATCATGATGATTCCAACGTGATGGAAACTACCGATTTCATTCACCGCATCGCCGTAGATAAAGCGGAAAAGCACTCTTCGGCTCCCCGCGGTGGACGCTCGCAGACAGCAAATTCTGAACAATCATAGGTAGCACTTCACCACGAAGAATTGTTCTCGGCTAATCTGGTTAAGTTAACCGTTTGGCCCTTATACGGAAGAGACTATGAGCGATTCGACTGCTTTTCCCGCTATCCCCGTCACGGCTGCTGAGATTATTCGTCAGGTAGGGCACGGGGCATATTCACGCGGGCAGAAGTACATGCGGGCGGGCAACGTAGCACGGTATAACTACGATGACGACGCGCGGATGCTCACCGGTGTGGTGACAGGCAACGATGTCACCCCTTATTCCACCAACATCACATTTCCTGCAGTCAAAACTCCCGGTTCACTAGCATTTTCTGCACGATGCACGTGCCCAGTACGCACTGATTGCAAACACGCGGTAGCGCTCATGCTCACCGCCATTGACCGGGCAGATAAGGCGCGTAAGGCGTTGACATCGTTGTCCCCCACCTGGCGTTCCACCCCTACGCACGATGGCGACGGCGCTCCGCAGGTTCCTGAAGACTTCAAGAAACGGTTAGAAAAATTCGGGGTCTACGCGGCGTCTCAACTAGAGAACCGCGCTGAAGATTCTGCAGAAAATTTAGAAGATTTGGCGCTCCTCAACGAGGAGAAACTCTCAAAGGTTCCCGCGTGGAGGCGGTCGCTATCGCATACGTTGGCAGCTCGCCCCGAATTTGGTAGCGATCACGCGCGCAGAGCATCGGCGGCTCTGGATCTTTCCTTTCACGTAGGAACAAAATTTACGCTAGGTAATAAGTCCAAAATCCCGCAGGTAAGTATCCAGGCAAGACCACTCATGATGGGTGCTCGCGGCAAATGGATTAAAGGCGGTTTGAGCTGGGAGAACTTCCAACGGGACCTTTCGCGGAGTATGAGTAGTCATACTCTCTACCCCGAACATGAACGCTGGTTTGCCGAATTCTATTCAGTGGTTCGCCCCTGGCAGTCGGCATATACTTCCCACCGCGATTGGGTGTCTTTGACTGCAGTCAATTCCTCGCTCCTGTGGCGGGTACTCGAAAAAGCCCGAGCCATCGGTCTGCCTATTTTGCTGGACGGTGAAGAAATAAATTTCTCTCTGGCTGATGCGACGTCGGTGGAGCTACTGGTGGAACCTCTTGCAGAGGCGGGTAAAACCGATGACACCGGTTTGAGTCTCAACCCCGTTCTGCGCTGGGGCAGATACTCCATTCCTGCTGAGCACTGCCACAAGTTGGGCGAACCCCGCATGGGTTTTGTGGCGTTAGGGGGTCGAGCACAGGCACGCTACGTGCAATCTGCCGAATCCGCCAAGTGGAGTATCACCCGTAAGCCAGCTTTAGATCTGGTGGAAGAATCTCTCGAAGAAACGACGCCGGCAGAGGGCTCCCCCGCCCGACCCGAGTGGATGAATGAGGCAACCAATATCGTCTTTATCCCCCTCGCCGATCCGCTCGATCCGGTAGCCGAATCATTGGCGATCTCTGGCGCCATCGAAGTTCCCGCCCGGGATAAAGAGAGTTTCTTTGCGGAGTACTACCCTGTCCTCTCTCGCACGGTTCACCTACATACGGTCAATCACAGCGTTGAGCTTCCCCCTGTTCGCTCGCCCCAGCTTGTATTGACGGTAAATTTTGAGGAAGAAAACTCACATACTGCTCGAACCGCTTGGCATTGGGAGTATCCCACCCATCCGTTAGCCACCGAAGATACTGACGAAGACGCGATAGAGATTCTTCCTGCCCTGGGTTACCCAGGCGAAGACCATCAAGATATCCGCGATACCAAGTTTGAATACCGCGTACTCAAAGAGGTCAAGGTCATCCGCCCGGCAGTGCCTTTTACCCGCAATACCTATGAGGGGTGGGCAACCCGGACCCTACTTGAAGACTCGCTGCCCCGATACCGTGAGATTGACGGCGTGCGCATTGACTTTGAGGGCACCGTGCCTGAATTCAAAGAACTCGGTGAACAACCAGAAATCACAGTTTCAGTAGACTCGACGGGCGATAGGGATTGGTTTGGCCTGGGAATCACCATCAAAATGGGTGAATGGTACGTCCCCTTCGCCAAAGTTTTCGAGGCTCTCAACGCCGGAAAAACTCACCTCTTGCTAGGCGACGGCAGCTACTTTGCGTTAGATCGCCCCGAGTTCATGAAATTACAAGAACTCTTGCGTGAAGCCAGTTCCCTGCGCGATAAAGAAACTCCCCTCCAGATTTCCCGCCATCAGGTAGGAATGTGGGAAGAGCTCGAAGAACTTGCGGCAGAAACCGAAACGGTCGATGCGTGGGATAGGCAAGTTGGCGCCCTGCTGAATGTCACTAACGGCCCAGCCCCCGAGCTACCTGTAGGGCTACATGCCGAGCTACGCCCCTACCAGGTCGAGGGTTTTCAGTGGCTTAACTTCCTCTGGGAGCACGAGCTCGGAGGCATACTTGCCGACGACATGGGTTTGGGCAAAACTGTACAGACCATCGCCCTCTTTGCCCGCGCCAAAGAACTCTGGACGCACTGCCAAGACCGCGAGCCAACCGAACGTTTTGCCCCGTTCTTGGTAGTTGCCCCGACATCGGTAGTGCCCAACTGGGAGCGCGAAATCAAAAAATTTGCCCCAGAACTCTCCGTAGCAACCATCTATGAGTCTCAGAACAAATCCAAGAAACCGTTGGCTCGCACCTGTGCGGATGCAGACGTAGTAGTAACCTCCTACGCGCTGTTCCGCATTGATGAAGAAGCCTACGTAGACGCTGGTTTCCAGCAACTCTGGAACGGCCTTATTCTCGATGAGGCGCAGTTCGTCAAGAACGCCAAAACAAAAGCTCACCGCATTGCCCGGGACATTCCCGCCCGCTTCAAATTGGCGGTCACCGGTACCCCCATGGAAAACAATCTTATGGAGCTGTGGTCCATGTTCTCCATCGTTGCGCCGGGGCTCTTCCCCAGCGCCCGCAGGTTCAAGGACTACTATGCCTCTCCCATCGAAGGCGGCGAAGACAAGAAAGCACTGCCCCGCCTGCGCCAACGCATTCGCCCACTCATGAAGCGCCGCACCAAAGATTTGGTCGCCGCAGATTTGCCTGAGAAGAACGACGTGCGCGTGGACGTACCATTAGCCCCGGCGCACCGCCGCGCCTACGACACCGCGCTTCAGCGCGAGCGCAAGAAAGTTCTAGGACTGCTGGAGGACATGGACAAGAATCGTTTTACGGTCTTCCAGTCGCTCACCACCATGCGCCGCATGGCATTAGACGCCAGCCTCATCGACCAAGAGCAATACGGCAGCGTGGCATCGTCCAAGCTGGACTACCTGGAAGAGAACCTGCCGGAAATCGTCGCCGACGGTCACCGCGCGCTCATCTTCTCGCAATTCACAACCTACCTCAAAAAAGTTGCCGAACGCCTGGACTCGCTAGGGATTACCTACCTCTACCTGGATGGCTCAACCCGCGACCGTGCGCGAGTACTCGAAGCCTTTGAACTAGGGAACGCACCCATCTTTCTGATTTCGCTGAAAGCTGGCGGCTTCGGCTTGAATCTGACCTCCGCTGACTACTGCTTCATTATGGATCCCTGGTGGAACCCCGCAGCAGAACAACAGGCGGTAGACCGCGTACACCGCATAGGTCAAACCCGCAATGTGATGGTCTACCGCCTGGTATCAGCCGGAACAATTGAAGAAAAAGTCATGGATCTCAAGGATTCCAAAGCGGCGCTTTTCGACGCCGTCGTGGACGAGGGTCAGTTCTTCTCGCCCTCCCTCACCGCCGAGCAGGTGCGCGATTTGCTCACCAGCTCAGAGGAGTAGGGGATTTATGAGTTCCTTACTTCCGTTTGGCACAGCATCGGCAAGCAATCCCTCTCGCATGGCTCGCGAGCGCTCGCAGATGCGATTCACGCCAGACCCAGCCAGCTTGCCTCACGCTGTGCCAAACAGAAGTTCAGGAAACTAATGAGTAAATCAGGACGTTAGTGAGCTGCCTTCTTCTTACGCGGAATCAGATGCATAATACCGACCACGATGAAGCCCACGATAGCGCCGAAAATCATTGCAACAACGGTTTCAGCAATCCAGCCAACGGTGGCGCCAATCCAGCTGTGGGACAGTGAATGGCCCCACTCAGCCGCATGATGGGCAATAGAGTAAGGGAAGTGCCAACCGAGCGCATCCAAACCGACGAGCAGGATGTGTCCACCAACCCAGAGCATCGCGAAAGTACCCACGATGGAAATGAAGGACATTACCTTGGGCATAGCTCGAACTAAGCCCTCACCAAATTTCTGAGCGCCCGCTGACTTGCGGCGAGCGAGGGCGAGTCCGATATCGTCCATCTTCACCAGCAGACCCACTACGCCGTACACCAGCAAGGTAATGAGGATGGCCACCACAACGAGCGCGGCGGCACGCATCCAAAAAGTACCGTCGGTGGCAATCGAGTTCATGGAAATAACCATGATTTCAGCAGAAAGAATGAAGTCCGTACGAATAGCACCGGAAACAATCTGCTTTTCTGCTTCTGGACCACGAGCAGCCGAGGGCGTCTCAGTTTCCTCATGTGCCGGGGAGAATAACTCAAAAACTTTTTCTGCTCCCTCAAAAGCGAGGTACAGACCACCCAGCATCAACAACGGGGTGAGCGCAGCCGGAAGCAACCAACTCAGCAAAAGAATAACGGGAAGAATAAAAAGTAGCTTATTGCGCAGTGAGCCCATCGCAATTTTCTTGATAATAGGCAGTTCTCGCTTAGGCGAAATCCCATCCACATACTGGGGAACTACTGCAGTATCGTCAATGACCACACCCGAAGCCTTGACGCTCGCGCGCCCCGCTGCGGCTGCGACGTCGTCCACGCTGGCGGCGGTTAACTTCACCAGTGCCGCGACGTCGTCCAAAAGGGCTGCCAAACCACCGGCCATGAAATGCTCTCCTTGAATTGCCCCTGTGGGCTGGGTTGAGGGTTAATCAGTGTTAATAAGCATACTGCACAAGGCTGTAGAGCTTGGGGACTGCGAGTTGAAGGGCGCTCTGTACAGATCGTTCCGATGAAAAGGTCACTAAATCAGTCAAAATGCACTGAAATAAGTGCACTGTCGCTGATTTAGTGACCTTCAGAGCACAGACTATTCAGATTTTGGCGGGACGATCGTGATGGACGCGGTTGCTGGATGATCGGGATTGTGCTGGATTTCGGGAAGAGCGTTGGTTTCGGGGTCCGGTTCGAAGACATAGCGCCAGAGGGCAGGAACCGCTAGCGTGAAACCGCCAATAGCTAGAATGCAAACAGCACCGCCTAGCATTGCCGCCGCCGCCGATCCCACGAGTTGGGCGACGCCACCGACCATTGCGGTGCCGAGGTTGGGGCCACCGGTCACGGTCACAATGAACATCCCATTCATGCGACCCAACATGCTGTCCGGCGCTGCCGTTTGAATAATGGTGGAGCGGAAAACCGACCCCAAAGCATCACACCAACCAGCGAATGCCAGGCCCGCAGCGCCCAGTAAAATTGCCCAGAGATTCTCCGCCAGCGACGTCGAGGGGTTACGCCCGTCCAACCAAAAGGCTACAGCGCCAAAAGCGAAGAACCCGGCACCCCAGCCTACGTATGAAAGGGTGAGAAAACGCCCCTGACGGCGTACGTTCTTGAGCCAACCGGAGAAAGTCACGCCTAGGAAAGCTCCTACTGCACCTGCGGAAAGCAAGAGGCCAGATGCGGCATCACCGCCACCAAATGCCACTACAACAAGGGCTGGAATAAGTGGTTTTGCTTGCGCGAAAATCATGCCGATGAGGTCCACCACGAACGTCATGCCGACCACGGGAACCTGACGTACGAAAGAGAAGCCTTCGACGACCGAACGGATACCACGGGAGGCCCCTTCAGCTTTCTTCTCCGGCACCATGGGAGGTAACTCGTAGAGTGCCCACAGCCCTACCATCATGGCGAAAACGTTAATAGAGTACGTCCATGGATAACCCACCGTTGCCACCAGCGCACCGCCAAGCATGGGTCCGACGCTCATGCCCAAGGTTCCCACCGTCATATTCAATGCGTTAGCAGCCGGTAGCAGACGGCGCCGAACTAGCCGTGGAATAATCGCACCACGCGCTGCCTGGTTGATGGGTTGAAGCAGCGATTCAAAGGCAACCAAGCCATAGAGTAACCAAATATTATGAAGCCCCATCCACGCGTGAACGGCAATGGCCACCGTAACCAGCCACATGCTGATAGATGCCAGGAGAGCAACCTTGCGACGGTCGTAGGTATCAGCAATGACGCCACCGTATAGACCACCCAAAATGAGTGGTCCAACCGCCACCAATCCCGTCAGACCCACCGCACCTGGCGAACCTGTGATGGAGAAAATCTCCAGGGCAATCGCAATCGCAGTGATCTGAAACCCCATGGTAGAAAACACCGACCCCATCCAGATACGGCGGTAATCTCGGCTTTCTTTAAGCGGGGTGGTGTCCATGAGCAGTGAGGGCATGAACACCAGTGTAATCAGGACGTAGAAGCAGGTGGGTCACCTTTTCCGCGAAAATGCACTGAAATAAGTACACTTTCACTAATTTACTGACCCTTCAGCAGAGAGAATAGAAGGAACACCGATGAGAGGAACCCTATGAACATTCCCGATAACCAACCCCTGAAAACTTTTTCCGATGGCAAGACCATTCCCCAGATGGGCTTCGGCGTCTGCGGTATTGCCCCGGATGCCACCGAACGTGCCGTGCTCACAGCGTTTGAAACCGGCTACCGCCACATCGATACCGCCACCATCTATAAGAACGAAAAAGAAGTTGGTTCAGCGCTGAAAAATTCGGGGCTTACTCGCGAAGATGTCTTTGTGACCGGCAAGCTGTGGAACACCGATCAGGGTTTTGAAACTGCTCTGGAAGCCTGCGAAAAATCGTTGGAATTACTAGATACCGATTATCTTGACCTCTATCTGATTCACTGGGCCCAACCTGCCCTGGGAAAGTACCGACAGTCATGGGACGCGCTTATTGAGTTGCGCGAGCGCGGACTGGTCAAATCTATTGGCGTTTCGAATTTCACGACCGAACAGATTGATTCGTTGAAACCGAGCGGGGTTACTCCCGTGGTGCATCAGGTTGAGCTACACCCCTATCTCACTCAGGAGAGTCAGCGCGCCGATAACGCCGACCGTGGAATCTTGACCGAGGCATGGTCGCCGCTGGGGCAGGGCAAGGATATTAACGACGACGCCGTCGCCGCTATCGCTACCGAGCACGGCATTACTAATGCGCAGGTTATTCTTGCCTGGCATTTAGCGATTGACAATATTGTGATTCCTAAGTCGGTCACTGCCGAGCGTATTCGCGCTAATTTTGAGGCTCCGCAGGTGCATTTGACCGTTGATAATCTAATGGCTTTGGGTTCGCGTCCCCAGGGTGAGCGATTGGGCGGAGATCCCGCTGAAGGCGATTTGGGTGCGCCCGAGTATTCAGACCGCGACTCTTTTCGTTCAGCTAAATAAGTAGAGAGCTGCAGCGCCGCTGAGTAAGCTAAAACTGCATACTCTCTGGAAAGGAAAAATATGACTGCCTCACCGCTGAAAAAATTCAATGATGGTAACGAGATCCCCCAGCTGGGCTACGGCGTCTGGCAGGTTGAGAACGAAGTTGCAGAGAAGGTCGTGGAGCAGGCATTAGATGCCGGTTTCCGCCACGTTGATACCGCTCAGATTTATGGAAATGAAGAGGGCGTTGGCGCGGCTCTTGCTCATTCTTCGGTGAGCGAAGACGACGTTTTCGTGACCACCAAGGTGTGGAATGACCAGCAGGAGTTCGAGAAGGCACAGGCCTCTTTTGAGGTGTCGATGAAGAAGCTTGGTCTCTCCAAGCCGCTGGATTTGCTTCTCATTCACTGGGCGAAGCCGGTTCAGGGTACCTACCTTGAGGCGTGGAAAGCACTCATTAATTTGCAGAAACAGGGCAAGGTACGCAGCATTGGCGTTTCGAACTTCCCCGAGGAGCAGTTGCGCGAAATCATTGCCGAAACCGGCGTAACCCCTGCCATCCACCAGATTGAATTACACCCCTACTTCAATCAGCACGCTTTGCGCGAGATTCATAAAGAATTGGGAATTTTGACCGAGGCGTGGTCACCGCTGGGTCAGGGGGGCGACATTTTGAACGACCCCGTGGTCGTGGAGATTGCTCAGGCGCACGAGGCAACCCCTGCTCAGGTTGTCATTGCCTGGCATCTGGCACTGGGTAACGTGGTGATTCCTAAGTCGGTTACCCCAGAGCGCATCAAGGAAAACTTCGCGGCACTTGATATCAAGCTCACCGACGACGAGGTAGAGAAGATTTCTGCTCTGACTAAGAACGACGGTCGTATTGGCCCCGATCCCAAGGACTGCGACTTCTAAGCGGTACACGACTGCAGAATAAACCGGGTGAGGTGTTTCTACCTCGCCCGGTTTCTTGATTTTTGGCTGGGGGCTCCGTCCATATTTTTATGAATTGTTGCCAAATCGCAACCAAATATTGAGGTTTCTAGGGTTGAATTTTCAGCTTATTTGTACTCAACGGTGCTATTTTTGGGTTAGATGATACAACCTGCCTCCGGTGGAGGAGCGTCTGAAGAAATCGAGTAACCATGGTCAGCAATATCAATAAACTCCTTGCCAGCGAAAAAATTCGCTTTCTAATGGTGGGAGGTTTCTGCTTTATTCTGACCATGACTATTAATTACGGTCTGAAATATACGATTATGACCGAGAAGCCCACCACCGCCCTGCTCATAGCCACAGCCATTGCCTCTGTGGTCTCCTATATTCTCTCTGCGCGTTGGACGTGGAAGGACGCCGGCGGCGATCCCCGCCCCAAAGAGATGGTTGGTTTCACGCTGGTGACCCTCGGCGGGATCGCTTTAAACGCTGCGCCACAGTGGGTATCTCGTTACGTTTTCCATTTGGAAACGCCCTATATTTCCCTGCTTGCCCAAGAAACCTGCGACTTCTTGGCTGGTCCCATCCTGGGTACTCTCATTGCCATGATCTTTCGTTACTGGGCTCTTGATCGGTTTGTGTTCCACGGTAAGCAGGCGCGCCAGGACGCACAGCTGAGCGAAATCATTCCAATTACTCGCCCGATTCCCCGCCAAAAACTGCAAGCACCAGCGGGGAATTCAATTGACAAAGCGGCATAGGCGTTACCGGCGGCGATGCGCCACGCCGCTACCTTTTCGAGCTCCACCAGGCTTTGATGCGTTCGTCCGTGCAGAAGAATGATTCCCCCGCACGTGCTTTGGCTTCGCGGGTTTTTCTTCAAGGAGCAGAGACAGCGCTATGCGGCCACGCTGGGCGTTAACCTCAGTCACCCGCACTTTCACGACGTCGCCAGAGCGCACAATCTTGTGCGGATCATCCACGTAGCCGGTACTCATCTGCGAGATGTGCACCAGTCCATCCTGGTGTACTCCGATATCCACGAAGGCGCCAAAGGCAGCCACATTTGAAACCGTTCCTTCAAGAATCATACCGACGGCGACGTCGTCAATCGTCTCGACGCCGGGGGTGAATTCGGCGGTCTGGAAGTCCGGCCGGGGATCACGCCCGGGTCGTTCGAGTTCGGCAAAAATATCGCGTACCGTGGGCAGCCCAAAACGTTCGCTCACATAATCTTCAGGCTTCAACTGAGCCAGTTTCTCAGCGGAAACCGAGCTGCCTTGCATCCCTCCGGCGTCATGTACGATAGCGCGAGCGAGATCGTAGGCTTCGGGGTGAACGCCCGAGGCGTCGAGGGGCTCGGAGCCATCTGCAATGCGAATAAACCCGGCAGCCTGTTCGAATGCTTTAGGGCCAAGACGGGGAACTTTCAAGAGATCCTGGCGGGTGGAAAAAGCACCATTTTTCTCACGGAACTTCACGATTGCCTCACTGGTGGTGGCGTTGATACCCGCTACATGTGAGAGCAGGGCGGGAGAGGCAGAATTGACCCACACGCCTACCGCATTCACACAATCTTCCACGGTGGCATCCAGAGATTTGGCAAGGATGTTTCCCGGTATATCGTGCTGATACTGACCCACTCCAATAGACTGCGGGTCGATTTTTACCAGCTCAGCCAAGGGGTCTTGTAAACGGCGGGCGATAGATACCGCCCCGCGTAAAGAGACATCCATGTCGGGTAGTTCTTCGGTGGCTAGTGCAGATGCCGAATACACGGATGCACCGGCTTCAGACACCGTTACTTTCTGTACGCCGTCATTCCCCTGTTGCGCCAGCCGTTTGAGGAGATCACCCGCCAAGCGGTCTGTATCGCGCGAAGCGGTGCCGTTTCCAATGGAGAGCAGTTCTACCTTAAACTCACGCACCATCGTTTCTAGCTGGTCCAGCGCCTCATCCCAGCGGTTTTGGGGGGCATGCGGATAGATGACAGCCGTATCTAGTACCGCGCCGGTAGGAGAGACCACCGCAATTTTGACGCCGGTGCGAAGCCCCGGATCCAGACCCAGCACGGTGCGGTTGCCCGCCGGTGCAGCCAGCAATAAATCACGCAGATTGGAGGCGAAAACTGCCGCCGCGTCCTTTTCTGCGCGCTCGGTGAGTTGGGTACGCAGGTCGGCAGCAAGGCGGGGCAAAACTTTTTGCCGCCATGCCGAGCGAACGGTAGCGGCAAGCCAGCCCAAAACGCGTTCGTCATCTGAGACCGTATTCAGAATCTGCACGGGAATGCCCAGGGCAAATGCCACCGCCGATTCGAAGGACGCGCGGGCGGTCTCATATCCTTCGGTGAGGTTTTGATGGCGGGCTAAAGCTTCACCCTTGAGCCCGGTTTTAGGGCCGGGAACCTCTGCCACATCTACGGTGACTTTGACTTCCCCGGACTTTTCAGCCCGCATGAGGGCCATCAACCGGTGCGAAGGAATCTTACGGATTCTCTCGGAAAAATCATAGTAATCGGAAAATTTGCTGGTCTCTTGTGCCAGCACAGTGCGGTGGCTCGGCACCACCTTTGAGGTAATTACTCCGGTGTTCCAGAGTTTTTCTCGCAGCTCGTCCATGAGTTCGTGGTCGTAGACGGCGTATTCATGCAAGATAGCGCGTGCACCGGCGAGGGCAGTTTCAGTATCGGGTACTGCTGTGTCTTCCGGTGCGCCCTTTTCTGCAGGGTGAATGTAAGCGGCAGCGATATCGTGCAAATCTGCCAGCGGAACTTCTAACAAATCGTCCACTAGAGGCTCTAATCCAGCTTCCAACGCTATCTGCGCTTTGGTTCGCCGCGCCACTTTGTAGGGAGCGTAGAGCGATTCCAATTCATTCTTGGTGGACGCCGCCAATACTGATGCCTTTAGCGAGGGTTCGAGCACACCCCGCTCGGTGAGCATCTGTAAGATACTTGCACGGCGGTCTTCAAGGTCTCGCAAGTACCCCAGGCGATCTTGGAGCAAGCGAAGCTGGACGTCACTCAGCCCACCGGTTTTTTCCTTGCGGTAGCGAGCGATGAAGGGCACCGTAGCACCAGAATCGAGCAGCTCAATTGCTGCGCGAACGCTGGAGAGTTCCACTCCCAGTTCGCCGGTGAGCGCGCTCTCAATTTGATGCAAAACGGTGCTGGCTGATGTCATACTTCTAGTTTCTCATTAGAGGGGATTCCCCGCTAATCGAAGGGGAAGGCTTATTCAAGTAATAGAACTACTTATGATTGAAGCCCTCAACTGAGCGGACTACATTTGAAAAGATACATTATTTTCAATCGGAGTTATTTCGTGATTGCATGTAGTGTTCTTTAACTGACTTTAGAAAGTAGCTACCTACCGTGAATGAATCGGATTCATACGAGAAGTTTGTTGAAAACTACTCAGATCTCCTGGACCAGCTGGTTCGGGCGGGGTGGACTCCCGGCGAAGCATACAGTCGTTTTACTACCCTCTTTCCCGAGGTAAACCCTGACTTTGTGCATAAAGCTATTAATTCCGGTCGCTGGACTTTCATAGGTCGCAAGGAGAATCTACTCAATAATGTGATGATGGCAGCGGCTCTCTGGTATGCCGTAGCAGTCACCCACGATCTTGATCCTGAACCTGAGTACACCGCGGTTCACCTTGACCCTGTAATTGTTCAGGATTTATCCCGTCTCTTTACTACTGCAGGGGTAGATGCTCAAAAGATCGCTTCTATCATGAGCCGCTGTGGCGCCACGTTGAAGCACCTGGCAGAAAACCCCTATATTCGCTTAGACGAGGTTACCTACGACGATTTCCTCGAAGACTTACCCGCCGAGGTTCAGGGAATCTCAGATGATGTCTTTCTCTGGCCCCCGCAACGCTCGATCATCGAAGATCGTCTGGGTGAGGGAAATTTTTCTCAGGCACTTTTGCGGGTTGGAATTTGCCCTTCTGACTTGGAAGAACTCGGCATGAGCGTTTCTGCTTCAGCAGTCAGCGATCGTGCTTTTCGCAACGCCTTAGGGGAGTTCCTTAGTTACTGCATTCGCTATGACCGTAACCCCACTGTTCTGCTGTACGGTAGCTGGGCTGTGGCTCGCAATCAGATAGGCAGAGCACCCCTGGTCGGTGCAGTGCGCGCCAAATACGGTTCCTGGCATCGGGCGCTGAAACTTGGACGTCGCATGGTCAACGATGCTCTGCAGATGAGCCATGCTAAGGCTGTGCCCGCGCGTCCGGTGGAGTCCTATACCTCTTCAGAGTCCGCTCCGCTCCGCATTGAAGATTTGAAGGCGCAGGGTATCGGGGTGGTGCAACAAGCACCGCATAACCCCCATGAGGTAGAACGTCAGGCATGGAAGTCTCTCACCAACGTTCTCTTCGCCAGATTAAGAGAACTTCCCTGGAACCAGACTCTACGAGTTTATTACCTCACCCCGGGGTCAATTGCCGCAGGTGATTACACCCCCTACGTCAGCATTTTGCGCTCCCCCGGCGGGTACCTGTGCGAGATTACAGATTCTAACGATTTCTCAATGCGCAAAGAGGAATACAACATTGAGTATTTGCGAGAGCAAGGTTGGGGTGAGCCGAGCGAAGGAACTCTCACCTGGTCCCAGAATTTCTTTGACTCCTCTGCTGCTGCCGAGCACATTATTCGCGCCATGCGAGAGGGTCTGCACTGTGAACGCCCCGATTATTTCCAGTCTGATGACCCCACTAATTCCTCTCGTACTCATGTAGTGGATCCTACGACCGGGTCTGTTCCGATGGTTCCTGCCCAGTTCATCGAGGATTCGACTACTCGAATCAGCGTACAATCTGAGCTGAACGACTAAGTGGCACGCAGAAGACTTAGATCAAAGAAGCTCCCCCTCAAAGTTCGTTTTTACCTCAGCCTGATTTTCCTAGCAATCCTTGTGGTTGCGGGCATTTTTTGGTGGGGTAAGAACGGCTGGGACTGGGACGCCGCCGTCGATGCCTTGCGCCCCGCTGGTACGCCCGTCAGCACAGGTTTTGCTCATAGCGGGATATCAACCTACTCCACAGCGTCAGATGTCTTAGGCACCTTAGAAGTTCGCCAGCCCGGTGAGGTAACGGGATATTCGCGGGAGATGTTTGGCAAAGCATGGTCAGATGTGGATGGTAACGGCTGCGATCAGCGCAACGATGTGCTTACCCGCGATCTGCAGAATCTCAAGCGCAACGAGAACTGCAAGGTCGTTTCAGGCACTTTAGTTGATCCTTACACCGGCTCCTCGGTAGATTTCACGCGCGGTGAGCAGACCAGCCAGTTGGTTCCCATCGACCACGTAGTAGCACTATCAAATGCCTGGCAAACAGGCGCCACTTTGCTGAGTGAGTCTCAGCGAGCGCAGTTGGGCAATGATCCGCTGAACCTTCAAGCAACCACCAGCGCAGCAAATAGGGAGAAGTCCGATGCCGACGCCGCACATTGGCTTCCTCAACGTGGCTACCAGTGTGAGTACGTGGGGCGTCAGGTGTCCGTCAAAGCAGCTTACGGTCTCTGGGTCACGCCTACCGAGAAGCAGGCAATGGAGCGGGTTCTCAAAACCTGTCCTGAGCAACCCGCTTACCGTTCAAACGTCAAAAAATAAGCTCATCGAACATGGACGCCGTCTTGCGCTTTAGAAGCGCAAGACGACGTCCTGATTCATATATCTCACCTTGGCGGATAAGAGCCTAACAACTTATAGTGTTTTGTCTTTTTCGCGAGGAGGAACAATATCTAGTGCCTGGGTGCGTTCAAGCTTGGCCTTCTCTTGCAAACGTGCGGAGTTGGGGTTGCGGCGAACGGTTGCCCAGCCAATAGCCAAAATGATGAACCATCCGGGCATTGTAAACAGTGCAATCCGGGTATCTTGGAACAGAGCCAACACAATAATCATGGCGATGAAGAATGCCAGGGTTACATAAGCTGCTCCCACACCACCGGGCATCTTGTAGCTGGAAGCTGCGTGACGCTCAGGGAACTGTTTGCGGTAGGAAATGTAGGAAATGAGAATCATTGCCCAGTTGAAGATTGCCAGAATAGCGGCCACGGTGGTCACCAAGGTAAATGCACCAATCACTGAGTCACCCGAGTAAAGCAGAATGATGGATGAGAGAAGCAATACGGAGGTGAGGAATAGTGCGTTACGAGGTACACCGTTCTTACTAAGGAGAGCAAAAACCTTGGGGGCGGAGCCTTCTTCTGCAAGACCGTAGACCATACGAGAGGTGGAGAAGATACCGGAGTTAGCCGAGGACGCTGCAGAGGTGAGAACCACGAAGTTCACTACCGATGCCGCGGCACCAAAGCCAGCCAAGCTGAACATGGAGACGAAGGGGCTATTCTCAGGAACAATCTTGGTCCAGGGAGTCACCATGAGAATTACTGCCAGAGTCAGGACGTAGAAGAGAATAATACGAACAGGTACAGCGTTAATTGCCTTAGGCAAAGTGGTGTAAGGATCCTTGGTTTCCGCAGAAGTTGTACCTACAAGTTCAGAACCTAGGAATGCGAACAGCGCAATCTGGAAAGCACCGAGAAAGCCCATAGCGCCCTTAGGGAACCATCCGCCGTGTTCCCAGAGGTTGGATACGCGTGCGGTGTCGCCGTTTTCGGGAGTGAAAGCGGTGGCAACCATGATGCCACCGACAATAATGAGTGCAAGAATTGCAACAATCTTAATAATGGCGAACCAGAACTCGATTTCACCGAAGTTCTTTACCGAAGGTAGGTTCAGCGCGAGAAGCAAACCGATAATAACTAGCGCTGGTAGGAAGAGGGGAACATCTTCCCACCAGAATTTCACGTAGCCAGTAATTGCAATAACGTCCGCTACTGCAGTAACAACCCACATAAACCAGTAGGACCATCCGACAAAGAACCCGGCACCGGGACCAAGAATGTCGGATGCGAAGTCTGAGAAAGACTTATAAGACAAATTAGATAGGAGAAGCTCACCCATAGCGCGCAGAACCATAAAGATCGCCGCGCCGATAATGATGTAAACGAAAAGAATGGATGAACCGGTTAGGCTAATAGTTTTGCCTGAGCCCATGAACAGACCGGTACCGATCGCGCCACCGATTGCGATGAGCTGAATATGGCGGTTGCTGAGACCTCTTTGTAGCGAGCCGTCTGATTCGATTTCAGCGGCGTCGTTCTGTGCGTGACTGGGCACGTTACCTCCAGAATGTATGTAAACCGTCTAGTTACGCATGGGGAAAACGGGAATTTCTTCCGGTTGCAGATTGCGTAACACAGTGGTCCTAGTTACATCACAGATTAGACGAATTTCCCAGACGCTGCCAACCTCAAAGCCTCAAAAAGGTGTATTTCTCATGATGTGGCACAACTTAAAGATTCCTCATTTTGCGCCCCAATCAACACCATAAGATGGCATACACTGTAAGTACGCTTATAAAATTTTGAGATTAGGAGTAATAATGTCTTTTCTTTCAAACGTTGCACTTCGCTCTACTACCGGTGCCTTCATTTTGAATTCAGGCCTGGGCAAGCTCAATGCTGACGAAGAAACCTATAAGTGGTTGCAGGATATGGGTTCTAAAGCTGTACCTAGCTTGTCCACCCTCTCCCCCACTACTTTCGGCAAGGGTCTCGCTTACTCCGAAATTGCGCTGGGTAGCGCGCTACTTTGCCCCGTAGTTACCGCCAAAATTGCAGGTCTTGGTCTTACCGCATTTTCCGCGGGATTGCTCACCATGTACCTCAACGATGACAGCCTCACCCTCGACGACGGCGTCCGCCCCTCCCAAGAAGGCGTGAGCTACGCCAAGGATATTGCTTTCCTCGGCTCCGGTCTTGCATTGGTTCTCTCGCGCAAAAAGAAGTAAAACACACCTCGCCCCACGGTCCGCACCAGAGTGTTTTACCTTACCCTTGCAATATTTTTCACGAATGTAGGTGCTCTCGAATTATTTTCCGTGTAAAGTCTTTTCTTGAAAACAAACCTTATTCTGAAAGGAAAATGACATGTCATTTCTCTCCAATCTTGCATTGCGCTCCACCACTGGCGCCCTCATCCTGAACTCCGGCATCGGCAAGCTCGGCATGGACGAAGGCACCTACGGCTACCTCCAGCAGATGGCTAAGGTAGGCGTTCCCCAGGTTGAGAAGCTTTCCGCTAACACCTTCGGCAAGTCACTTGCTTACGGCGAAACCGCTTTGGGTGCAGCACTCCTTCTTCCCGTTATTCCCGCAAAGCTCGCTGGCTTGGGTCTGACCGTATTCTCCGCTGGCATGCTCACCATGTACTTCGGTGACGAAAACATGACCATGGAAGACGGCATCCGCCCCTCCCAGGAAGGCACTGCGCTGGCTAAGGACTTCGTTCTTCTCGGCGCTGGCTTGGCTCTGCTTCTTTCCAAGAAGAAGAAGTAATAACTTTTTGTTGACTGAATGCTCTGTTGCTCTTTGAGCGGCAGAGCATTTTTTGTGCTTTAAACTAGAGAGGTTGTTCCCGGGTGGTGCTTTGAGTTTCCGCAGGTACCCGGCATATTAAAGGAGAATCCCTTATGGAAACCAATAAGCAAAAGGCAGATTTTGCGGCTCAAGAAGAGTTGCGCGAGCAGGGTATTGAGCCTACCGAGCAAGAAACTCCCGAAAAGTTTCACCGGCAGCCACTCTCGTTTGTCCGTCGTGGCGATCGACTGACTGGACGCCGCTTGAAGGCGTGGGAGGATTTCTCCCCTACCCATGTGTTGGATTTGCCGCGCCTTTTGACCGACACATCGGTGGCACCCGAGGCTGAGTTCGATGCCGAAAAAATTTATGGTCGCACCGCTCCCCTGACCGTGGAGATTGGCTCCGGCTTAGGTGAGGCGATTGTTCATCGCGCGGCGCAGCAGCCTGAGCGTAACTTTTTGGCGGTTGAGGTTTACACTCCCGGCATTGCAGATTTGTTGCGCAAAATGGCGGCAGAGGGTGTGGAGAACGTACGGGTGGCACAGGCAAATGCACCAGAGCTTTTGGACAACATGTTTGATGAAGACTCTATTGATGAGCTGTGGGTTTTCTTCCCGGACCCCTGGCATAAGACTCGCCACCATAAACGCCGCCTGATTTCACCGGAATTCGCCGATAAGGTAGCTCGCGTCTTGAAGCCCGGTGCTACCTGGCGTTTAGCAACCGACTGGGAAGAATACGCGATTGTAATGCGAGACGTTTTGGATGCTCACCCCGATTTCGAAAACCTGCACTCTGGTGAGGGCGCTACCGAGCAGGATCCTGCTGGCGGCTGGGCTCCCCGATGGGACGGTCGCGTGCTGACATCGTTTGAGCGCAAAGCCGGCGAAGCTGGACGGCGGACCCACGACCTGACGTATCGACGTCGCTAATTTAACGAGCAAGGGTCACTAAATCCGTAGAAGGGCACTTATTTCAGTGCCCTTCTACGGATTTAGTGACCCAGAGGAATTCACGCTTTAAGGCAGACGGCGTCGTCGAGCTACAGCAGGACTACTTCGACAAGTCGAACCACTCGCCGCCGGCATTACCGTAGCCATTGTTTACATATTCAGGATGAGAGTTCACGACCGCGCTATTGCCGGCATAAATAGAGTTACCGCGACTAATCTGCGGCTGGTTACCAGAAATAGGATGCACGCGAAAGACTTTAGGATAAGCCCAGGCAATACCTAGAATCACCTGAACGGCAACAAACAATAAAACTGCATCAGAAAATAACATGGGGGAACAATCTGCTGGAAAAAATGGGGGATATCGATTGGGGGAATCAACACCTATTTAGTTTACACGTAAAGTAAATATTTTCAATTATTTCCAGTAGATTTCCATCACAGCGAGAATTTATTTGCCTCCGCGATTAGGGCGATATAGAACTACTGCCTGCGAACGAGGCTTACCCGCCGGGCGCTTACCGCGCGCCAAATGCACTACCTCACCGCGCGACCCCGCAGCGAAGACCCGCGAGGATTCCGCCAACTTAGCATGTGCGACGTCCAGCTCCTGCGCCATCTCCTGCATACGAGCATGCATCTCATCCAACTGATTCTGCAAGCCCATAATGCGCTTAATACCCTCTAAAGAAACGCCTGCCTGCGAAAGATCCTGTATTTCCTGCAGCTTCTCGACGTCCCGTTGCGAGTAACGACGGGCGCGCCCCGGAGCACGCGACGGCTCAACCAGACCCATGCGATCATACTGGCGTAAAGTCTGGGGGTGCATACCCGCAAGCTCAGCAGCAATCGAAATAACGTAAACCGGTCGGTCTGATCCTAAAGCCATCTGTTACTGCGCCGCCTTCCTCATCAAATCGCTGCGAACATCCCCTTGAGGAGCCAGCTTCAAGAACTCAGCAAATGCAGTTTTCGCCTCATCCGTGAGATTCTGAGGTAGCTCAACTTCAGGGATAACAATCAAGTTGCCGGTGCCCTTTGCTGTCTTAAACCCGCGGGCTTTGGCGCGCATCTTTTGGCCTGCTGGAGCACCTGCCTGCAAACGTAATTTCACGCTCTTACCGTCGGGAGTAGGTACTTCGAGTACGGCACCCTCCACGGCTTCCTGCAAGGAAACAGGAACATGAACCACTACGTCGTTGCCATCGCGCTCAAAAACAGGGTGCGAATCAACAAATACGTGAAGTATCAAATCTCCAGCACCGCCGGGACCTTGTTGCCCTTTGCCGCGCAGTTTCAGCTTCTGACCATCTTTGACCCCCGAGGGAATACGAATCTTAGTCGTTGCTCCCGACGGCAAGGTCACTGATCGTTCGGTACCGTTGAAGGAATCCTTGAATGAGATACGAGCATTTGCCTCAACGTCGGCACCCTTGCGAGGAGCCTGCTGGAAGCCGCCGCCAAAGTTGGAGCCACCACCAAAGCCGCCGAACCCTCCGGCGCCACCACCGAACATTCCACCGAGCAAATCCTCAATGTTAATGTTTTGACCACCGCCGGACTGGCTAAAGTGAACGTTTTGCCCGCCGGGGAACCCTCCCCCGAAGCCACCGGGGAATCCGCCACCCTGGGCGCCAGCAAAACCAGCGGCACCGTACTTGCGGATCTGGTCGTATTCCTCGCGATCCTTCTTATCAGACAGGACGTCGTAAGCCTCAGCTACTTCTTTGAACTTCCGCTCTGCCTCTGCATCTCCAGGGTGTTGGTCGGGGTGATACTTGCGCGCTAGCTTGCGGTAAGCCTTTTTGATGTCTGCATCGGAGGCGTCTTCAGCTACCCCCAGCACCTTATAAAAATCTTGATTAAGCCAGTTTTCACTTGCCATCGAACGCCTCCTTATCTCAGCGTAGGTAAATCTCTTTTAAGTCTTCTCAAAAAATATTATTGCTTTTCATAGAATGGGCGGGCTCGAGAACTTCGAGCCCGCCCCAATCTAGCTTGATGGGCTATCTCAGCCCGATTTTATTCAGCAGTAGCAACAGCTACCTGAGCCGAACGCACCACGCGGTCTTTGACCTTGTAGCCGTTCCGCAGAACCATCGACACATGATCGGGTTCAACCTCAGAAGTAGGCTGCTGAAGAACCGCCTCGTGAACCTTCGGATCGAAAGCCTCGCCGACTTCACCGAAACGCTCCATGCCGTGCTTGCCCAAAGTTTCTTCAAGCTTGCGGGCAATGGCGGCAAAGGGACCGTCTTCCAAATCGCCGTGCTGACGAGCGGCATCAATATCATCGATGACTGGAAGGAGCGCGCTCACAAAATCTGCCATCACAAATTCGCGAAGCTGCTCTTTTTCCTTAGCACTGCGATTCTTGAAGTTAGTGAACTCCGCCTGCAAACGTCGAAGATCCTCAAGTCGCTCAGCTGCCAGCTTTTCGTTTTCGTCGACCGAATCCTCCACCGAGGCTTCTTCGGGTGCCGTAGCAGATTCTTCCTCTACTACGGCGTCCTCAGATACACCTTCGGCTTCTGGGTGGCCTTCAGCGGAGGGCGCCTCGAAAGCGTCTTCCAAAGGGTCATTGCCCTGCTGCTCGTTGGTGTTTTCAGCCATGATTAGTTCTTCTTCTCGTCTTCGTCGTCGATTACTTCTGCATCCACTACGTCGTCGTCATCAGCCTGTGCAGAGGAGTCGCCGTTAGCGGCCTCTGCCTGAGCGGAAGCGTAGATAGCCTCGCCCAGTTTAGTCTGGGACTGCTGTAGCTTCTCAAAAGCGGACTTTACTGCGTCGTCGTCGTCACCTTCAAGAGCTGCCTTGACTGCGTCGACGTCGCCCTGAACCTCGGTCTTGACATCCTCGGGAAGCTTGTCGCCATTTTCCTTGATGAGCTTCTCGATGGAGTAAGCGGAAGTCTCAGCCTGGTTGCGGGTCTCAGCAGCTTCACGGCGCACCTTGTCCTGCTCAGCGTGAGCTTCGGCATCCTTGACCATGCGATCGATGTCATCTTTGGACAGCGAGGTGCCGCCGGTGATAGTCATCGACTGCTCGGTGCCGGTGCCCTTGTCCTTAGCGGATACGTGGACGATACCGTTAGCATCGATATCAAAGGTAACCTCAACCTGAGGAACACCGCGAGGAGCAGGCGCAATACCGGTCAGCTCGAAGGTACCGAGGTTCTTGTTATCGCGAGTGAATTCACGCTCACCCTGGAATACCTGAATCGATACTGAAGGCTGGTTATCCTCAGCGGTAGTGAAGGTTTCACTGCGCTTGGTGGGGATAGCGGTGTTGCGGTCAATCAGCTTGGTCATGACGCCGCCCTTAGTCTCAATACCGAGAGAAAGCGGGGTAACGTCAATCAGCAGAACATCCTTGCGGTCGCCCTTCAGAACGCCAGCCTGAACAGCTGCACCCATTGCAACAACTTCATCGGGGTTGACGCCCTTGTTGGGTTCGCGGCCACCGGTGAGCTCCTTGACAACCTCAGCCACAGCAGGCATACGGGTTGAACCACCAACGAGAATGACGTGTGCAATCTCGGAGATGGATACTCCGGCTTCCTTGATGACGTCGTTGAAAGGCTTCTTGGTGCGTTCCAACAAGTCTGCAGTCATGTCCTGGAACTTAGCACGGGTCAGCTTCTCGTCCAAGTGAATGGGACCCTCAGGAGTTACCGAGAGGTACTGCAGTGAAATGTTAGTGGAGGTAGCTGAAGAAAGTTCCTTCTTAGCCTGCTCTGCTGCTTCACGCAGACGCTGAAGAGCAATCTTGTCCTTGGAAAGATCTGCGCCGGTCTTGGACTTGACCTGCTCAAGCAGCCAGTCAACGATGCGCTGATCCCAGTCGTCACCACCGAGGCGGTTGTCGCCTGAAGTTGCGCGAACCTGAATGGTGGAGAAGCCGTCTTCGTCCTTACCAACTTCAAGGAGCGAGAC
This sequence comes from Rothia amarae, assembly GCF_042677725.1. NCBI lineage: Bacteria > Bacillati > Actinomycetota > Actinomycetes > Micrococcales > Micrococcaceae > Rothia > Rothia amarae. The sequence goes on from NZ_JBHUCN010000009.1 coordinate 171,975, forward strand.
GTCGAAAGTACCGCCACCGAGGTCGAATACGAGGATGAGTTCGTCTTCCTTGCCCTTATCCAGGCCGTATGCAAGAGCTGCGGCGGTGGGCTCGTTGACGATACGCAGAACGTTCAGACCCGCGATTTCGCCAGCTTCTTTGGTTGCCTGACGCTCAGCGTCGTTGAAGTATGCAGGAACGGTGATAACCGCATCGGTCACCTTGTCATTCAGGTATGACTCGGCGTCGCCCTTCAGCTTCATCAAAATACGAGCTGAGATTTCCTGGGGGGTGTACTTCTTGCCGTCAATGTCGGTGGTCCAATCAGTGCCCATATGGCGCTTGACGGATGCGATGGTGCGGTCAACGTTAGTGACTGCCTGACGCTTTGCGACGTCACCTACCAAAACTTCGCCGTCTTTGCTGAATGCAACGACGGAGGGGGTGGTGCGAGCGCCTTCTGAGTTTGCAATAACCTCAGGTTCGCCACCTTCAAGTACTGAAACGACTGAGTTGGTGGTACCGAGGTCAATACCTACTGCACGTGCCATGTGTTTTCTCCTTAGTGAGTTCGTATATTTAAATCTTTTGCAAAACCGGCGAGTCTCTAAAGTTGAGTGCTCGTTTCGCTTTTGCCTTGATATAAGTCTCTCATGTTTGGGGAAAATGTCAATAGAGTTGAGTCAGATAAGCTCAACTTTTATTCGTTAAACCATAGCAAGGTAGTATTTTGCGGTCTCAAAACCCTGATTTTGAGCGGTTTTTAGGCAGAAATTAAGAGAATTTCACCCTCAGAGAACATAATCAAAATTGAGTTAATATCGCTCAACTTATTGAAAAGCCACCAAAAGATTGGCCCGCTTTCGCTGCTCTGTGCAGATGCAAAAAGTCCCGTGATCTTTGTGTGGAGATCACGGGACTTTAAGTCGTTCTTCGAACCATCGAAGCAATCTGAAGAGCCTATACCGGGTGCTGCCCCGACTTCTGCTCCAGGTAAAACCACTGAACAGATTCGGCTCACAGTAAAATGTGTGTACCGCAAAGACTATACACAGGTTTATCAAGAAATCCTAAGGTATTTTGGTGCAATAGCCACTTGAGTAGGTATTTATTCAAGCCCCTTACGCATTGATTGAAAGAGAGTCTAACGATGTACAAAATTATGACGGTCTGCACCGGCAATATTTGCCGCTCTCCCACCGGGGAATTTCTTCTCAAAGATGCCGCTAAGAAGGCAGGGCTCGACGTCGAAGTCACCTCTTCTGGCATCTCCGATGAAGAACACGGCAACCCAATTGACCGCCGTGCAGCGAAAGTTCTCACCGAACTCAACATCAATACCTCCGCTCATCGTGCCCAGCAGTTCACCGCATCCCAGCTCGATGCCCAAGACCTGATTTTGGCGATGGACCTAAACCACTATCGTGCACTCATGCGCATGGCGAGCACCGATGAGCAACGCAAAAAAATCCATCTTATGCGCGAGTTCGACCCTGAAGTTGCAGACCAAGAACACGATTCTTTGGGAATCTACGACCCCTGGTACGGCAGTCAGGAAGACTTCTATACAACTTTTGACATGATTAAAAACGCCGTTCCCGGTGTAATTGAGCATGTCAAAAAGGAGATTGAAGACTAAAGGAACAAGGCGGCCCCACAAAAGTACATTCTTCCGGCAAAAGTACAAGCTCGAACGTGTATTTTTGCTGAAATTGTGTACTTTTCTCGTTATTTTCAGGAAGCTGTCATGCGCATTTCATCACCCCAAATCATCGCCGAAGATGATGCAGTCAATCTTTTGCGCGATCACATTTGCGAACGCGCACGTCAGACCAACAAATTGCTCGTCGTGGGTATCGATGGACGCTCGGGCGCCGGCAAAACAACCCTCGCTGCAAATCTTGCGCATTTATTAGGTGCTGACTTTCCGGCTGTCACGCTTTTTCACCTAGAAGATATGTATCAGGGGTGGGAGGGGCTTGCACCTGCTATTGCCGACTGGTCTTCATTAGTTAATCAACTGCGCGAATCTGACTGTGGCACCTGGACTGGATGGGACTGGGAAACGTCAACACCCCTGCCCCGCCAAAAGTTATGTATAAAGCAAGAACCAGTCGAGCCCGCCATCTTGATTGGCGAGGGCGTGGGTGCTTTCTGCGCCGACCTCGATATCACATGCTGGGTCGAACGCCCCGACCACGAACGAAAAGCCGCAGCCCTGGTGCGCGATGGGGAAACCTACCGCCCCTTCTGGGATATATGGGCGCAACAGGAGCAAGAGCTCTTTAAAACCCAGGAACACCACTACTCAACCGCTGATTTCATCATCCGCCAACAGAGTTAGAATAGTGACCATGACAACAGTTGTAATGCTCACCGAACGCCACCCTAACGGTGTTCTGGTAGATGCGTCTAAGCCTCTCATCAACATTGAAGACCAGGGATTGACGCGCGGCGACGGCGTCTTCGAAACCATGCTTGCCGCCAATCGCACAGTACGCAAGCTCGATATGCACCTGAGTCGGCTCACCAATTCTGCCCGCATGTTGGATTTACCGGCCCCCAATCAGAATGCGTTAACCCAGGCGATTGAGCTGGGGCTCAAAGAAGCTGCAGAGGGCCCACAAACGGTGCTGGGCTCCGAAGAACACGTTGTCAAAATTATTATTTCCCGCGGTACTGCCGAGGAAGGTGCTCACAGCTGGATTACTGTAGCTCCAGCGCCGCAATCTACCCTCGAGCAGCGCACAAACGGCGTCAAAGCACTTACTCTGCCACGCGGGCATGACCCAGCAGAGGACGGTAGCTACCCCTGGCTTCTCACCGGCGCTAAAACGCTCTCCTACGCGCTCAATATGGCGGTTTTACGCTACGCCAAAAAGCAGGGTGCAGATGACGTCATCTTTGTAACCGATGACCGCCGCATCCTTGAAGGAGCTACCAGCTCGGTCATCGTGGCGCGGGTAAACAACGGGGTTAAGACTCTGCTCACCCCCGAACCTAACCACGGGATTCTGCCCGGCACTACTCAGGGGGCAATTTTCAAGGCAGCGCAGAAAAACGGCTGGGCGCTAGGATTCGGGCCGCTCTATCCCCAGGATTTGTATGAGGCAGACGGCGTATGGTTAGCATCCTCTGTTCGTCTACTTGCACCGGTGACCCACCTCAACGGCAATCCCCTACGGCACAACGAGGAGTTCACCGCCGAGCTCTTGGACTACCTCGCCCAGGGGTAGCTTTTCAGGTTCGGTTACTGCCACATCCACAGCAGGGTACCGGCAGTGGCCGATAGACCTATGCCTGCCGCACAAATAGCGAGCGCCCCCACGAAAAACCACAAGTCAGCTCGGCTATAGGTAGGCACTCGCGCCCATGTTCGTTTGCCGGATCCGAATCCGCGCGCCTCCATTGTGGTCGCTAACCGGGTTCCTCTGCGAATTGCCTGGACCAGTAAAGCAAAGGTCTGTCCCACCAGCGTTTTAAGCCGTTGCCACAGGCTATCATGAGAGCCCAAACCGCGAGCGCGTCGGGCTTGCCCCAGTACGTTCCATTCGCTCATCATGAGACCCACGAGTCGCAAGGAGGCGAGCGCTGCCAGCACAAATCGCGCGGGCAATTTTGCGGTCTGTGCTAGGGAATCGGCGATGTCGGTGGGGTCGGTGGTGGTAATCAGCATGAGGCCGGGAAGCGCTAGAGCTAGCCCGCGCAGGGCAAGAGTTACACCCACCGTTAAAGAATCTGTCGTAATCCAGAGAACGCCCCAGTGAATCAGAGTTTCTCCGGTTTTTTCGACGAGCAATGAGGTAGACCAGCCCGAGAGTAGCGCGGCAAACAGAATAGGCCAGAAGGTGCCCAGCAGTTTGAGGGGGTTCAGCCCTAACAATCTGAGGGCAACCAGTTCAAGCAAGAAAATCGAGCCAACGCTCACCCAGTCTTTAACAAGCAGGAGCCCGATAGTCATCAAAAGGGTTGCCAGAAGTTTGACGCCGGCGTTGAGCTGTCCCAGCCGCCCGGTACGGGCTGGAGCTGGTGCGAATAAGTCCGTGGACGAGAGTAAAGGTGCGCTCACAGTGCCCTCCTTGATGCGGCGTCCGTCGAAACTCGATGTGTTGAGTCAAGAACGAACGTTCGTCCACCTACAGCTCGCACAAAATCAAGATCGTGGGTCACTGAAATGACCGCCACCGATTCATCGAGCAACTCGCGAATTAGAAGAACTAGCTCTTTCCAAGTATTAGCGTCTTGGCCAAACGTAGGTTCATCAAGAACCAGGACGCGTGGAGCACTAGCCAACGCCGTGGCAACCGAGAGCCGACGTTTTTCACCGCCAGATAATGTGAAAGGGTTTGCGCTCTCCACATGTTTAAGCCGCAGCCGCTCTAGCAATTCTTCGACGCGCACGTGTAACTGCGTTTCATCCACAGGTTGTCTACGAGAACGGGCAATATGACGGGGTCCAAACTCTAGTTCTTCCCGTACGGTGGATCGGATGAACTGCTGTTCGGGTTCCTGAAATACCAGCCCAATACGGGAGGCGAGATCCGCCGGTTTCCATGAGGCTATATCGCTTCTCAGGGCTGGATCTTTCATATCTACGCCCTGGCTCAGTTCAGGACTTGCTGTCAGTTCACCCGCCACCGGCAGGAGCAACCCGGCAAGGGTGAGTGCAAAAGTAGATTTACCGGAGCCGTTAGGCCCCAAGATTCCCAGGTGTTCACCAGCTCGCACCTGAACGCTGAGATTCTGGGCAACCGGTTGCAAGCCAAGATGAGGTGAGCGACCAGCTAGCAAATCTGCGCGCCGATTTTTGATGATGCGGCGGGAAGGGTTCTGCCGGGTCACGGCAATTTTCTCCGCCGTAATCAATACATCACCGGCTACCGCTTCCCGTGCTGGAAACTCAGGTGAGTAATCCGGAACCCAGACGCCGGCGGCAATCAGCTCAGCCCGTGCGTCCTGCAATACCTGCAGAGGTGTTCCATCGTGAGTTATACCGTTGCGGTTCACCACAATGACCCGGTCCACATACTCCGCCCAGATTTCTACCCGGTGCTCAATCACAACGAGCGTGGCACCGGTCAGACGCTGAGCCCGCAGCACGGCATCGCGAACCTCTTTTACACCTTCAGGGTCAAGGTTAGCGGTGGGTTCATCCAACAAAATTGCCCCGGCGTGCATCGCCAAAATTCCCGCTAGCCCCAGGCGTTGCTTCTGCCCGCCCGAAAGCGCTGAGGTGGAATGATCCAGCGCCAGGTGCTCTAATCCCACCGCAGCTAACGATTCATCGACTCTGCGCCAGATTTCCTGGTGAGGCACCTGCAGATTCTCCGGCCCGAACGCGACGTCGTCGCCCACTCTCGCTAAAACTACCGACGATTCGGGATCCTGTTGCATCAGACCGCTCACTCCACGGGCATCCTCAGGTGTATACCCGTTGAGGGTGAGGGTGCCCAGCTGAGACTCACCGTCTTCGTCATGCAACAACCCGCCGATCGCGTGTAGCAGGGTAGTCTTTCCCGCGCCTGAAGGACCCAGCAAGAGTACTTTTTCTCCCGGTTCAATACGCAGGTTAATCCCTGAGATGACTGGTTGGGCATGTGTAGGATAGTGCCAGCCAAAATTTTCAGCGACAATCGACGCACCGGAAGAAGTATCAGAGCGAAAAGACGGAACCGGAGAAGTCTGCACGATATCCCCTAGCGGATTTCGCTTCGAGTGCGCTGAACCCTACCCGATGCCAAGGAAGAAAGTACCCCGGTCTTAGCCAGTGCCTTGGTGATAATCCACGAGAGCAAGCCAGCAAAAACCATGCCAGAAATCATCGAACACACCACATAAATCACAGCGTTAGTGCCGGTTACTTCCGACGCGTAGTAAATGAGGATTTCGGAGAATCCCATAGCGAAACCTGAAACCGCTGCAGCCAGCAAAGCACTCGAAAGATTCCATACGCGGTAGAGCAGAACTGCAAAAACAATCTCCGCGCCAATTCCTTGGATTAGCCCTGAGAGAGCAACCATCCACGAATATTCCGTGCCCATCAGCCCAGAAATGATAGCGGCAAGTAGCTCAGTATAAAGAGCCGCGCCGGGCTTACGAATAATAAACCCGCCCAGTACACCGGCGAGTAACCAACCACCACCGGCAAGAGGTGCGAACTGCGGCGCCAGCGCCAGTACCGCCGTCAGCGCCGGGTAAATCGCATTCGACCAGACCCAAAAAATAAGACCGCAGGCAACTGCCAGAACAGACGCCACTACGATGTCGTTCACGCGCCAGCGCAATGAATAATTCCGTGCCATTAAGATTCCTTCCACGATATGAGGAAGGGGAGCCGCATACTGCGGACTTGAGACTCGACATCCCTACGCCGGTACTAACCGGATCAGGTTCGAGGGTCTGCTTTCGCACTCTCAGCACCCTTTGAAGGTGCTCCCCTGTCGTTCAATACGCGCTGTCGCGTATTCAGCTCATCAGCCTTATTCAGTATAGGTGTTTTGGCGCCACCTCAAAACTCTGCCCAGAACCGAAGACTTACGCCTGCGCGACATTTTTCCACGTTGCCAGTAGAATTGCTAAGGATACTCATCAATCGCGACATGAAAGGCAAGCTCATGAATCCAATTCAGCTCGCTGGCACCGTTGCCTCACTCGGTGGTGTGGCACTGTCCAACAAAATTCTTTCGGCAACCTGGAAAAAGGTCACCGGAAACAATCCTCCAGACAAGAACCCCGATGACGACGAGCGCTGGCGCGACATCATCCTCTGGGCAATGATTACCGGTACAGTCGGCACCATCATTAAGGTTGCTGTGAGCCGTCAAGCTTCAAAATATGAAGCAAAGAAGTCTGAAGACTCACTAGGACAGCGCGAAGTCTAAGCAAATTCTTTGCTGACATGCGCAAACACAGTGTGCTTTCTTCCTCTTTGGAAGAAAGCACACTTTTTTATGCTCGGGCTGATGGTCTTACCGCATCTGAAATCGACGTAAACAATTCTTCTCAGCCCGGCGCACGTTCACAAAAATGCCAGAATCTCGCTACTGTTAGACCCATGACACCACGCTTTTCAGCTCAAACTCAGCACGCCGATACCGCCCCCTCTGCGGCTCCCCCGCTGGCAAGTAGTGACGCAGCACCCCGATCGACGATTGCAGCATGGGCGCTGTGGGACGCCGGTGGAGCAGCCTTCAACGCGGTCATGACCACGTTCGTCTTCGGCGTCTATCTCACCTCCAAGAATTTTGGGAATCCCGAGCATGCTTCGTCGGTGATGTCTATGGGTCTTACCCTTGCTGGCCTGCTTATTGCATTGACCGCCCCCATTACTGGCCAACGTTCTGATACCTCGGGCAAACGTACCTTCTGGCTCGGTTTCAACATGTTTGCCGTATCCATCCTCATGGCGCTCTGCTTCTTTGTAGCGCCCTCGGAATCGTATCTGTACTTGGGCGTAGCTCTGATTGCCCTCGGCAACATTATGAACGAATTTGCCACGGTGAATTACAACGCCATCCTGCCCCAGATTTCTACGCCTCACACGGTCGGGCGCATCAGCGGAATCGGCTGGGCATCGGGTTATTTTGGTGGCATTGTGGCATTAGCAATTGTGCTGGTGTTCTTTATCGGTTTGGGTTCAAACACCGGTTTACTCGGTATCCCTTCTAACGATGCTCTCAACATCCGCGCGGTCGCTGTGTTCTGCGCCGTTTGGGCAACAGCTCTTTCTATACCGCTGTTGGTGAGTATGCGCCGTCGGGACCGTTTGAATCCGCCGCTAGCGCAGGCAAGCACCGAGCGTATGAGTTTCAAAGACTCCTACAAAGAACTGTTCTCCACCATTCGCCGGCTTTTCAAACAAGCACCGCAGACCCTCTATTTCCTCTTCGCCTCGGCAATATTCCGGGATGGTCTCACAGGAGTCTTCACCTACGGTGGCATTTTGGCGGCGGGTACCTTCGGCTTTACCACCACTCAGGTCATTATCTTTGCAATCGCCGGTAACGTGGTGGCAGGCATCGGCGCTCTCATTGGCGGCAAGCTCGACGACGTCATCGGACCCAAAATGGTCATTATTATCTCACTGGCTGGGGTACTCTGCGCCGCCACCCCTTTGCTGTTCAGCCAGGAACAAATCATGTTCTGGATTTGTGGGTTGCTCCTCTGCTCATTTGTTGGTCCTGCGCAGTCTGCATCTCGAACCTATCTCTCACGGTTAACTCCACGCGGGCAGGAAGGCGAAATCTTCGGCCTCTACTCCACTACCGGACGCGCGGCATCGTTCCTCGCTCCCGCACTATTCGCGCTGTTTATGAACCTCTTAGGTGCACAAATCTGGGGAATCGTAGGAATTATGGTGGTGATTGCCCTGGGCCTAGGTATGGTTCTGCCGCTGACGGCAGCACCTCAACGTACAGTCTTGAAAAACAGCGAGGCTACTAGCTAGCGGATAATCCTGCTGACCCGAAGTTCTTCGATAACCCGATCAAATTCATGTTGCGGAATGGGACCGTAGATTTCTTGCAGGTTGGTACGCAGCTGATCGGGCGTCAGCGGGTTTTTGAGCTCAATCCAGATATCAGCGGCAAAAGGGGAAATCTCGATGAGGCGATCCTCCACGGTCAAAAGCATGCGCTCATCTACCAGATAACCCGCGCTGCCAGCCATCCGGCTAAGACGCTCATTGTCCGTTGAGATTTCTACTGAATCTGCCTGCTCGCTTTGAATATCGACGTTCTCTACAGGGAGCTGCAACTGACCGCTCATCAAAGATTGCAGCAGAGGAAGAGTCTCAGCAATTTCCGTATAAACCAGTTCGACCGCGCCGCCACAATGCTGAATCAACTCAATCAACCGGTCAATCCCGTTCTCGGTACGTACAAGCCCTGAGGTTTGCTGCACGATTTCTAGCAACGCGTCGGCAAGAGCGACCCGTTGCAGGCGCGGCTCTACTGGCTCGTTCTGGCGGTTCAACAAAATCACGTGGTGCAATTTAAAGGTGAAATCGCTAGGGTCAGCCGTAGAAATACCCAGGCTCTGCGGGTCAATCTGCTGTTTTGCTTCATGTCCCTCGGTAATCACCGACAGAGGTTTGGGGTAGGGACGAAGGTGAAAATCGTGCTGAACAATCGCTGTCTCGTCGGAGAGATAGGTGAAGTGCTGCCCTAAAAATTTAGAAGCGGTTGTTTTGCCGCGCCCTGAGGGACCCACCATAATCATCGCTGATTTATTCTGAGGATCGCCCAGTGCAGCAGCGTGAAAGAGATTGAGCGAACCAGCGAGCTGCTTCAGCATGCACAGCGTAACTTCAACAGTCAGACGCTCGTGCCCCACCTCCTCGTCAGAGACCACCAGCGAGTGAGCCATACCAGGAAAATCGGGTTGAAGATGCCGCTCATTCCGCTCAGTAATGACGATGCAGGTCTGGGGGTACTCACTCACATACTTCTGGACCGTGCCTGAGATGATGCGAGGCTGCAATGCTCCCCACTCTGCGAGCGCATCATTGAAGAACCTTTGAGAAATGGACTCTTCAAAGACTAGATAAATATCCACGCCAGCAGGGCTAACTTGAAATCCTCGCATGGGGGCTCCTTGAAGTGAGTGAGGGGTTAGGTGTTATCGGTGCTGGAATTCTCTTCAAGGAGGATTTCCGTGCGGTGAAAATTGAGGTAGCTTCGCGACGCCGTCGGCCCGCGTTGACCCTGATAGCGGTTTCCGTAGGCGCCGCTGCCGTAGGGGTGCTCGGTTTCAGAGGTGAGACGGAAAAAGCACAGCTGCCCCACTTTGGAACCTGGCCAGAGCATAATGGGCAGGGTTGCCATGTTGGAAAGTTCGAGGGTCACATGACCGGAAAAACCTGGGTCAATAAAGCCGGCGGTCGAGTGCGTGAGCAACCCCAAACGTCCCAGCGATGATTTACCTTCTAGGCGGGCGGCTATATCCGCAGGAAGAGTGACTTTTTCGTAGGTTGCGCCCAGTACAAATTCGCCGGGATGAAGGATGAATGGCTCATTGGGGTCAACTTCTACCAGGTGGGTGAGCTCCGACTGATCTTTGGAAGGATCAATGTGAGCGTATTTGTGGTTGTCGAAGAGACGGAAAAAACGGTCTATGCGCACGTCAACCGATGCTGGCTGAATCATGGACTCGTCGAATGGTTCTAGGACGATGCGTCCGTCATTGAGTTCTTTGCGAATATCGCGATCTGAAATAAGCACCCTCTAAAACTATCGTATGACGTGCGTGTTCTGTCGGATTTAAAGGCGCTGACGGTTTGTACCAGATAGCGCACACTGTACTGGATACGTTCCTGGTACCTCGTGCGGAATCTGATACAAACCCCGGCGGACGGCATCTAGATCGCCACCGACACCGCCCGCCGCCTACCGCAGTTAGATATCTTGTGCGCGAAAAGATACACTGTAAGGGATGTTTTGTTCAGCAAAGCACCTGCGGCTGTAGCTCAATGGTAGAGCGCACGCTTCCCAAGCCTGATACGCGGGTTCGATTCCCGTCAGCCGCTCTCTTTTCTCTCTGTGGATTTCCCTCACCTGCCCTTATTCTCATGAGCGAACCATTATTCTTTAAAGCAGAACAATCCACTCCCCCTCAAAGGCATTCATGACTCCCCTTGTCCTGTGCACTCTCACCATCATCATCACGCTCGTTGCAAGCGGTATCGCCAAGACGAAAGACCGCGCGAGCACTGCTGCCGCCATCGTTAACCTCAAGTTGGACCGCTGGCTACCCCTTAAATTTGTATCGCGCGTTCTACCCTGGGGTGAGATTGCGCTGGCACTTTGGCTCCTTCTTGTACCGGGTTGGCCCGCTATTTTAGGCGGAATCGCTGCGGTCATTCTTTTTGCCGCTTACTGGATTGTGATTGCCCGCGCGGTTGCCACCGGCAACACAGCCAGCTGCAACTGCTTTGGAAGTGCCTCCGAAGCTCCGGTTTCTCGGTTCACGCTCATCCGTAATACTGCGCTGCTGGGCGCAGCAATTGGTGCACTGGTTGCGGCGGTGCAGACCCGCACCTCTGCGCTCGTCATGCTACTTCATCTCGACGGCGCCGGCTGGCTTTGGATTCTAGGTGCCGTATTTGCTGCTGCTGCGCTGTGGGCAATGTATCGCTCTGAGCTACTCGCTACCCCCGCTGTAGAAGCCGCTCACGAGGTAGCTCCTCAGATGATGCAACCCACTCCTGCCGAGGGCGAGGCGAATGAGGACGACGAGTACGTTCGCCTCCCCATCCCTTATGGCACGTTGGAAACCAACCTGGGTACTCGCTCTTTACGCGAGCTAGCCGAACAGCGTGCGCGAGTTCTCTTCTTCCTCTCTCCCGGCTGCGGCCCCTGCCTTGAGATCATCCCGAAGATTGCAGATTGGCAGAAGCGCCTCCCCATGCTGAGCCTGCACCCGGTAGTTTCTTCTAAGGAGCAAATCGCGCAACTTCACATGCCCGAGGAGATTGAGGTGTGGGTTGACCCCGGCTTCAATACTCAAATCGCATTTGGTCGTGGAACTCCTATGGTGATTGCGCTGGGCATTGATGGACTGTTAGCTGGCGGCCCGGTCTTTGGTAGCCACTTGGTTACAGACTTTATGGACGATTTGCTCTATGAGTTCGACGCCGCCTAAACCGCTAAGATAGTGGGATAACGGTTCGTTGAAAGGAACATATCGTGCGAGAAAAGTCGCTGTGGCAGATTCAAACTGAACGTAATCCGCAACATTCTGACTGGTACATCCAGCGTTTTAAGACAATGCAGGAGGCAGGGCAGGACATCTATGGCGAGGCTCGTCTGATTGATGCAATGGTGTCCCGCAACGCGAAAATCCTGGATGCGGGCTCAGGTCCGGGCCGTTTAGGCACCTACCTCCAGCGCGCCGGACACCAGGTGACCGGCGTCGATATTGACCCCAAACTCATTGCTGAAGCTACCCGCGTGTGCCCCGAAGCTACCTGGATTACGTCTGATTTAACGGATCTTTTGCAGGCACTAGATGTCCCTGAAGTTGCTGAGCTGGGTGAGAGCGGTTTTGACGCGATTGTTTGCGCTGGCAACGTCATGACCTTCTTAGCAGAATCCACCCGCTTACCCGTTCTGAAGAATTTTCGGGCAGTGCTCAAAGCCGACGGACGCGCGGTCGTAGGATTCGGCGGCGGGCGCGGTTACGACTTTGAGCAGTTTTTTGCCGATGTATCTGCTGCAGGGCTGCAGATTGAGCAAACTTTCTCTACCTGGGATCTGCGCCCGTTTGCAACTGATTCGAACTTTCTAGTGGCAGTGTTGACCCGCTAGGTTCTAACTCCAAAGGATATTGAACTGGCGCAGGGTTTCTTCCGGAAGCAGTGCCCCGGCGGCGAGTACTATCAAGACAATCAACGAGACGATGGAAACGGCAGCGGACTTCCACCCGGGATGTAGCTCGTTGAAAGTCACCAGCCCGGGGTGCTGCTTGTTCATTTGCACTACGTTGATTCGCGGATAAACAACAGTTTGATCGGAGATATCGGCTGCGATGCGTCGCATCGTTTTGCCGTCCCAAATTCGACCGTCGAGGCGGAATACTTTTTTGCCCGCCGCGTTGAGCGCCCACATCGCAGGAATTCCCTTGTGGCGCAGCGATTTAGCGCCGCCGTCTGGAAGGTTCATGGATTTTTTGGACGCGAGCCGCTCGGCAAACACCGTTTGGCTGATGTTGGCAAGGGGAACGACATTCCATCCTATGGTTCTGCCCCGCAGCAGGTGGGTGGAGGTGCGCACCACGATGTTCGGTTTCAGAACCGAGTAAATCGCAAACGCCGCAACAATCACCACCACAATCAAAATTATGGTGTAGGGCAGAGCAAACCGGCGCCTGGTCAGCAAAAAGATAATTGCCAGTATGACGAGCGTCGGTGGGATCGATGCAAAAATCCTACGGTGGTAGCTGTGGATGCGGGGGTGGTATGTCCCCTGAGCTTCCCCATATTTTTCAGGGACCTGATAAACGTGTTCTGCCATATGTTTATCTTAGGGGGCACGATGCGCCTGTCGTTACGATATAAGCCGCGTGTTCTATGTGGGCTAAATTGGTAGCATGCGTTTTTCTTCTCGAGTGGACCGGATACTCGCTACCTGGGCGGTTGCCATATTGTGTGCAGTAATCATTGCGCTGGTGGCACTGGCACTAATCAACAGAACCGTCTACAACCCGGCGGGGCAAGTAAGCCAATATTTTGCTGCGGTTCGAGAGGGAAATGGCGAGCGAGCGTTGGGGATTCTCGGTGCTACCGTGCCGGAATCTAACGGAGCGATGCTCGACGGCGATGCGTTGCGGGCGTCGATGGCGCAGCTGAAAGATCTAGAAGTTGCTCAAACTCAGTACAGTGACGATGGCTCCCACGCGGTAGTGACAGTTTCTTATACACTCGATGGGCAGCCTCAAACCACCGATTTTCAGTTGAGTAAGGTGGGCTCGCACTGGGGTGTTTTTGACCAGTGGCATATCGATACCAAAGAACTCCCCGTGGTCAACGTTGCGTCGTCGGGTGATTCAGCTGCTACTCTGAATAACCAGAAGGTCGCTGTTGACCAGGGCAAGAGGGCTTTCGCCGTCACTTATCCGGGCGAGTTTACTGCCACCTATGAGTCAGCGCTCTATTCAGCTAAGCCGCAGACCGCTCAGGTGGTGTCAGCAGATCAGAAGCCGCAAACGCTCAGTATCGAGTTGGTGCCCAGCGAGACGGCTCAGAATTCTATTGTCTACAGCATTAAATCCCAGCTCGATCAGTGCGCTATCCAAAGCAGTCTGTACCCGGCGGGATGCCCCTTTGAATACGATTTCACCGGCAGAGTCCAGGGCGATGTTAAGTGGTCTATCGAGAAATACCCCGAACCCCAAGCCAAGCTGGCTCCTGAGGGAAAGTGGGTTCTGCCCGATTCGCAGGGAACCGCAAAAGTATCTTTCACCCAGCTTGATTTATTGACTGGTAAAACATCACAGGTCAATGACACGGTGAATTTCATCTACTCAGGCACACTAGAAACTACAGATACCGATGTCACTGTGCACCCGGTTTCTCATTAGTTTTAGAGAGGGTATTCCCTTCTAAGCTACAGCGATAGAGCCAAAGCGGCGGTAGAACTTCTTACATATGTTCCACCGCCGCTTTGTTACCGGGGTACACCTCAGCAGTGACGTTTAGCTATTCACACCGCGCAAATCGAGGGTGAGCTCGGTTTCATCGCTGGCATTTCCTGTTACTTTGACGGGAATACCCCAGTCTTGCTGGTAGAGATGGCAGGCAGCGTGGTCGGGGATTTCCCCGCCAGGCTCGCCATCGCAGGCTGCAGCGCGAGCGGTAATGTGCAAAACCGCCTCGGTAATTTCGGGGTTGAGCTTAAGCGAGCGGGTGAGCCCCTGACTGGTTCCTGCACCTTCCACGATGAATTCTTCAGGAGTGGAGGAGACCTTCAGCTGAGTAGGATCACCCCAGCGGTAATCAAGTTTCTGCCCGCTGGGTGCAGTAAATCGGGACACCAGCTCCAAGGTTTCCCCGGCTAGCTGAGTAGCGGGACGTGCCGTCTGTGATGCACCCTCGTTCACCTTTTGAGCCTTCTCTGGCAGGTTAACTCGTACCAGCTGGTGGGCGTTAGCTTCAACGACGACGAGTCGGGTTCCGCCGTCCTCGGTCGGCTCACACAAGACATCTGAGGGCTCATCAAAACCTCGGGCAAGGGTGGTAAGTTCTCCTGTTGCCGGGTCAAAACGGCGAATGGCGCCATTGTAAGTATCGGCTACAGCAACCGACTGATCCGGCAGAACCGTAACTCCTAGGCAGTGCTGCATGCGCGCCTGTTCGGCGTCGCCATCGACGAATCCAAAGTCAAAAAGACCTCGCCCCACGGCGGTAGATACTTGCATGGTATCGCCTTCGAAGCTGATAGAACGCAGGGCAGAAGTTTCAGAGTCCGCAACCCATAGAGTGCCGTCGGCTGCTTCTGCAAGACCAGAGGACTGCGCGAACCATGATGCATCGGCAGCTCCATCTTTCAGCCCCTCAGCACCGGTACCGGCAAAGACCTTAACCTGACCGCTGACCGGCTCAAAGCTAAAGATCTGGTGGGTTCCTGCCATCGCGATAATGAATTTTTCGGCGCGGGAAGACCACAGAATGTCCCAGGGGGAAGACAGCGCAACGGTCAGCGGATCGGCGCCGTCCACAATTTCGTTGGGATCCGCATTGCGAACGTTTTGCCCATCAATCAGTCGCTGCACTCCGCTACCTGCCAGCGTGGTGACGGTACCGCTTGCCAGGTGCAGCCCTCGCAAACGGTGGTTCACCGAGTCAGCTACGACGACGTCGTAACCCAGTTTCTCGCGCAATTCGGCAGGTACGAGAGCAAGTCCCTGAGGTTCGTTAAAGCGAGCGGCAGTAGCGCCGCCGTCCGCCCAGCCCTTTTCGGGACCGCCAAAGGTTGCCAGAGCGGTCTCGAAATCATCCTTGACCTGTACCAGACGATGGCGTGCGGTATCGGTCACCAAGAAAGAACGCTCGCCGTCGGCAAATTCTACGGGGAGTTCCACCGCTTTACCGGGAAACGCGAAAGTACCCTCTGGCTTGGGGCGGGGAACGTAGGGGCCGTCGCCGCGGTGCAAAGTACCCTTCTGCTCGTGCTCTTCGGCAAGTTCACGAACCAGGGAAATCAGACCTTGAACATGTCCCTCCCCCGAAAGGTGCGCCACAATGTACCCTTCAGGGTCAATGACCACCAAGGTAGGCCACGCGCGCGCCGTATACGCCTGCCAGGTGGTCAGTTCGGGGTCATCCAAAATCGGGTGCTGAATATCGTAGCGATCAACCGCAGCAGCAAGTGCCTTGGGATCTGCCTCATGTTCAAACTTCGGAGAGTGAACGCCCACGGTCACCAAAATATCGGAGAATTCTTCTTCCAGCGGGCGCAACTCATCCAACACGTGCAGGCAGTTGATGCAGCATAAAGTCCAGAAATCAAGCACCACAATTTTGCCGCGCAGGGCTTCTAAGTCTAGATTTTTCCCACCGGTGTTGAGCCAGCCTCGGCCCACCAGTTCTGAGGCGCGAACGCGCGGCGAACGAATTGATTCAGTCATCTATAGCTCCTAGAAAATGATGAGAAGAGGATAGTTGTCTCTATTGGTTAGAGTACAACCCGGTTGGGTCTGCCCCAAGTTACCTTTCGAAGAGCGAAATATGAAGTTTTTCTACCTTCACCCCAGCGCAGTTCTCCGCGGCTCCCCTCGGCATTTAGCCGCGACATGAACGTGTCTTACGTATTTGCGTTGTAAAGTTACTGTGGCTGATTTTGATCGCCACTACTTTTTAGCGCTGAAAGGTCGATCATGACAGAACACACAACACCGGTAGCTCAGGCTGAGCGGCAACTTTCGCGTTCGCTCAAACCGCGTCATCTTTCGATGATCGCCCTCGGCGGTGCCATCGGGGCGGGCCTCCTTGTGGCGTCCTCCACCGCGATTGTGACGGCAGGCCCGGCGGTTATTCTCTCCTACGCCATTGCAGGACTAGTGCTGACTTTGGTGATGCGTATGCTGGGCGAAATGGCATCGGCGTCTCCCGAGACAGGCTCATTTGAGGCATACGCCAACCGTTTTATCGGTCGATGGGCTGGATTTAGCGTCGGGTGGCTCTACTGGTGGTTCTGGGCAGTAACCGTAGCGATTGAGGCAACGGCGGCTGCAACCATTGTGCATCAGTGGTCCCCTGCCATTCCTCAGTGGGCAGCTGCAGGCGTTCTTGTTTTGCTCATGATGGTGCTGAACCTTGTCACCGTTCGTACCTATGGTGAAGCAGAGTTTTGGTTCTCGTCCGTCAAGATTGGCGCTATTCTGGCGGTAATTCTCACCGGTGTACTCGCTTTGCTGGGCATTATTCCTAACACCCCTGCAACAGTTTCCAATTTGACGGCGGGGGGCGGATTCTTCGCCAACGGTATCGGCGCGGTGTTCACCGCCGTCCTTGCCGTTATTTTCTCCATGTTTGGAGCCGAAATTGTGACGGTAGCCGCCGGAGAATCTGAGCACCCGCAGGCGGCAGTCACGAAGGCAGTCAACGCCGTCGTTTTCCGTATTCTATTCTTCTTTATCGGCGCGGTTGGAATCACTATCATGGTGGTTCCTTGGACCTCGATGACCTCCGGGCACTCTCCCTTTGTCACACTTTTTGAGGTGCTGGGCATCCCCTACGCGGGCGTTATCATGAACGTCGTGGTCTTCACCGCGCTCGTTTCCTGCTTGAACGCGGCGCTGTATAGCTCATCCCGCATGCTCTTTGCGATGGGTCGAAACGGCAATGCACCCGCCCTTTTTGGCAGGGTATCTGGCGTCAAGAGCCCGTGGAGCGCCGTCATCTTTTCGTCGCTGATTGGGTTGGCATCGGTACTACTCAATTACTTCATGCCAGAAGCCGTTTTCGCGCTGTTGGTCAATTCCACCGGCGCCATCGGTATTTTTGTGTGGCTCATCATCGCCGTCTCGCAATTGCGCTCCCGCAAGGTTTTGGCTGCACAGGGAATCAATGTGTTGAAACAACCCGGCGTTTTGAAGATGTGGCTTTTCCCTTACCTGAACTGGGCAATGATTCTCGCTCTCGGCGCGCTTCTGGTCTTCATGGCGGTGACCGAAAGCCACCGGGTTGAGGTGCTTATTTCGACGGCGGTCGCGGCGGTCGTCGTGGTGCTCGGTGTGTTGAATGCACGACGGCAGGCGAAGGGTTAGCCTCCCAGCAGCTTTTCGTACACCCAAAATGTTGAATGCTCATCCAATATTCTCAGCATTCAACGTTTTGGGTGTACTTGAAACCTAATTTCCTGCCCCTCGCCCTCTACCTTCTCCGTTCATCCCGTTCGTTGAGGTCAAGGAACATGTCGTTGTAGGCGTTGAGCTCGGCGTCGCCATCGCGTTCTTCCTTGCGGTCAAAACGGCGCTGAACCTTCTTATCGTTCTGTGCCCAGAGCACGCCGACCATGACCGCAATAATCATGGTTGGAATTTCGCCGATGCCCCACATCAGGGATCCGCCCAGCTTCTGGTCATCGATGGCGGAAAGTCCCCAGGGGCGGCCGAGATTACCGAACCAGGACGCTGCCAGTAGGGTGTCCATACTCATCATGGCGATGCCTACGAAGGCGTGATAACCCAGGGTTGCAATAAGCATAATGAGCCGGAAGGGGTAGCCGGGACGGTTAGGAATGGGGTCGATACCAATCAGAACCAGCGAGAAGATGTAGCCGGTGATGAGGAAGTGCAGAATCATGAACTCATGGCCCACATGGTACTTGAGAACGAAGTTCAGCATGGGGGTGAAATATACGACCACAATCGAACCAGCGAAGTTCACCGCGGCGAAGATGGGGTTAGTAATAACCTTTGACCACCCTGAATGTACCAGTCGCAGAATCCACTCCCGGGGACCGCGGGTGCCGTCCTGCCTAGGTTCAAGCGCCATCAAAAGCAGGGTGACGGGCGCACCTAACACTAGGAAAATGGGCACGATCATTGTGAGCGACATATGTTCAACCATGTGAGCCGAGAACAGCACGCGACCGTAGACCGCGAGCGCGCCCGAAGTCACGTAGTTGAGCAAGAAGAGACCTACGAACCATGAGAGCAGCCGTACTATCGGCCACTGCCCGCCTGCTCGTTTCACTTTTACGAAAGCCCAGAGGTAAGCAAAAGCTAGGAAGAGAATAACCGCTACCCAGAACCAGTCAAAACGCCACTGGGTAAACCATTCGGCGCGATGCGGCTCAGGGGGCATGTCGTACCAGGTGATAATGCGTACCGGTGAGGCATCTTCAGAGAGTGTCTCAGGTACCGGCGGTGGGGTACGCGAGAGCGATACCGCTAGCCCGCTGGTAGCACCCATGAGTACGATTTCCACGAGAATTGCCGTCCATAGACCGCGAATGAGCCCGACTTCGCCGCGTTGCATTCCCGGGATGAGGCTCATGCGGTGCAGCGCGCCGATTGCGCCGAGGACGAGAGTCAGCATCAACTTTGCGATGACCAGTTGTCCGTAGGATGTCGTGAAAATTTCATCCCAGCTATTCATGCGCACTGATGCGTTGACGATGCCCGAAAGAGTCACCAGCACAAAACCGCCGAGTGCCAGAACCGAATAGCGGCGCAGGACAACTACCGCCATTGGCGCACGACGCTCGGTAGCTGATTCGCTGCCGCGCGCAGATTCGGTGAGGGTACCGCTGCCGGCGTCTTGGGCCGAAACCTGGCGGGAGATATAGGCCAGCGCGATGAGACCACCACACCAGAGCGCTACGCCTAGGAGGTGCAGTCCAAGAGAGTTGACCGCTCCCATGTGGTCGTCTCCGCCTGAGGAGTGCCCGCCCAACGCCATGGAGACCAGCGCAATCATGGAAAGCACCAGGGTGAGGAAGAGTCCCATCAGCGAGCGAACACCAAAAATAAGGGTCGCCACAACTGCCGCCACGATGACCGTGGTTGCTTGTTGTTTTCCGGAGTCAATCGTGGTGATGTAACTGGTAAGTTCCGATGTGTATGCGCTGGTGAGGCTTACCGGTCGCCCAGAAATATCGGCGTAGGCAAGAATAAGCACGCAGAGCGCCAGAATGGTCCAGGCAACTGCCATAGCGGCGCCGAAATTCAGCAAAGAAACAAACGGTGGATATTCGTCACGTTCCAAGTTCTTCTGCCGTTGTTCTGCACTGTATTTGTGCGCCATGTTGATGCGATTTTTTCGCCAGGTGGAATCGCTAAAACGAGGAACAATTCCGATTGCAAAAAGAAGGGAGCCCATCACCGAAATCATGGTGAAGTTGTGCAGAGTTTCGGCTACGGGCAGGCTCCATCGCACGAACCTTCCGGCGTCGGCCAGGTCGGTTGCCGCATTGATGCCGAGCAGTGCCAAGGTAACCAGCAGGAAGGTGAGGGCGGCAAAAGGAAATGCCCATACCCACTGACGGCTCAGACCGCGCTTGTTCTCAGGCACGGTTTCACCGGCAGACGCCGCGCGGCTGCGCCCCGACGGTGCCGAAGTGGTGGAGGGTGTTGGTTTCATAGCCATAATATTCCTGATGCGTTATATACGCTGTTGTGGGGTTTTCGAACGAGTCTAGGCGAAAAGCTTCTCGCCAATGAACCCTCCGGGTTGGCATCCGCCGGGTATCGCAAAAACTGCCGACCCAATGGGCACCGTCCAGGTATTGAGCATATCGAGTTCGGCTAGACGCCGCTGGATGGGCACAAATTGTTTAACGGGGTCTGCCTGATAGGAGGCGAAGATTAGCCCAGAATTAGAGACTCCCCCGTGGGTTTGCCCGTGCTCGGAGAATCCTGACGCATCGTTGACGGGCATGTCGTAATTATATCCCCGCCGCAAAATGTGCTCTTCGGGTTTTTGGGCGGAGGCTCGACGGATATGTGCATAGGGGGCAATAACGTTGAATCCCAGCTCGTTTGTTGCCGAGAGGTCTGCGACGTCGTGCTCGTTAGTTCCCGTCAGCGGCGCGCCGTTGGTGAGTTTGCGTCCTACTGCGTCTTCACGCGCCGGGCGGTCTGCCTGATCCCAGGTATCTAAGTTCATGTGGATGCGGCGGATAATTACCGACGTCCCGCCATCTTCCCAGGGGGTGAGAGAATCGGCTTCTCCCCACACATACTCATTCATGGTGCCCGCCTCGGTGGTGGGGTTGACGGTGCCGTCTACCTGCCCAAAAAGATTACGCATGGTTTGTCCGGGTTTCTCTGACCCATATGCTCGGCGGAAACCCTCTTGCACCCAGCGAACCCGCCCAAAAGAACGCACGTCCTTGAGAAGCATTCGCTGAGCGTGAGCGAGGGTGAGGCGATCGTCCGCGCAGAATTGCAGGAGCAAATCGCCGTCATTCCACTGCTGCTGAAGTTGGTCAATTTTTTCAAATGCCGGCAGCGGTTGCAGCCAGGAGGGCTTCTTCACACCAGCAATTTCAAAGATTCTTTCGCCAAATCCCAGAGTTACGGTCAGAGAGGCAGCAACCTGGGCAAGTTCAGGTTCTTGGTCCACCACAGGTGCTTTACCTTCGGTGAGGTGCGCGGCGTCATCGGTGAGAATTCTGAGCAACCGCTCCAGACCATCTTTATCTATGCCGTTGTTGAGATCAACAGCAACGAAAGAGGCATAGGTTGGTGCCGGGGTTTCAATCCCCGCCTGGCGCGATCCAAAAAAAGGTACGCGCTGACCTATCAGCGGTGGCTGGGCTTCATCTTTCGGTTGGGATTTCTGCGCGGATTGAAGGGCCGTTTGAGTACCCAAAGTAGCGGCTACTCCCACCCCCAAACCTACGGTACCGGCGACGACGGCGCGTCGGCTAGCGCCTGCCAGCGGGGTTGACGATGCGCTGGCTTGGGCTGAGTGTTGCTCAGCCTTGGCGGTTTCAGAAAATGAATTTTCAGTACCCTGAAGCGGTTGTTCAGAATGACTCATGATGCGCTCACGTTCTCACGTTCAAAGGCGATTAGGGAGAATCAAAATGCTGCTAGGAGCAGGTGGGCATGGCTGATGCAGATTCGGAGGAACCGTGCATCGAGTGGCCCATGTTCATCTGAGAATCCATGCTTGCGGAGGAAGAGGCTTGTTCACCGGGCGCATATTCTTCTTTAGCACCAGAATAGTCGCGTGCTTGCCCCTCGAACTCATAAGATTTCCCTTGGTCATCTTTGAGGGTTATTTTTACCGTGTGACCTGCAGGGATAGAGCATTTCATGTCCATGAGCATGATGTGATTTCCACCGGGTTCTAGCTTGAAAGTCTCCCCCGGTTCGATGGTCATCGAATCAACCTGTTTCATGGTGGTGGTACCGGTCTTCGGATCGATTTCGGTGGTGTGTAGCTGAGTCATATCACTCACCGAAGATTCGGCGCTGACCAGCTTGATTGCTTTGTCGCTGTGATTGGTAACATCGCCAAATGCCGCCGTCATCTCCCCCTGCCCCGCTTTGACCCAGGCTTGGGTAAATTCGAGGTCAGATTTTTCGTTTGACGCGGAGGCAGAAACAGAAGGAGAGGAGTTGTCCGCCGCGTTATCGCTTGATGTGCAGCCTGACAGCGCAAGACTTCCCAAAGCAAGCAGGGAGAGGGCCGGGGCAATAATTTTGTTGTTCATGTTCAACATGGTGTGTTTTTTCCTTGAAGTTCAAAGGGCAGCGCACTATGGCGTCTGCAAAGTATGAGAGCGTAGGTACGCCAGAAAAAGCTTTCATAAGAAAGCTGAAGAAACGGGAAATTACCGCTGAGGACGGCGGGTCTTGGCAATAAGGGCAACAATTGCGCCAATAGCTACTAGACCTGCGAGCACAAAGAGTCCAAGCTTGACCACACCGTTAGATTCTGTCGTCTGTTCGGTAGCCTCAGAAGTACTTTCTGCAGGCTGCGAAGCTGAAGCGCTCGAAGATTCCTGGGCACCCTCCCCCACGGTCAACTCATAGGAGCCCTGGATGGGGTGGCCGTCCGAGGAGACCACACGCCAGGTCACGGTGTAGGTATCATCGTTAGTCCCATGACCTGCGATTTTCTGAACCACGGTTTTGCCCTTAACGGCGGGTGCACCGTTGGTTACCTCTTTACCTTCAGAGTCGGTTACCCGAACCTGAGTAGCACCCTCGACTTGGGTGAGTTCGCCGCTATAGGTAAGTTCAATGTCCTGAGGGGCTTCCTGCAGTGAGGAATTCTGTTCAGGAATAGAGGAGACCAGCTCGTCGTGTGCTTGAGCGGGACCCATGAGCCCCAATCCCAGAATGGCTAGGGAAGACGCCGTTGCTACCCGCAGCGAAGTCGAAAGAGAAGATGAGCGGGTGAAACTGGTGAAAACTTTTTTCATGATGAGTCCTTAAACAAGATAGTTAGTGCAGGGTTGAGAAAGAAGCAATAACTATCGGAGGACCGCGCACCACTCTGACATCAGAGAGTACCTGTTGAATCTGCGAAATAGCCGACGGGCGCTGCGCCATTAGCTTCGGTAACCGGGGAATCATCGGCAGAGCGGGCAGAACAAACCATGCTCGCAGCTCACGTCTAAAGGCATGCTCAATCTTTTCGCTGAGCTGTTCACCTCGGCGAAGCATCAGAAAAGTAATAAGAGCGGCGCCCAAATGCAAGACAACCATTTGCCACGATAGATCGTGGTGCTGCGCCATCGCAGGGTGACCCAACGCAGCCCCTGCCGGCAACCCGTGGTGGGCGTGAGCAGCTGAAACCTGAGCCACGCTATCGGTGCTCATATAGAGAAAGTGCAGCAAACTCTGGGAAAGAATTACCGAAGCCGCCATGCCCAGTCGAGGTAGACGGCGCCCAGCAAGTGCTACACAAACGAGCGCTGAAAGCGCCGTGCAGAGTAACCAGAGCAGAGGATGCGGGAGATTCCCCCCGGCGAGACCGTGCGACGCCGCGCCCAAAATATTAGCGCCAGCGGCAACAATCCAACCACGAATCAGGCGGTCTGAACGCGATAGAGCCGGTTTTCTCGGCCCCTTGAGAATAGTTGAGACTGGGGCGGTGCGCCCAAGCGTTGAACTACGCATAGTGCACCCTCTCCTCTCAACAAAGTAACCTGTGGGTTTAATACCGGCAGATTATTAAAGTTTAGCGGACTCCCCGGCATTCTTCGCTACCGCGACCCCGTGCGTTCGCTACGCTCCAGCACCACACCGCTGTTATGTGAATACAAAAAAGGGAGCCACCTGAGGTGACTCCCTTTTCTCAGTCGAGCTGAGAAAGTCTGTTACAAGAAAATTACTTCTTGTTGGAGACTGCTGCCTTCAGCTTGGAACCAGCGGTCAGCTTAACGCCGTGACCAGCCGGAATCTGAATGGTTTCGCCAGTCTGAGGATTGCGACCGGTGCGTGCTGCACGATCGGTGCGCTCGATTGCCATCCAACCGGGGATGGTGATCTTCTCGCCCTTGGAAACTGAAGATTCGAAAACCTGGAACAGTGCGTCAAGAACGCCGTTCACTGCTGCCTGGCTGGTGCCAGCCTTTTCTGCAACCTCTGCGACGAGTTCGCTACGGTTCTTAGCCATTAGATGCCCCTCCTGAGACTTTATGTTTATCTAGGCGACTAGCCTATTTGATAAGGCTAATCGTTCTAGCCAAACCTTACCAGCTTGACTTGGTGATGCCGGGCAATTCGCCGCGGTGTGCCATCTGACGGAAACGAACACGTGAGATGCCAAATTTCTGGAAGGTACCACGGGGGCGGCCGTCAATCTGGTCACGGTTACGAACGCGAACAGGTGAAGCGTTACGAGGAAGCTTCTGCAAGCCGAGGCGTGCTGCCTCGCGCTCTTCAGGAGAAGCGTTTTCGTCGACTAGGGTCTTCTTCAGCGCAAGGCGCTTTTCTGCGTAGCGTGCAACGATTTCTTTGCGCTGCTCGTTACGAGCGATCTTTGACTTCTTAGCCATGACTTATCGCTCCTCTCGGAATTCTACGTGCTTACGAACAACGGGATCATACTTCTTCAGAGTCATACGATCGGGGTTGTTACGGCGGTTCTTACGAGTTACATAGGTGTAACCGGTACCCGCAGTGGACTTGAGCTTGATGATAGGACGTACGTCCTTGGTCTTTGAAGCCATGATTAGATCTTCTCCCCGCGTGCGATGATGCTTGCAACTACAGCGTCAATGCCACGTGCATCAATAACTTTGATGCCCTTTGCAGAAACGTTAAGGGTTACAGAGCGGCGCAGTGAGGGAACCCAGTAGCGCTTCTTCTGAATGTTCGGGTCGAATCGACGCTTGTTACGGCGATGCGAGTGGGAAATGCTGTGTCCAAAGCCGGGAACAGCTCCGGTCACCTGGCAGACTGCTGCCATAGTTTTCTCCTCCATTTGTTGACGAAATGACGGTGCGCGGTGGGTGCACACTTGTTTTTTCACAAGCGGCTTGCGTCCCGTCACCAAGGTAGAGCACCGGGTTATTCTCCGGGCTAGAGTGTTTGAGACTCAGCTTGGGTGAGAAGACAAGCCAAATCCCTGCCCGCGGGATAACGGTGAATAATTCAAGGTGTCGAGAGGTGTTGCCACCAATGCGACAGCCTTAAATACTAGGTAAATACAGGCTTTCTTGCAACCTAAGCGCCGGTTTAATACCGCTCATATCACAGGGAACTCTCTCGAAGTTCAGTGATACCGCAGAGAACCGGTCTTGGGCGCAGAAACGCAAAACCAGAGCCAAGCATATCAGAGATATGGCGTTTTTCCTTGATTTTTCAGGGTTTAAGTGACCTTTAACCCTTAACTTTTTCTTTGCGGTTTAAGCGTGCCCGCAAAGGATTTTTCCCCTAAATTACATCGGTGCAATTTATGGTGTGACTTTAACGGCTTAATCCTTAAAACTTCAGGACGCCCCTGTCATATCCCCGAATTCCGCAGGCAGTCATTCTATTGCTCTACTTCAAAACGGGTCAGTTCGGGGTACTTCGGTGAGATACCGTCGCCCGAGCTCGTTCCGCGGATGCGGCGTCCAACCCAGGGCACCACAAATTCGCGCGCCCATCGTGCATCATCGCGCACTTTTTGCATACGAGTCGGACGGGCGTTGAGAATATCTAATGGCATGGTGAGTGCATCGGGTTCAAGCGAGACTGACTGGTCGCTCAAAACGTCTAAGACCTTTCGAGCCATTTTGATATGGCCACGAGTATTAAGATGCAGCCGGTCCGGCGCAAAGTAGACGGGATGAGCGAATTCCCGCATACGCCAAAAATCAACGATGTGCACCCCATTCTCGTCCGCAACTTCGCGGAGAAGTTCATTGTAAAGGGCAGTTTTAGGGCGGGTGGATTTGAAGGCGTTGAAATCTCGTACGTCCATACCGGTGAACGTGAATACTTCAATCCCCTCAGCGCGAAGGGCTGCGAAGGCCTTTCCCTTGCGCTCCAAAAGCTGATCAAGTTTAGTGCTGGGGCGCAAAATATCATTGCCTCCGCCATAAAAGCTGACCAGGTTAGGTTTGAGATCAACCGCAGCTTGAACTTGCTCGTCTATGATCTGATCCAAGAGCCGTCCACGAATCGCAAGATTGGCATAGAGCGCCTCAGAATCTGCCAACATGAACTGTTCCGCCACACGGTCCGCCCAACCACGCACCCCGTTAGGGCGGTCGGCGTCGATATCGCCTACCCCTTCGGTAAACGAATCGCCGATAGCTACATAGCGGATGGAGAACTCATTATTTAAGATAGACATACTTCAACTTTCTCAACGAGGTTTATTCCATCTTTTCATAAAGAGGGGTGAGCAAAAGCGCGGGGTCCAGTATGCGCTCCCTCACCTGCGGTTGTGAGCGAGTTGGCTCAGCTCTCCGCTCGTCCCCGTTTCCAGTACCCCATGAACGAGATATTGCCCTTATCTAGCCCCGCATCGTTAACGCAGATGCGTCGCAGCGTCTTAATAACCGCCGACTCTCCGGCGATAAACACGTAATAATCACTGTCTTCATCCGCTAATCCCCACACGATTTCTTCGTCCGTCACTTGTTCGATGACTCGGTACTGGATGTTGAGTTTAACGTCGAGGATTTCACGCAACATGCGGTAGAGTTCTTCGCCTCTGACCGATGACGCACCGTTGCACCCGCGGGGAAGCCAGCGCACAGTGACATGTGGGAATGCGGTTGCGGCATCGGCAATATCAGCTATTTCCGGCGTCATAATATCGCCCTCGCCAGGCACTTCCAACAAGATATCTGCCCGCGTATTGCGGTCCAAAGTGCGCACGATAGAAAGTGCCGCAGGTACAGCGGTTTCGTCCGCAAGCACCAAGATTTTCGACGCTTTACCCGGGTTCCAAGAGCTCCATAGGTTATTGCCGCGCATAGGAGCGAGGAAAGAGATAGAGTCCCCCACCTGCGCCTGGTTAGCCCAGGTAGCACCGGGGCCCATCTCTCCAGCAGAATCGGCATGAAGCACAAAGTCGATATCGATTTCAGGTACGATGTCGGAGGGGTATTCACGGTCTAATACCGAGAGGTCGGCATCTGCAGCCGGTCTGAACTGAGTAGCCGGCGGGGATATCGCATCAGCAGGTATAAGCCGGGAATTACGCACAGTATAGGTTCGCATCCAACCGCGTTCATCCGTAGGCTGAGCAAACCACTGTGCGCGCCAGTTATCTTCGAGCACAATGTCGGTGGGCTGGGAGCTACCTGCCGGCGGTATGAACAGCTTGATGTAAGCGTCAACCACGTCCCCGGTGCCTTCGGAAATTTCTTCTGCTGCGTGATGTAGTGAAGGTCCGGCCAGAGAGATGCGCACGTAATGCTCGGTGAGCTGTCGTACCCCTGTCACGACCACGGGGAACAATCCAAACTGATGAATCACCGATTGTCTGTGCGTACGTAGCTTATTCATTAGAGTTGTCCTCTCGATCGGCTTCACTCATTGCTTGGCCGGCGTTTGCTTTTGAGAACCCTCCGCGGGCAACACGGGCGTGAGGAACCACTACGGGGGCGCCGCTCTTTTCCGGATCGTGCACCGAAGCTTTCAAACCGAACACGCGATGTAGGTTTTCACTGGTCATAACGGATTCTGCCTTGCCAGCACATGCGATTTCGCCGTCTTTCATGGCAATCAGGTGGTGGGCGACTCGTGCAGCCAGGTTAAGCTCGTGAAGCACGAGAACCATAGTAGTTCCCCGCTCCTCATTGAGGTCGGACAGCAAGTCCAGCAGGTCTACTTGATGGGCAAGGTCCAGATAGGTAGTGGGCTCATCGAGGAGCAAAATATCGGTCTGTTGGGCAAGTGCCATGGCAATCCATACGCGCTGGCGTTGACCACCGGATAATTCGCTGACTGAACGTTCTGCTAAACCCATGGTGTTGGTGGCTTCAAGTGCCCAGGCGACCGCTTCGTCGTCTTCAGCGGTATTGCGTTTGAAAACTCCCTGATAGGGGTATCGGCCGCGAGAAACCAGGTCCGCCACGGTGATGCCGTCAGGGGCAATGGGGCTCTGCGGGAGTAGTCCAACCATCCGAGCAAATTCTTTACCGGGGAATGTGTGAATGTTCTTTCCATCGAGGGTAATTTCGCCAGAAGAAGGCTTGAGCAAACGAGAAATACCGCGCAATAGTGTAGATTTTCCACACCCGTTGGGGCCGATAATTGCGGTAATTTTTCCCGCGGGAATGGCAAGGGAGAGGTCTTTGACAATCGTTCGAGTGCCGTAGCCGAGGTCGACATGTTCGATGCGCAGTTCGCGGTAAGTGCAGGCGGTCATGAGCGACCTTCTTTCTGAGATTGGACCAGTAACCAGATGAGGATGGGAGCGCCAAATGCGCCGGTCAAGACGCCGACGGGCATCGCGCCACTTGGAATGAAGTTGGCGGCTATGAAGTCCGCAAAGACTACAATGATTGCGCCCACGAGTGCCGACGCAGTCAGCGAATGCCGTCCGCCAATCAGCCGGCGCGCAATGGGCCCCGATACAAAAGCGACGAACGCAATAGGGCCGCTGGCGGCAGTGGCAACAGCTGCCAGTAAAACACCCAGCACGATATAGAGCCATCGAGTAATCGTCACGTTCAGTCCCAGGCTTTGAGCGAGTTCTTCACCCACAGCTAGGGCGTGAAGCTGCCGTTGGAAAAGCATCACAGCAGGGAAAATCAGGCACAGCGCAATGAGCAGAATCAGAATGCGTTCCCAGTTCGCTACTGACAGCGAACCGGTCATCCAGACCATCGCAGACTGGGCGGAATTGATGTCAATCCGAGTCAGCAGATAGTTCACCACCGCATTGCCCAAAGCAGCGACTCCTATGCCCATGAGGATAAAGCGGTTGCCCACTCCCCCGTGCCCTGCGGCAAGCACCATAATAAGAATGGCAAGTGCAAGAGAAAAGGCAACTGCAAGAAAAGAGATTTCAAAACCAGTTGACCCCCAGAATACGATGCCTAATACCGCTCCCAGCGAGGCACCGGAGCTGATGCCGATAATATCTGGTGAAGCCAGCGGGTTACGGAGCAACAACTGAAAAATAGCCCCGGCACATCCAAAAGCAAGGCCGGTCAACGTTCCCAAAACCGCCCGGGGCAGCTTATCGGAGAGCACAATATAACGAGCTCCACGAGCACCTTCAATAGAGCCGCCCTGCAAGATGGTAATAAAATCGGGAAAAGTCACCGTGTACGTTCCCAGGAGCACACGAACGAGAAAGACCGCTACCAATGTCACCGCTAAGCCGACAATGATGAGGCGGGGGCGACGTCGTCCGTCCGCGCGTAGTTTCGCTACGCGA
The DNA here is from genome assembly GCF_042677725.1 of Rothia amarae. Lineage (NCBI taxonomy): Bacteria > Bacillati > Actinomycetota > Actinomycetes > Micrococcales > Micrococcaceae > Rothia > Rothia amarae. Next base: position 201,248 of record NZ_JBHUCN010000009.1, read on the forward strand.
TCAACGGGTGTCAGCTCAGTTGCACCTTGCGACATCAAAGTTCCACCGCCTTCTTGGTTCGTACCAGGTAGATGAAGACCGGCACACCAATGACAACCATGGTGACCCCCACCTGTATTTCTTCAGGGGGCATAATAACCCTGCCAACGGTGTCTGCAACGATGAGAAGTGCCGCACCAAAGAGTGCGGATAGCGGAATGATAGCGCGATAGTCGGGCCCGACGAGCGCGCGCAAAGCATGCGGCGCCATCAGGCCAAGGAATGCAATGGGTCCGCACATTGAGGTGGCAGTTCCGCTTAGAAGCGTAATGCCGATAAAGATGATGAAGCGTTTGAGCACCACGTTTTCACCGAGTGCTGTGGCCATGTCATCGCCGAGTGCAAAGTTATTGATGGAGCGGGCTCCCAGCCCAATAATTAGTGCCCCTGCAATCAGCAGAAAGACACAGGGGAAGAACTCCTCCATTGAGCTACCGGCGACAGAACCCAGCTGCCATTTGCGCAAAGAATCCAAAGCATTGCTGAAGTTAAGAATCAGCGCCGAGGTAAGGGAGCCTAAACCTGCGGAAATAGCGGCGCCCATGAGCGCCAATTTGACGGGGGTTGCGCCGTCGCGGCCCACACTCGCTAAACCGTAAACCAGCACCGAGGTAATGCCTGCCCCGATAAAGGCGAGCCCCGCCATCCCGGTTGAAGAGTTGATTCCCAGTAGAGAAATTCCCACCACGACGGCAAATGCGGCACCGGCGTTCACCCCGAGAATACCCGGGTCGCCGAGGGGGTTGCGGGTGACACCCTGCATGCCTGCACCGGCAAGCGCCAGCGCCGCCCCGATGGTTCCAGCCCACAGCGTGCGCACACTGCGCTGGTCAAGAACAGCCTCGGTCATGGCAGGTAAGTCTGCGTGAGTAAAGTAATTCCACACTGTATTCACACCAACATCGCGTGTTCCCCAGAAGATAGAGGAAACCACTACGAGCGCCAGAAGAACCACAAGAGCCGCAGTCACCGCTAGGGTTCTTTGCCGCCGGGTATGTGGTTTTTCTCGGGCAGTGTGTGCCAGCGAGGTGGACATAAAAATCCTTGATCAATAAACGCCCAAAGCTGCCCGGGGCAATCGCCGCGAGCAGCCTTGGAGGGGTGTGAAAAGTTAGGATGCTTTCTTGGTGTTCTCAACAGCCTTGGACATGTTCTCGAGGATGGGAGTTTCCTCGACAGCCCAGACGAGCGAGAGCGGTGAAGCTGCGGAAAGCGCCAAACCAGCAGTCTTGTCAGCTTCGAAGACGACGGCGTCGTGCTTCATCGCTGGCATCTGCGCAAAGAGGTCGTTGGACTTGACCTTTTCGATGTCGCCCTCTGCATTGACCCATGCCCATACGGCGTCGGCTTCGACGGAGTCGATAACTTCAGCGGAAATATCGAGGAAAAAGGCCTTGGAATCCTTTTCTTTGTCCTTCATGTAGGATGCCTGTTCCATGCCAATCATGGAGAAGAAGCGGGGGCGGGTGTCCTGGGAGGTGTATGCGCCGAAGGTGTTCTTTTCGGTGTCAAAAGCGCCCGAGAGGAAGGTTGCACCCTGCAGGTTCTCGTATTCGGCGCCCTTTTCTTTGAGCTTCGCTTCGGTGTCTTCGATGAGCTTCTTTGCCTCATCTTCTTTCTTCAGCATTTTGCCCGCCATTTCAACGGTTTGCTGCCATGAAGCTGCCCAGGAACCTACACCCTCAGGTGCGGGAACAACGGGGGCGATGCCCTTGAGCTTGTCGTAGATTTCCTGGCTCATGTCGCCGTAGGGGCAGAAGATCGCGTCGGGTTCAAGCTTTGCGAGTTCTTCGTAATTGGGGCCGTCGGTCTCGTCATAGCGAACGGGCTGTTTGCCACCGAGTTCTTCGAGTTTTTTGTCGAACCAGGGGGTGGACTGGTTCTCGTTACCACCCCATGCCACGACGGGCGTACCTGCAGGTACTACGCCTAGAGCTAGTACGGCGTCGGGGTTCTGCCAGTTCTGCACGATGGCGATTTTCTGGGGTACGGCATCAAATTTAGTCTCACCGAAAGCGTGCTTGATGGTGTAGGGCTCGGTAGAGGCGGAAGCGCTGGAATCGGATGCATCTTTGGATCCGGTTGAGCAGCCTGCGAGGAGTCCGGCGGCAGCGGTGGCTGCAGCGGCTTTGAGGAAAGCTCCGCGTGAAAGTGAAACCATGAGACAGTTCTCCAAAATCTAGTGGGGACCGCCCCACTGCCTGTTTAAGTTAGGTGTGCCTAAGCACCTCCCTAGAATATGCGAATTTTGGGGGCTCTACCAACTTATTGCCGGTATTTGGAAAGATTTTTATGCGTTTATTATTTCTGTCTGTCAAGAGTAGGCAGGTTGAGGTGCGTATCCGGCTGACGAGCACAACGCAGACGACAAAGCGCCCCGAAAGATTCGTTCTTTCGAGGCACTTATTTGAAAGGTTGTGAGAGCTTTTTAGTTTTCGAAACCACGCGAAGCTACACGTTCGCGGTATGCCTTGTGGCGGTTGTAGTCGTAGGTGGCCTTCATAGCGGTGATGGATCCCCCCACAAGAAGGACGGACGTAATGAAATAGTAGCCCTTCACCATCAGCGGTTCTTTCAAGGTCCACAATCCGATAATCATCATGGTGATAGCGATGGCGAGCTGCAGCCAAGCAAACACGAGAAAGCCGTAAGCGCCATTGTTTTCTTCATTGGGGTTCATGTTTTACCTCTTCAGGTGTTAATACGAGTGTATTGCCGGTTTCCTAGGCGGAGAACGACGGGGGACGTTTCATATATTACAAGTGGACGCCGCGCGGGCTGAATATGCGGAGCTTTGTTACGTAAAGCAGCGGGGCTTGAATATATAACACCGATTTTTGGGCAGAAAAAAGAGCCCCCTACCGGATTCGAACCGGTGACCCCCTGTTTACAAGACAGGTGCTCTGGCCAGCTGAGCTAAGGAGGCGAAGCGAAAAACGCAACTCGTCCATACTACCGCATAGCGTGCTAGTTTCGCATTGTCGGCGCGCTCACACCTCGTTAGAGATTCAGCGAGCGATGCTTCACCCGCGCCAGGAACTCAGCATCGTGCGTCGCCACCACAACAGCGCCGCCAGCTGCGCAGTATGCGTTCAGCAATCGAACCACTTGGCTCACGCCAGACTCGTCCAAACGCGCCGTCGGCTCGTCCACAAGCAATACGGCAGGACGCGCGGCAATAGCCGTCGCCAAAGCTAGTAGGTGCTGTTCAACAGGCGAAAGGTCCTGAGGATGCTCCTCTTCTTTTCCTGCAAGCCCCACTGCACCTAATAATTCAGACCGTAGCGCCTGCGAACTTTGCCCCGCCGGCCCTAAAGAAATCTCCGCTGCTACCGAGCTGGCGAGAAAATGGTGGGCTGGATACTGGGCAGCAAGACAGACGAGTCCTACTCGCTGGGCAGCATCTGCCCCCGCAAGAGACCTACCGGCAACCAAAAACTCCCCGCCCACCGAAGGTATGAGTCCAGCGAGCGTGCGCAAAAGAGTGCTCTTACCTGCACCATTAGCGCCCTGAATAGCCAGAATTTGCCCGCGATGAAGCTCAATATCGAGCCCAGAAAATATCGGTTGCGGAGCGTCACGCTTACCCCAGATTCTCCGCCTATCGTGCGGCTGAGGATGCACGGCTAACTGTTTCACGTGCAACGCTGGAAGATTTGCCGCTTCGTTCGAGCGCATCTCTTCCACTAAAAGTTCAAAAATTCGGTCTGTCGAATCCTCAACTCGCGCCGCCGTCATCTGAACAGCATCCGCAGAAGCCAGCTTCACCTGATGAGTCGCCAGGTTCAGCTCAGCTTCGGACGGCCTGACCGACGTCCACACCACACTCCCCTCGTACTCTTTCAACAGAGCAAGCACTCGGATTCGCGCGGAGTCGTCCAAGCCGGTGAAAGGCTCATCCATCACCCATACCGCAGGTTGCATTGCCGCAGAACATGCAAGCACCGCCAGCTGCGACTGCCCACCAGAAAGTTGCAGGGGATTCCGTTCTAACACATGTGAAATTCCCAGCGACTCGGCGGCGCTCTCAACCCGAACGGTCATTTCATCCCGCGTTGCCACCGTCGTTTCTAGCCCCAGAGCAATCTCTTCGGCAACGGTTGAACACAGCGCACTCAGTTGCGCCTGAGCATTCGCACCTTGGACGAGAGCACCCCACCGATGCGCAAAACGCTCGGCAAGCCCTGATTTCCCGCTATTTCGACCCCCATAAATCAGAATGCGCGCCGATTGAAATTCCGGCTCGTTCAGATCCGCCGCCATCAGAGCCCGAGCGTCAATAGTCTGCTTCAAAGAACACCTCCATAAGCAAGCAAAACCAACCCAATAGCCAGAGCGGGCAATATCCAACGCGCAACCTTCTGCCCACGCGAATCGGCGTAGGTTCGTAGAAAAATACGATGCCCGGGCATCTCTACTCGACGTTGCGCCAACGATTTTCCACGGTCTTCATGCTCTAACAGAACCAGAGTAAAAACGGTCGTCGCGGTTTTCACCGCAAGCCGCACGTTACCCCCGAGCGTTCTGCGCTCAAGACCCCGAGCCCGCTCGCTTTCCCGCGCAATAGCTACATACCGTTGCAGTTGAGAAAGCGCGTTCAAGGACGCCACAATCAAGTAAATGAGCCTCGGCGGGAGACGCCACTTCCCCAGCGCCGTGCGCAACCCAGCCGCAGTGGTGGTCAGCGATATCAGCGCACATCCGGTTCCAAAGCAAAGAACCTGCAAAGCCAGCAAAACACCAAAATGTAGACCCTCCAACGTCACCGCAAAGTTCAATCCGGCAAATGGCTGCCATTGAGCGAGAACCCGCATCCCGTTGAAGCTAACAGCTTGAATGAGAAAGGACATCCCGGCAACCGGCGCCAGCCCTAACAGGAGAAGTAGCAGACGGCGTCCCTGCCCTGCTCCCAACAAAAGCACACAACCCGTCAACCACAGAATAATACGAGCGCAAATCGACAGTGGAGCCAACGCCACCACGATGAAACTCAATCCGATAACAACCCAGGTTTGCGGATGAAGACCACCCCAGAGCCCATTCCCGTGTTCGAGTAACTTCATCGAGTTTTGAGTTGGTTTTTCACCCGCTGAGGTATAGTCTTGGCAACCGCCCATACCAGTAAGAAGGCAATTGCCTTATCCAGCGGATCAGAAAGCAAGGATTGCAGGGTAGCCGCGCCCAACAAAGACTGTCCGGTTGCCTGTAAAACGGCGACGAGCGATCCAGTACCTACACCTTGCCCGCCACCAAAAACGAATGCAGCTACCGGCGCGCCTAAGAAACCCGCCACAATACCTGTGCCAAATCCTGCCAGCAGGGCGGTCCACCAGCGCTCCAACAAACGATGTTGCCCGGCAATACCTGCCAATACACCGATGACGGCAGCTCCTGCGGCAAAAGGAATAGTCGTGGGGTTGATGGTCAGGCCCCAGGCAAGATTAGTGACGACGCCGGTCAGCACCCCTGCTGCTGGACCAGCCAGGTAACCCACCAAGATAGTTGCGATGGAGTCAAGATAAAGTGGGATTCCCGAGAATCCAACAATCTGACCTAGCACGATGTTAAAGGCAACGGCAAAAGGTATCAGTGCTACTGCTGAGAGTGGAATTCGTTGGAGGTTTCCTAGGAGTAGCAAAATCGCGCCCACGGCGTATCCGCTAACCAGGGGCAGGGAAACCGTCATATCCTCAGCACCACCGCCCGCACTCAGGACGGTAAAGAGGTAAGTCCCCGCAATGACGAGTGCCCCCAGCACGTTCAATAGGGTGTGCGTCCCTCGAGTATGTTGAGTTTGTTCATGATTACCGAGACTCTCACCCATTGGCGAAAGCCTCTGCCCAGACGTCGCGTTTCTTTCTGCCATGCTTTTCTCCTCGGTTATAGGGCGAATGCTTTTCGCACCGTGTCGATATAGTGTTGAAAAAATTCTTCGGTATCCGCAGATGTCAGTACTCTTGCGTTGTGTTCGCGGTTCCACCGTCTGCGCCAGTCGGCGACCGTCTGCCCGCGGGTGAGCCGGCCATCCAATTCCACGTCAATAGTTGTGGCAGTCGACTCCCCCAACATCAAAGCTTCGGATTCGCCCTTAGTTCGGAGCGAATCGTTCACTGCCAGAGCCGTTACAAATGGATCATGAACGTGGGCGATAAATCCCAGTCCATCGCTCTCGTGAAACTCCATATAGAACTGCAACGCGTCGTCCAAAGCTTTGAGGACGGGAGCCTCCCCCGCACACAGTCGCGCTCTTAGCTCAGGGGTCATCTCGTTCTTCTCGGTTTGATCAAGCGGGCACAGAACCGGGTAACATTTCAGTCCTGATTGAGAAAACGTTTCAAATACTTTATATGCCGCTTCTGGGTCAGTATGGATGTTCCACTCAGTGGTGGGCATAGTATTGCCCGTGTGGTTCAAGGCGCCACCCATGATGTACAGGCTTCGCAGTTTAGAAGGCAACTCCGGGTCTAGGTCGAGCGCTAACGCCAGGTTGGTGCAAGGCCCGAGAACGACGGCGTCCAGCTCCCCAGGGTAGGTGTTGGCCATGTCCACCCAGAGTTGTGCCCCCTCCCCCATACCCCGGTTGGTGGGTTCTGCCTGTAGGGGTAGCTGAGCGTACCCTGTGCCAAAGGGACCGTGAGTTTCTTCTGTAGTAGTAAGACGTTGCCCCAGAGGGTCTTTCGCACCCAAGGCCCAAGGCACATCTGGAACGCCGGCGAGGTGCAAGACACCCCGTAAGTTCCGAGCTACTGTTTCGGTAGACACGTTCCCGCCCGAGGCGACTGCTCCCACAATATCTACGCGGGGATGAGCTGCGGCGTAGACGAGCGCCATCAAATCATCGATGCCTGGGTCGCAATCGATAAAGAGCTGGACGTTCCTATTCATGCTTCTCCTTCACACGAAAAAGAGACAGCTACCCCACGAGTTACCGCGGTAAGTAGCTGTCCCTACAAAACCTCTAATAGTTTAGCGGTTATCTACAGATTATGCTTTTCCTTTTTCGGAGATAATCTTGTTAATCCAACCGGTAAAGTCCTTGCTGGTGTACTGCTGTCCGTCTGCGTAAACAGTCGGGGTGCCGGACACTCCGTTCATAGATGACTCGGGGGTCACAACGCTCACTAGCGGATGCCAGGTATTGTTGTCCATGTCTTCTTTGATGTCAGCGCCGTATTTAGAAGCAATATCGATGATTTCGTCGTTCTTCAGAACGTTGCCCTGGTGGGTGAACATTTCGCGCTGCCAGTTCAGGTAATCGTCGGTGGACACCTGGTTAGCAACGGAGTAAGCAGCGTTAGCTGTGCGAGCTGAGTATTCACCGGGGTGGGCTGCATCGAGGAATGTGAGGTTACGGACCTCAAGCTTAATTTTGCCTTCGTCAATAAGCTTTTGGATTTCTTCACCGTATTCCTGTTCAAACTGAGCACAGTGGATGCAGTTGAAGTCCTGGAAAACAGTCAGAGTTACGGGACCGCTTTCTTTACGAGCTTTTTCGGGATCGGGAAGACCAAGCGGGACGGGCGCTGCAGTAGACTCACCCGATGGGGTAGCTGATGCAGATGCTGAATAGAGTGAGTTGAAATCACGGCTGGGCTCAGATGAGGCATCTTTAACAATTCCGTCTTTATCCATCACGATGCCGCCATACTGATTGGCGCTGGCAGGTACGGGACCTGATTCGGCAATCTCTTTGGACTTTGAATTGACCATAACGATTGCAACGATCGCAACGATCGCTACCACCAGTAGAGCTACAGTTGCTTTAATCCAGCCTGATCCAGATTTGGACGTCGATTTCGCCTGCTTTGAGGCTACCTGACGGGCGCGCACACGGGCATCGTCAGCGGATGAGACGTTTCTGTCTTTCGCCACCGGGTTCTCACTTTCTTCTGATTACTGTCTTCTTCAGAATACTGGAGTATTCAAGGAGTAACCACCTTAGAACATACTTTCTCAGTAAACTATTAGAAAGCCTTCAGTGTATCTGTTTATTAAACGAAAAAAGGCCTCGGAGCTATGCTCCAAGGCCTTCTAAAAGTAATGCGGCGATAACCTACTCTCCCACACCGTCCCCAGTGCAGTACCATCGGCTCAACAGGTCTTAGCTTCCGGGTTCGGGATGGAACCGGGCGTTTCCCCTGCGATATAATCACCGCAAATCTATGAAATTAACATGTGCCTATCTTCTTCGTTGAAGAAGAGTGTTTTGTTATTTCAAAACCATACAGTGGACGCAAACACAACCAAACCAAGAAAAAAATATGTAAGCCT